>NZ_CP020042.1:5998809-6300017 GCF_002028425.1 Streptomyces katrae | reverse complement strand
GATCGGGTCGCCATCAGCGGACTCCCGTCGTCTCGGTTCGTGCGGCCGCTTCGGTGATGGCGCCGACGATCCCGGCGGACACCTCCGACGGGCGGTCGAAGAGGTAGAAGTGGTCCCCGGGCCAGGTGCGGAAGTCCGTGGCGTCCGCGTGGTCGGACCACGGCCGCATCTCCTCGGCGCTGACCAGCGGATCGGCGTCCCCCCTCATGACCGAGAGCGGAGAGGCCAGGGGCGCGCGGTCCTCGTACCGGTACCCGTGGTTGACGACGAGGTCGTTGCGCAGCGCGGTGATCATGCGGTCCGCGAGGACGGTGTTGTTCCACAGCTCCTCGGGGGTGGCGCCCAGCCAGCGCATGTACGCGACGTACTGCTCGCGCGTCCAGTCCTCGGGCCGGCCGTTCGCCGGTTCGGGGACGACGAGTTGCGGCGCCGGGCTCCCGGAAACGCCGACCCACAGGGGCCGGTGTCCGCGCTTCGCGAGTTCGTGGACGAGCTCGAAGGCGATCAGCGATCCGAGGCAGTGGCCGAAGACCGCATAGGGGCCGGAGAGTTCTCCGCTCAGCCCCTCGGCGAACGAGTCCACCGCGCTCGTGACGCTCGGGCAGACCGGCTGGCGGGGTGCGGTCGCCCGCGCCGGCAGTTCCGGGGCCAGGATCCGCCAGCTCTCGGGGAGGTGGGGCAGCAGGGGCACGAAGCTCCCCGCCGACCCTCCCGCGTGGTGCAGGAGGATCAGGGTCAGTTCAGCGGGTTCCACGACGGCGGTCGACCGGCCGCGGAGAACGCAGATGCTCAAGGTCGCCCTCCCTCACCCTCGCGCGGACTCTGCGCCGAGCGCGTCGTCGTAGGCCTTGACCAGGTCGCCGACCGTCCGCATCTCGACGATGGAGGTCTCGCCCTGGAACGGGTCCACCCCGAGCTCCATCTCCAGGCCGATGAGCAGTTCGGCGAACATGAGCGAGGTGAGGCCGAGTCCGACCAGGTCGGTCGCCGGGGAGAGCGCGGGCGCGTCCCCGCCCGCTCCCTGCACCAGGCGGACGATTTCCGCCTCGATCGACTCTCGTGCGTTCAGCATGTAAGACCTCCGTCGATGACCATGGATTGCCCGGTGACGAACTGCGCCCGGGGGGAGCTGAGGTAGAGAACGGCGTCGGCCACGTCGTCCGCCGCGGCGAGCCTGCCGAGGGGGGTCCGGCGTTCGATGCGTCCGCGGTGGGCGGCGGGCATCTCCGCGGTCATCGCGCTGTCGAAGTAGCCGGGCACCACGGAGTTGACGCGGATGCCGTTGCCGCCGAGTTCACGGGCCAGGCTGCGGGTGAAGCCGTCGAGGCCCGCCTTGGCCGCCGCGTAAACCGAGACGCCCCGGTAGCCGCGGATGGCGTTGATGGACGAGATGTTGACGATGGCCCCGCCGCCCTGGCGGGTCATCACCCGGGCGCAGGCCTGGGTGAGCATGATGGGGGCCACCAGGTTGGCGGTGATCTGCGCCTCGATCGCCTTCGGCGGCATGGTGAAGAGCAGTTCCTCACGCACGATGCCGGCGTTGTTGACGAGCAGGTCCAGTCTGCCGAACACGCGGTGGACGTTGCGGACGAAGCCGCGGGCCGTCTCCGGCTCGCCCAGGTCGACGGCCTCCCAGTAGAAGGACTCGGGGTGGGCGGCGCTGGCTTCGGCGATGAAGTCGGAGGCGGAGCGGCTGAAGGTGGCGACACGCCAGCCGTCGGCGAGCAGGCGTTCGACCAGGACGCGTCCCAGCCCCCGGCTGCCCCCGCTGACGACGGCCACCCGGCCCTCGTCGGCGTCCTTCTCCACGATCGTGCTGCCGGTATCGGTGTTCTCTGTCATGCGGGGGTACGCACCTTCTTGAACCGGTCGGAGTGCTGGTCGGCGTCGGAGACCTCCACGACGAGCGGCACCTTGTACGCTTCGAGCCTTCGTCCGCAGTACTCGCGGACCTGGCGGGTGACCTCACGGGGGTCCGCGGGGCTGACGAGTTTCACGGTGGCCTTCACCACCATTCCCGTGACGTGGCTGGGCCTTCCGGAGACCGTGGCTTCGGCGACGTTCGGCATTTCGAGCAGCACGCTCTCGACCTCGCTGGGGTAGACCTTCTCCCCGGCCACGTTGATCAGTTCGGTGACGCGGCCGAGGATCCGTACGTAGTCGCCGTCGGTCTCCACGGCGTCCTGGGTGTTGAAGAACCCGTCGGCGTCGAAGGGGGCGGACGCGTTGAGGTAGCCGAGCATGGCCGTGTCGGAGCGGACCCAGAGGATTCCCTCGACGATCCGGTACGCGAACCCCGCGCCGCCAAGCTTGACCCACAGGCTGCCGTCGCCCTTCGACTTGGTCGACATGATGCCGAGCTCCGAGAGACCGTAGGTCTGCTTGAGCCGCACCGACGGAAGGGCCTGGTGGAGCAGTTCGAGCGTGCGCTGGGGCATGGGCTCGGTGCCGTAGGTGACCAGGCGCAGCGAGCTCAGGTCGTGCTGTTCGTGAGCGTGCGAGATGAGCAGCATGTTGAGGAACGTCGGCGTCGTGGGCAGGACTTCGACGCCGAACGAGGCGATCGCCGCGCACACCGTGTCGGGCCTGCGGTCGGAGACCGTGACCAGGGTGCCGCCGTGGTTCAGGGTGTGCAGCAGGGTGTTGATGCCGCCGATGTGGTCGATGCTGAGGAAGCCCAGGGTGCGTCGCGCCCGGGACGGTTCGCCGTACTGCGCGAGCATCTTGCCGAGGTCGAGCACGATCGCCTTGCTGCGCCCCGTGGTTCCCGAGCTGAACAGCACCAGGCCGGGTGTCCCGGCGTCCCGCAGACGTCCGTGGAGGGCGTGCGTTGCCGTCCGGCCGGTCCGCTCGAGGACGCGTCCCCCCTTGCCGTCCACGACGACGGCGACTTCCACCTCGGCGGTCTCGTGGTACTCCGCGCGCTTGGCACCCGAGGAACGCGGCAGCGGCACGGTGATGCCGCCCCGGTCTGCCAGTGCGACGAACGCGGCGCACACGTCGGCGTCGCAGGCGCCCTCCAGGGCCACCACCTGGCCGGCGCCGACCCCGTGTTCGTCGAGGTAGGTGCGCCAGTCGCGGACGCGTTCCGCCAGGTTCGCGTACGTGTACCGGACTCCGTCGACGACGAGGGCGTCCGTGTCCCCGAAGTCACGGAACCGGTCGATCAGTGAACTCGTCACGGTTTCCTCGCTGCAGTCGTCATCAGTGCTGTCTTTCTTCGAGAGGGCGGGGGCGCCGGGCCGGAGGACGCGCAGGCCTCCGGCCCGGGCCGGGCGGGGATCAGGCCGTGGCCGCGGCCGGTTCTTCCTGAGGGGCGGCCTCGGCCTTGTCCGGGGTCTGCGCCTCGGGGAGGTCGTGCTCGTCCGACAGGCTCCGGCGGAGCCTGAGCCCGGCCAGCGGGACGAGCAGGCTGCCGGCCGCCAGGACCACGATCAGCACCTTGCCGTCGTTGACGTCGAGGAGGGCGGTCGTGAGCAGCGGGCCGAGGATCATCCCGCCGGAGATGACGAAGGAGAAGAGGGCGTTGGTGCGTCCGCGGACCTCGTCGGTGACCAGTCCGTTGATCAGCGCGGCGACGACGGGGATCACGATGACCTCGGCGACCGAGAAGATCGCGACACCCGCGATGAGCGTGACCACGGCGGCGGTCCCGGAGGTCAGGCCGGCGAAGTAGACGCACACCCAGCTGGCCGCCGAGAGCACGCCCGACGCCGAGATCAGGGCGCTCCTGCGCACCCCGGTGAGCCGCGGCATGAGCAGGAACTGGGCGAGGACGATCACCACGACGTTCGCGATGAAGGCCACCGAGATCCCGCGCGGGGTGACCGCGTCGTTGACGGTGACGTAGCCCGGCAGCGCGGACTGGAACTGGCTGAGGGAGACGGTCGCGCACAGCAGCATGCCGAACAGGGCCAGCGCGAGCGCCGGGGTGCGCAGGACGGTGCGGTAGGAGGGCTTGGGCGCGTCGGGGTCGCCCTTGGCCTGGGGGCTCTGCGGCTGCGCGGACTTCGGCAGGAGCACCAGGAAGGCCACCGCGGTGATGAGGAAGGAGAGCCCGTCACCCACGTAGAGCAGCTGGTAGCTGCGCAGGGTGCCGGCGGCGACCAGGCCGCCGGCCAGGACGCCGAGGCCGACGAAGGCGTTGAAGAGGGTGAACTCGAGACCGAAGGTCAGGGTGCGGTGCTCCTTGGGGACCACCGTGGCGAACATCGTCTTGGTGACCGTGCCCACGCCGCCCATGCCCAGGCCGTACAGGGCCGCGACCGCCAGCGCGATCCACGGCCGGTCGGCGACGGCGTAGAGGCTGGTGCCGGCACCGGCGATGATCATGACGACCGGCATCACGAGCCGGTAGCTGAACTTGTCCAGGAGGTGGCCCCAGACGAGCCCCGAGCAGAACGAGCACAGGCCGGTGACGGCGATGGCCGCGGGGCCGGTCCGGATGTCGAGGCCGCGGACGTCTCCGAAGTACACCAGCAGGAAGGGCATGACCAGGCCCGCGCCGAAGGAGTTCACCGCGTTGGCGACCAGCAGCGCCTGGGCGCGGCGTGGCAGCAGGCCGATCACGTGGAGCGGATGTTGCTTGGTTGAGGACATGGGGCGCATCTTTCGGTTCGACGGGAGCTGCCGGTGCCCTGGCGCCGGCGGGGAGGTTCAGGCCTGGGGAGCGGCGGTGTCGAGGGTGAGCCGCCAGATCGTCCGGCCGCTCTCGCGTACGAAGCCGGCCCGGACGAGGGCTTCGGCGAGTTCGGGCTGGCCCTTCTCCTCGACGACCGAGGTCACCGTGATCCCCTCCCGGTCCGCCCGTCCGGCCGCCGCGGCCAGCAGCGCCTGGAGCACACCGGTACCGGCGCACTCGGCGAGCACCTGCGCGTCCACCAGGCGCACGCCGCCCTCCCGGACCGAGTCCGACGCGAGCCAGCCGACGGGCCGGCCGTCCTGGCGGCAGATGAACAGCAGGCCGTCCCCCTCGCCCTTGCCGAGGACGATGTGCCGGACCGTCTCCGGCTCCAGCTTGAGCTTCACGCCGCCGGGCAGCACCACTTCGGAGCAGGTCGCCACCGCGAGGGCGACGAGCTCCTCCACGGCCTCGGCGTCGGCCCTGTCCACCTCCTGGACGGCCAGGTGGTCGGGGGCTTCGGCGGCCGGCGCACCGGGGGCGCGCTTGCTCACGCCGTGCAGGCCGATCACCTCGAAGCCGTGCTTGCGGACCCAGGAGCCGGATATCGCGTCCTCGTCGGCGGTGGCGGCGATCAGGCCGCTCTTGCCCTCCTCCCGGGCGAAGACGCGGGCCTCGGCGAGCAGGCGCGAGCCGAGGCCGCGGCGCGCGGCTTCGGGGCGTACCACGATGTCCAGGAAGTGGTTGTCCTTGTCGTCGACGCCCTTGAGGGCACCGCACTGGACGAAGGCCAGCGTGCTGCCGTCCTCCCGGACCGCCCGGACCAGCGGGTCGGTGCCGGGCGCGAAGACCAGCTCGTGGCGGCGCCCGCCCGGCAGGCGCGCGTCGATCACGTCGGCGATCACGGCAGCGCCCTCGTCGTCGAGGCCCAGGGGCTCGGAGACCGGCGCGAGGTCCGCCGCCCGGAGGACGAAGCGCTCGATGTCCCCGTCGCGGGACTCGTGCCGGAAGCCCGTCCGCGTCAGCACGCCCTGGGAGGGGGTGTTGGCGGTCAGCGTGCGGCCCACGACCTGGTCGACCCCCGGCTGGGTGAAGGCCCAGCGGGCGAGCCCGGTCAGGGCCTCGGTGGCGTAACCCGCGCCCCGGCAGGACTCGGCGAGGCCGAATCCGACTTCGACGGCACCGCCGTTCGGCGGCTGGTGGAAGCCCATCTCGCCGATCACCAGGCCGTCCGAGGCGCGGACCAGGTGGTACATGCCGAACCCGAACCGCATCTGGTCGGCGGTGCGGCGCCCGAACCCCGTGGCGGCGTTCTTGCTGCCGGGCAGCGGGTAGCCCTCGATCCAGTCCTCGGACGTGGCGTTCTCGTCGAGCAGCCCGGCCACCTGGGCGGGCGTCAGCTCCCGCAGGACCAGGCGCTCCGTGCCGAGGGTGTTGGTCTGCGGTTCCAGGAGCTCGCGCACCGACACCGGCGTGAGGTCCGTCCACTCCGCCTCGATGTGGCCGAGGCATTCCTCCTTGCCGCCCCGGAATCCGGTCTGCTTCCAGCCCTCGGGCAGGTCCCGCTCGGCCGGCCAGGTGGAGTACTGGCCCTCGTCGTTGGTGACGACGTCGTAGATCACTGTGCTGCTCCAAACGCGTTGGTGTTGTCGAGGAGGGTCGCGAAGTCCCAGAGCCGGGACTTCGGGAAGAAGCCTGTTTCGATGCCGTGGCCGATGAGGGTGCGCAGCAGGGCCGCGTCGGGCCGGGGGCAGCGCAGGTCGCCCAGGGCCTCCGCCGTGGCCTGCGCGTCGTACTCGACCAGGGTCTGCACCGGCTTGACGAACTGGGCGAGGAAGGCGTGTGCGTTGGCGTCGGCCGCGTCGGCCCCCGGCCGTCCCAGCCAGTCCCCCACCGCCTGCGGGGCGGCGGGGATCACGGCGTAGCCGAGGTCGCGGAGGATGACCGCGAGGTCGGTCGAGGGGAGGCTCACCGGGTTGGAGACGTGGAAGGTGCGTCCCGAGTGGGCGGGGTCGCGCGAGAGCCGCAGGATCGCGTCGGCCGCGAAGTCGACGGGGGTCAGGTCCATGCCCCACCCCGGCGCCGAGGGGACCAGGCCGCAGGTGAGGATCACCCGCAGGATCTGGTACATCATGTTCACGCTCGGATCGGGCAGGAACGTTCCGGTCCGGGTGTTGCCGACCAGCGTGCCCACGCGGTGCACGGTCGCGTCCAGGCCGTCGGCGATCGCCTTCCTGACGGCCAGTTCGGCCTCGTACTTCGAGCGGGCGTAGGGGCTGTCGAAGTTCTCGCCCCGGTCGAAGTCGTCCTCCCGCAGGGTGACCAGGGGACCGTCGCCGGGCGCGGGGCCGACGGCGGACAGCGTGGACATGTGGGCCATGCGCCAGCCCCGGTCCAGGGCCAGGCGGGCGAGCAGGGCGGTCGGGGCGATGTTGTTCGCGGCGTAGCGGTCGTCCGGACCGTAGTGGCGCACCTCGGCGGCCGCGTGGATGAGCTCCCGGACCCCCTCGGTGGAAGCCGCCAGCTCGTCGGGGCCGATCGTGCTGAGGTCTCCTTCGATGATCCGTACCCGGTCCGGCAGTTCGGAAAGGACGTCCGGCACGTAGTACTCGACCACCCGGGCGAGCCGGTCCCCGGCGGGGACCTCCCCGCTGCCCCGCACCACGCACGTCACCCGGCGGCCGGGCTCGCGCAGCAGCGCGGCCAGCACGTGCGCGCCCAGGAACCCGGTCGCGCCGGTGAGCAGGACCTCTCCGCCGTCGGCCCCCGCCGGCCCGGTGGAGCGGGCCGGACGGGCCTCGGGGACCGCTTCGGCGCGCCCAGCCGTCTCCGGGACGGGGGCCGCGGGCGCCTCCGCGCCCAGTTCCGCGAGCCGGGCGGCGAACTGCTCCACGGTCGGGTAGGCGAAGAAGTCCTGGATGGTGGTGTCGGGGTAGCGTTCCTGGATCTCGACCAGACAGGTCAGCACCTGCAGGGAGTGGCCGCCGATGGCGAAGAAGTCGTCATCGGGGCGGCCGACTTCGGTCTTCAGGGTCTGGGACCAGAGATCCGCGACATAGCGTTCGAGATCGCTGAACGGCCGGTCGCCGTCTTCCGTCATGTTCGTGCCTTCCTTCGGTCCGGTGTTCGCCGTGGACGCCTCGGGCGCGGGCAGGGACGGCCGGCTGCCGGGATCGGCCACCACCGCTTCCAGCAGCCGCGTGTAGTCGGCGCCCCACTGCCGGACCGTCGCCTCGTCGAAGAGCGCCGGGTCGTACTCCAGGTCCAGGTGCAGACCGCCGTCCGCGGCCGGAGTGACGTACAAGGTCAGGTCGAACTTCGCGCCGATGCCGGGCAGTTCCACCGGGCGGCTGGGCAGGCCGTCGAAGGCCGGCAGCGGGAAGTCCACCGGCATCGCGAACATCACGGAGAACAGCGGGGTGCGGCCCGGGTGCCGCTTGGGGTTCAGCTCGGCGACCAGCCTGTCGAACGGGAACGCCGAGTGCTGGATCCCTTCGAGCACCACCGCGCTCACGGACCTCGCCAAGGAGGTGAACGACTCGTCGTGGCCGGGCTTCACCCTGAGCACCAGGGTGTTCAGCATCAGTCCGAAGACCCGCTGCGCCGCCTCGGTGGACCGGCTGGTGACCGGCGTCGCGATCGCCATGTCGTCGGCGCCGCTGTGGTGGCGCAGCAGGACCGCGTAGGCGGTCAGCATGGTGCTGAACGGTGTGGTGTTCAGCTCCGCGGACAAGGCGCGGATCCGTGACGCCAGAGCGGGGTCCAGGTCGCAGCCCCACATCGCGCCGGCACCCGCCCGCACCTCGGGCCGGGGACGGTCGGTGGGAAGGGGCACCAGGTCCGGCGCGCCGTCGAGCTGTGACCGCCAGTAGGCGCTGCTCCCGGTGGTGTCGTTGCGCTCGGCCCGCTCCAGTTCGGCGAGGACGTCGTGGAACTGGTGGCGGTTGGCCCGGGCCGGGGTGTCGTCGCCCGCCCGGCGGCGGTGGTAGTCCTGCGCCAGGTCCTCGACCATGACGCCCATGGACGTCGCGTCGGTCACCGCGTGGTGCACGGTGATCACCAGCAGGCTGCGCTCCGGTCCGAGGACCAGCGTCGCGCGCACGGGCGGCTGCGCGAAGCAGCGCAGGGGAGGCTCGCCCAGGTCGCGCACCCATTCCCGGACGTCCTCGTCCCCGGTGAGCGGCCGGAGCGGGCCGGGCTGTGCGTGTGCCGTGTCGAGGACGGAGAGCTCCACGCCCGGCTCGGCGAGGATCTCCGTCTCGAACTGCCCGCCCCGCTGGTGGAACACGGTGCGCAGACCGCTGTGGCGGCGCTGTGCGTCGGTGAAGGCCTCCCGCATCGCGGCCGGGTCCACCCGGCCGGCGATGTCCACCGCGAGCGTGACGTTGTGCTGGTTGGAGTCGTCCTGCATCAGGTCCACGAACAGCATCCGCTGCTGGGCCAGGGACGGCCGGTAGGCCACCGTCCGCGGGGATCCGGCCGGAGCCTCGGCTGCGGCCGGGGCCGGGGCCGCGGCGGAGGGCTCCCCCGCCGGCTCGGGCAGCAGGGCGAGCATCGCCGCGAAGGTGCCGGCGTCCAGCAGTTCGGCCAGGCCGGGCGCGCTGCCCAGCTCGGCCTCGAGGCGCTGGCGCAGCCGCAGCAGGGCCAGCGAGTCGCCGCCGGCCTCGACGAACGAGGCGCAGTCCTCGGGGGTGACGGACAGCAGGTCCGTCCAGATGCCTTCGAGCACGTCACGTGCCGACGGCCGGCCGGCTTCCGGCGCCACGGCGGCGGCCGTGCCCGCGGTCGTACCCGCGCTCGGGCTCGGGCTCGGCTTGCTTTCCGGTCGCTCCGAGTGGACCCGCCGGTCGAATCCGTAACCCGGCAGGTGGATCCGGCGGCCGGGCACGCCGCCGGTGAGGTCCGCGGGCACGCCCAGGCACCACGCCTGCGCCGCCGCTCCCGCCAGGCCTGCGGCCGCGTCGCGCTCACGGTCGAGCGTCTGCACCAGGCCCGGCGGGTCGGCCAGCTGCCCGGCGAGCTGGAGGAGCGTGGGGTGCGGGCCGACCTCGACCAGGACGGTCGGGGTTCCTCCGGCGCACACCTGGGACAGCGCGTCCCAGAACTCCACCGGCTGGAGCAGGTGCTCCCGCCAGTACGCAGCGTCGGGTGCCGTGGCCATCGGGCCGGCGGCGCAGCTGAACCACGCGGCGGAGGCGGGGGCCGACCAGGCGACCGCTTCGGCGGCCCGGTGGAACTCGTCCGCCATCGGGCGCAGGAGCGGGGAGTGGAACGCGTGCGAGACCGACAGCCGTCGCGTGCGCACGCCCTCGCCGCCCAGCAGCTCCTCGATCCTCTCCAGGACCCGGCGCTCCCCGCTCAGCACCAGGTCCCGGGGGCTGTTGACGGCGGCGACCGCCGCCAGGGGCTCGTCGGCGACCAGCCGGGCCACCCTGGCGGTGTCCCAGGCGGAGCCCGGGCGGCACCGGACCGACAGCATGGTGCCGGGCTCCGTCTTCTCGACCATCAGCCTGCCGCGCTCGGCCACCAGCAGGAGCGCGTCCTCCTCGGACACCGCACCCGCGACGGCCGCGGCGGCGAACTCGCCCACGCTGTGCCCCAGCACCGCGTCGGGACGGATCCCGTACCTGGCGAGCACGCGCACCAGGCCGAACTGGACGGCGAGCAGCGCGGGTGCCGCGATGTCCGTCCGGGCCAGCCGCTCCGCCCCGTCCGGGTCGAACAGGCAGTCCAGGAGCGGGTACGGCAGCACGCCGTCCAGCAGCGCGTGGGCCCGGTCGAGCCACTCCCGGAACTCGGGGTACGCGGCGTACGCGCCCGCCGCCATGCCGGTGTACTGGCCGCCCTGGCCGGTGAAGGCGAAGACCGTACGGCACTCGCCCGCGGCGGCCACGCCCGTGCGGACGCCGGCGGAGGGGTCCTTCGGGTTCCGGAGCAGGGCCGCCGCGGTCTCCGTGTCGCCGGCGAGTACGGCGAGGCGGTGCTCGAACCCCTCCCGGCCGTGTACCAGCGTGTGCGCCGCATCCCCCAGGGCGGTGCCCCAGCGGTCTTCGAGGAAGGCCGCGAGACCGGTCGAGGTGTGCGCCAGGGCGGCCGCGCCCCGCGCGGAGACGGGAAGGATGAAGGGTGGTTCAACCCTGTTCTGTACAGTCACTGATGGGTCCCCCCAGTCGGCTCGGTGAATTCCTCCACGAGCACGCAGGCATTGGTGCCGCCGATTCCGAACGAGCTCACCCCGGCGAGCCGCGGTGCGTCCCCGGCCGGCCACTGCTCGTTCGCGGTCAGCAGGCGAAGGCTCTCGTTCTGCGTGAGCTCCTCGATCGGCTGCCCCGAATTGACCGTGCCCGGAAGGACCTTCTCCCGCAGCGCGTAGACCGCGGTGAGCAGGCCGGCGACACCGGCTGCCGTGTTGCAGTGGCCGATCGCGGACTTCACGGAGCTGACCGGCAGCGCGGCGGCCCGCTTCCCGACGACCTCGCCCAGCGCCGTCGCCTCCACCGCGTCGCCGAGCCGGGTGCCCGTGCCGTGGGTCTCGACGAAGCCGAGGTCCCCGGCGTCGCGGCCCGCGACCCGCAGCGCGCTGCGGAGCACGGCCACCTGGCCGTCCGCTCCGGGCGCCGTGTAACCGGCCTTGCGGTTGCCGTCGTTGTTGACCGCCGAGCCGACGATCACGGCGTGGACCGGATCCCCGTCACGGAGCGCGTCGGACAGCCTCCTGAGCAGGACGACACCGGCGCCGTCCCCGCCCACCGTTCCGGTGGCGCGGACGTCGAAGGGCCGGCAGACGCCGTCCGTCGCGTAGATCATCCCGGGCTCGTAGACGTATCCGCCGTTCTCCGGGTCGGCGATCGACACGCCGCCGGCGAAGGCGTAGTCGCTGGCGCCGGAGCGCAGGCTCGCGCAGGCCATGTGGACCGCCACGAGGGAGGTCGAGCAGGCCGTGTCGACCATGACGCTCTCGCCCTGGAAGTCGTGGCGGTAGGAGTACCGGGTGGCGGCGAAGGAGGGCCTGGAGGTGAAGGCCCGGGACAGGTCCTCCGCGAGGGAGCCCTCGCCGGGGGATCCCTGTGCCCCGGTCTCCGCACAGCCCGCGTAGACGCTGGTGCGCCCCCGCAGCCGGTCCGGGGTGACCGCGGCGTTCTCCATGGCCGACCAGAGGCATTCGTGGAGCAGGCCGTGCTGCGGGTCGGTCGCACGCGCCTCGTCCGGGGACATCCGAAGCAGCTCGGCGTCGAACGCGCGCGCCTGGTCGAGCAGGCCCCAGCGGTCGATGCGCAGCCGGCCGTCGCCGAGTTCGACCGCCGGCGCGTCGGCGCCGGCCACGCAGTCCCGGGCGTCCCGCAGGTTGTCCCAGAAGGCGTACACGTCCGGCGCCTGGGCGAAGCGTCCGGCGACGCCGATGATGGCGATCGGCTCGTCGGCGCGGGCGGCGCCGGCGGCCGGGGCGGCCGGCGGGAGTCCGTCGGGGGTGCCCAGCCGTGCCGCCTGGGCCCGGACGGTGGTGTACCTGAGCAGTTCGGCGATGCCCAGCTCCAGACCGGCGTGCCGCTTCAGCATGGCCTGGAGGCGCACCAGCAGGAGCGAATGGCCCCCGGCTTCGAAGAAGTTCACGTCGTCGTCCGCCGGGACCTCGCCCAGGACCTCGCCCCACGCGGACCGGACGGCGTCGAGTCCGTGCGGCGGCGCGGGCGCCGGCCGGCCGGCGGTGGCCGGACGCGGCGCGGACCGGCGCTGCGGAGCGGGCAGCCTGCGCCAGTCGACCTTGCCGTTGGCGTTGAGCGGGAGTTCGTCCAGTTCCGCCCAGGCGGTCGGCACGGCGAATTCCGGGAGGACCGAGGCCGTCCGGGACCGCACGTCCTGCCAGCTGCCGCCAGGCCGCATCACCAGGTAGGCCGCGATCTCCTTCTCGCCGCGCGGGTTGCGCCAGGTGGTGACGTGGCAGGCGCGGACCGCGGCGTCGGCGAGCAGGGCCGAGCGGATCTCGCCGAGCTCGATGCGCTGGCTGCGGATCTTCACCTGGTCGTCCATGCGCCCGACGAACTCGATCTCACCGCCGGGCAGCAGGCGGACCCGGTCGCCCGTGCGGTAGAGACGGCTGCCGGGCCGGCCGCCGAAGGGGTCCGGCACGAAGACCTCGGCGGTCCGGCGCGGGTCGCCGAGGTAGCCCCGGGCCAGACCGACGCCCCCGAGCAGCAGCTCGCCGGGGCTTCCCACGGGAGCGAGGTCGAAGGTCCCCTCGTGGACGACGTACGCCTGCGTTCCCGGGACGCAGCGTCCGATGGAGAGCGTGCGGCTCCCCTCCTCCACCGCGTCGACCTTGGTGAACATCGACGTGAAGGAGTTCTCGGTCGGTCCGTACCCGTGCAGCAGCACTCCCGGACCGCACCACTTCACGGCGCGCGCCACCTGCGGTATCGCGGCCGTGTCACCGCCGAAGACCATGATCCGCAGGTGCTGGAACAGGTCGGGGGCCTCGGTGACGAGGTTGTGGAACAGGGGGGTGGTGACCATGAGCATGGTGACGCCGTGTTCCGCGATGGCGTCGCGGAGGCCGGCGGGTGCGAGCGCCAGCTCCCGGTCGAGGATCACCAGGCGCGCGCCGTGGGTGAGCGCCCCCCAGATCTCGTAGGTCGCGCCGTCGAAGTTCAACGGGGACAAGTGGGCGATCCTGTCGTCCGCTTCGAGGCGGACGTAGCCGTCGCCCCGCATGAGCCGGGAGACGCCCAGGTGCGACAGCATCACGCCCTTGGGCCGTCCGGTCGATCCGGAGGTGTACAGCACGTTGAGGAGCATGTCGGGGTGGAGTGCGACACCGGGCGGGACGTCCGGGAGGCCGGCGGCGGCCGCTCGCACGTCGGTGACGGAGTGCGCCGGGTGGCCGAGGCGCGAGACGCGCTCCACGCCGTCGGGCGAGGTGAGCACCCGGCGGACGCCGGAGTCACGCAGGATCGCCGCGAGCTTCTCGTCCGGGTACCCGGGTTCCATCGGCAGGTACGCCTTGCCCGCCAGGGCGATGCCGAGGAACGCGACGACGGCGTCGATGCCCTCGCCGAGCAGCACCGCCACCAGTTCCTCGGACTGGCGCGCGGAAGCCTGGGCGTGGCCGTCGTCCTCCAGGAGCCATCGGGCGACCTGGGAGGAGGCCGCGACCAGTTCCCCGTAGGTGAGCGACTGCGTGCCGTGGACGACCGCGATGCGGCCGGGGTCGGCCTTCGCGGCGTCGAGGACCATCTGCGGCGGCGTCACCGTCGGGTGGGGGGCCGGGGCCGCGGGGCCGTCCGCGGGCGCGGCGGCCGCGTCGGACTCCAGCAGGAGGGCGCCCATGGGCGCCGACGGGCTCGCCGAGGCGGCGAGCAGGAGGCCGACGAGCTGGTCGAGCATGGCCCGGGCGGTCGCCGGCCGGTAGAGGCCGGCGTCGTAGTCCAGCTTCAGGGTGAGGCCGCCGTCGCCCTCGACCGCCATCAGCGCCACGTCGTGCTTGACGGCGCCCAGTCGCACGTCGGCCCGTGTGACGGTGGTGCCGGAGGACAGCCGCTTGACGCCGGGCTCGGTGCGGTGGGTGAAGGTGGCCCGGAAGGCGGGGTAGCGCCGGCCCTGCGCCGCGAGCTCCGCGCGGAGGGCGCCGGTGTCCACGCCCGAGTGCTCGAAGGACTCGATCACCTGGCCGCGGACGGCCGTCAGGTGGTCGCTCCACGGGGTCTGCGGCGCGAAGGACGATCTCACCGGGAGCACCCGTGCGACGAGGCCGACGGTGTCGTCACGGCCCGGACCGGTCCGCCCGCTGAACGGGATGCCCAGCAGGCCTTCGGACTGCCCGCTCCACTGGTGGAGGACCGCGGTCCACCCCGCGAGGACCCCGATCGCCGGGGAGACCAGCGCGGACTCGAAGTGGGCCCGGAGGGCCGACAGCGACTCGCCGGTGAGCGAGGCCTCCTCGCACGCCGCCGACGAGGGCCGCACGCCGCGGACCAGGTCGGGCAGGGGCTCCAGCATCTCGCAGGACTCGTGGAGGACCGCGAGCCAGTGGGCGAGGTCCTCCGCCGCCTGCCCGCAGGGCTCCCCGCCGTCGTCCTGCCCGCTCTCCCCGGCCTCCTCCGCCCGCGCCCCGGCCGGCTGCGCCCCGGTGGCCTGCTCGTAGAACGCGCAGAGGTCGTCCACGAGGAGGTCGACGGAGGCGGCGTCGAGCACGATGTGGTGGCCCGTCATGACCAGCACGGCTCCGGCGGGCTCCAGCAGGAGGTCGGACCGCAGGAGGCCGGGGGTGGTCATGTCGAGGGGCCGGAGCCCCGCCTGTTCGGCCCAGGCCGCCCTGCGCGCGTCGTCGAGGTCCTGGTCGGACCGGACGACCCGGAGGGAGGGCTCGACGTGCTCGGCGACGGTCTGGCGCACCGCGCCGTCCTCGTCCGCCCGGAAGGAGGACCGCAGTGCCGGGTGGCGCTCGTGCAGCCGCGCGAGCGCCACCCGCAGGGCCGCCTCGTCGATGCGGCCCTGGAACCGCAGGCAGACGGGAACGTTGTAGCGGGAGGATTCCGGTTCCTGGCTCGCGGCCAGCCAGAGGTCGAGCTGTTCGGCTCCGGCCGTGACGACGTCGCTCATATCTGCGTGGTCCGGTCCGGGGTCGCCTGCCGGTAGGCGTCGTCGACGCTCTTCCACAGGAGCGGGAAGACGGAACGCTCGGACAGCCGCTCGAGCTCGTTCACGGGTTCACCGCGCAGGCTCGTCGGGCCGTCGGCGCCGTCGGCCGCGGAGGCCTGCTCGGTACGCGCCGCCGGGTGGCCGCCCAGGTGCTGGCGGACCAGGCGCAGGTGGAGCTGGTTCCACTCCATGAGCTTGCAGTCGAGCGCGTGGAGTCCGGTCTGTACGGTCGAGAGCCCGCTCAGCCACGCGGCGGGTGCCTCGCCCCCTTCCCGGGCGAACTCCTCGATCAGGTCCTTGGAGGTCACGCCGCCCCGCTTCATGGCGGCCTCGAACGACTTCCACACCGCCCGGCAGACCCGGCGCAGGTTGCGTCCGCCCGGGGAGTCCAGCCCGCTGGTGTTCGCCGGAAGGTGGTCGCGCATGCGCAGGAAGCTCGCCTGGGGCAGGTGGTCCATCAGGATCCGGACGCACTGGACGGGCAGTTCCGCCAGTCCGTTCGTCCGGGCCATGAGCCGGCCGGCCAGCCCGAAGTCGTCGTTGTCCAGGGCCCCGGCCACACGCCCCAGTTCGTTGTGCATCGAGCACCACACGTACTCGTTGACCAGGTGGACGATCTGGAACATCCGGTGATCGGAGTTGATCAGCTCCGCCTCGGGGACCAGGGCGGCCATCGCGAGGGTGATCCGGGTGTCCATCTCGTAGTTGCTGCCGCGGTCGTACTCGAAACGCAGGAGCGGGTTGGGCTCGCTGGGGTTGAGAACCGCCTTGGCCTCGCCCGGCCGGCCTTCTTCGATGCGTCGTGCCATTAGTGCGTAGTCTCCTCAGCCCGGCGGAACAGCCGGTTGTCGATGACGGATCTCAAATACGGGGTGCCCTCGGTGTAGCCCGTGCCGCTGACGGAGCCGATCATGCGGACGGCCAGCCGGTAGTGGGTTCGCTTCCAGCGCTGGTGGACGGCTTCGATCTGGGCCATCTCCCTGGCCAGGCGCGCCTCGACTTCCGGGGCGTGGGCGTGGCTCGCGATCAGTGCGTCCGCGGCCCCGCGCACGGTGGTCATGCTCTGCAGGACGCGGCCGCGCACCTGGGGAACGGACCGGAAGGCCGGGGACTCGACGCGCTCGGGCGCGGGCGTGCCGCACAGGGCTTCGAAGGTCTTGTAGTTGACGGACTGGATGGCGCTGGCACCCTCGGTGAACTTCCTGAAGAACTCGAAGGACTCGCGCTGCATCGTGGCGAGCAGGGAGAAGAGCGGGAGTCCGCCGCTCAGCACCCGGGAGATCGAGGAAAGGCTCAGGAGGGCTTCTTCGGCGTCCCGGGCTTCGAGCCTGAGGATCGCCTCCGACGCCAGCCGGGCCAGGCACTCGAATATCGACTCGAATGACTGGAGCACCCGGATGAAGAGGTATTCATCGTGGATGACGTAGACCGGCATGAGGGTCTGGTCCAGCCTGGCGGCCATCCCGGGCGGCGCCGCTCCGATCACTTCGCTGAGCTGATCGAATCGCTCCTGCAGGCCGGAGACCTTCGGGGTCAGGGGCTTGCCGCTCAGCATATCCATTTCCACGGCGACCCGGAGCCCGTGCCGCATTCTTTTTTCCACGACTTCCCGGGAGGGACGCATGCACGGCAGCTGGGAGCGGTGGCCCAATGCCGCCCCGCTCTCGAATGCGAGGGCATCGTAGAGCAGGAACGCAATGCGCGTGCCGACCTCGTCCTCGAGTTCCGGAAGCGGTACCGCCTTCTGCGGGCGCAGCAGGTCCAGGGCCGTGTAGGTGGTGTAGTCGTAGGTCCCGTCGTGCTTGTCCAGCACCACCGAGAGGAATCGCCGCAGGTGGTCGCGGCTCGCGTCGTCACCGGGGATCTCGGGGCCGCCGGCGCGGGCCCGGACGAGCGCCTCGACGACGGGCGCCGCGAGGAAGTGCTTTCCGACGGATCTGACGTAGCGCACGACATTGGCATAGGGAAATTCGTCGGCCAGCGGTGACTGCTGCCAGGAATCAAGCTCCATCAGCAGGAGTCCCGGGAGGCCGAACTCCCCCTCGTCGAAATACATACAGAATCCCCCACGTATGATCTTGCCGATAAAAAACTATGTTGACCGAGACCGACCCTGTCAACCTTTTCTTTGTGCATACGCACACCGGTGGCGGCAAAGGAAAAGCGAAAGAATTGCCCTAAGGCAGCGAATCGCGTATGTCGACGGCCGGCGCCAGCGGCGAGTGCACCGCGAGGGCCGCCGCGTGCGCGTCGTCCACGGGCAGGTCGACGAGCCGCCAGCCCGCGATGGGGGACCCGGTGTCGTCCTTGCCGAGGTCCCGCCCCAGGCCGGTGCCGATGCCCTTGAGGTACGCCTCCTTGCGCGCCCACACCCGGGCGAAGGCGGCTGCCCGCCCGGCGAGCGGCACCGATGCGATCGCGGCGCGCTCCGCCGGGTGCAGGGCGCGTCCCACGTCCGTGACGGTCGTTCCGCTCGGGATGCCTTCCACGTCGACGCCCACCGTCGGCTCGGCGACGGCGATCAGCACGCGCCGGCCGCTGTGGGACAGGGAGAACCGTGTCCGTACGGCGGGTTCGTCCAGTACGGGCCGCCCGTGCGGCCCCGAGCACAGCGGGCAGGGGTCGCGGCCGAACCGCACCGCGTACGGATCGACGTCCAGCCGGGCGGCCAGGACGCGGCGCAGGGCGACGTGTGCGAAGCCGTAGCGGACCCGGTCGGCCTCGTGCCGGAACGTCGTCATGCGCCGGCGTTCCTCCGCGTCGAGCACGGACAGGTCGAGGGCGTCGAGCTCGTGGGCCGGCGGCACGCGCATCGACCACACGGACACCCGTGGGGCGAGGCCGCCGGCGAAGCCCGCCGTGGTCCTCGCTTCCGCCGCCGCCGGGGTCGCGGCCGGGGTCACCGGACGCCCGGGTGCGCGTTCCCCGCCGCGGTGTCCGCGAGAAGCCGGTCCCGGGCGATCTTGCCGGTGGGGCCGACCGGGAAGGAGGCGACCGCCTTGAGACGGCTGGGGATCATGTACGCGGGAAGCAGGCCCCCCAGGGCCGCCAGGACCTCGTCCGGCGCCGCCCCGGCGCCGCCGCCGGCCGCAGCCGCCTCGGGGACGTAGAAGGCCGCCAGCTCCCGCCCGTGCCCGGTCTCCGGGGCGAGGACGACGGCGGACTTGACGCCGGGACACCGGGTCAACGCCGCCTGCACCTCGCCCAGTTCGACGCGGTACCCGCGGATCTTGACCTGGTCGTCGAGACGGCCGAGGAATTCGAGGTTCCCGTCCGGCAGCCAGCGGGCCCGGTCGCCGGTGCGGTACATCCTGGCCTCCGACCCCTGCGGTGCTCCCGGGGGGACGAACGGGTCCGGCAGGAACCGTCCGGCCGTGAGCCGGGGAGCTCCCGCGTAGCCCAGGGCCACGCAGGTGCCGGCGATGTAGAGGTCGCCGGGGACGCCGACCGGGCAGGGCCGCATCCCGGCGTCGAGCACGTAGTACCGGGCGTTCTGCATCGGACGCCCGTACGGGACGCTCGGCCAGGAGGGATCCACGTCCCCGACCGGGAAGCTGTTCGACCAGACGGTGCACTCGGTCGCGCCGCCGAGCGCGAGCACGTGCGCTCCGGGGAACTCGCCGCGGATCTCGTCCGGCAGGGTCACCGGGATCCAGTCACCGCTGAGCATGACGAGCCGCAGGTCCTCGCGCCCCTGCGGGTCACGGCATTCCAGGAACGGCATGACGTGGGCCATCGCCGCGGGGGCGGAGTCCCAGATGGTGATCCGCTCCTGTTCGAGCAGGTCCACCAGCAGGTCGGGCTCGGTCAGCGCCGCGTCCGGCACCACCCGGACGGAGCCGCCCGCGGCGAGCACGCCGAACATGTCGTACACCGACAGGTCGAAGCAGAAGGAGGTGACGAACAGCAGCCGGTCGTCTTCTCCCACCTCGTGGACCCGGTTGATCCAGTCGACGAGGTTGACCACGGCCCGGTGGTCGACCATGACGCCCTTGGGCTCCCCCGTGGACCCGGAGGTGAAGATGACGTAGGCGACGTCCTGCGGAGCGGGCTCGCCGGCCACCGGTGCGGCCGGGCGCCGGTCGACGTGCCAGCCGGTCCAGGAGCGCAGCGCGCGCAGCCCGTTGTCCTCGGGGATCCGCGCCGAGACCGTGATCACCACGTCGTAGCGCGCGGCCAGTTCGGCGGGCCACTGCCCGCCGTCGCGGCCGAGCACCCTGACCGCGGCTGCGGGGACGGCCCTTTCCAGCGCCGCGAAGAACGACCGCGGAACACTGAGACCGGTGTGCCGCCCGAGCTCCGGATCGACGAGATCGGCGAGCACGACGGATCCGCCGGGTGCCAGTTTCGCCAGCACGTCCGCCAGGACGCGTACGAGGTAGTCCATGTCGGGGAAGAACTGGACGGTGCTGGCGAGCAGCACGAGGTCCACCGGGTGGTCGAGGGCGCTCGTGGCCTCGTGGGCGAACGCGGTGGCGCCGGTGAGCGCGGCTCCCGCCCGGGCGGCCCGGTCCGCCGCGGCCGCCACCGCGGAGGCGGCGGGGTCGACGGCGGTGTACCGCGCGGCGTGCGGCGCGAGGGCCTGCGTGATCAGACCCGAACCGCAGCCGATCTCCAGTACCGCGCCCCCCTCGGAGGGCAGCGCCTCGCGCGCCAGTCGTACGACGTGGTCGCGGTAGGCCGTCACCTCGTCCTCGGTGTAGAGGTGTCCGGAGGAGGTGGCGAGGTTGAAGCCCGCGGCCTGCAGGGGGTCCGGCAGCTCCGCCACGTAGTTCCACAGGTCGCCGACGGCTTCCTCGTCGAACGAGTCCGGCCAGGTGTCCTCGGTCGTCAGGTCGTGCACGACGACGTGCCGCAGGCTGGGGACGTCCCAGCGGACCGCTCCGACGGTGGGGAGCTGGTCCCGGGAGGCGAGCAGGGCGCTGACGCCCAGTCCGGCGAGGAGCGACCGGATCCGGGACGCCGGCCAGCGGATGTCGAGCGGCACATAGGTGGCGCCCGCCTTGAGCACGGCGAGGAGGCTGACCACGGCCTCCGCCGACCGGGTGGACAGCAGGCCCACGTGGGAGCCCCTGCCGATGCCCAGCGTGCGCAGGTGGTTGGCCAACCGCTCCGCCCGCTCGTCGAGTTCGGCGTGGGTCAGCGTCCGCGTGCCGTCGAGGAGCGCCGGCCGGCCGGGCACCCGGCGCGCGGTCCCGGCGAGCAGGGCGGGGAGGGTGGTCTCCCGGCCGAAGGGGCGGACGGTGTCGTTCCAGGCATCCGGGGGGAGGTCCCCCGGCCCCACGGGGCTCGGTACGGCTTCACTCGGGGGGGTCATCCGGTGGTGTCACTTTCTGTGGGGCTGGAAGGCTGCGGGGGGGACGGGCAGCGCGCTGAGCAGGGCGTCGAGCCGCTCCCGCAGCGAACGGGCCGCGCCGGCGGGGAAGGCCCCGGTGCGGAACTGCACGGTGCCCGCGATCCCGCCGTCCGCGGCTGCGGCATGGTTCGGCCAGAGTTCCCAGGTGAGCTCGAAGCCACCGTCGCCGGCCGGGGTCGGGGCGGGGCGCGAGAGGGCGGGCGGCAGGGTCAGGGGGGCGTCGGCATCCGTCTGGTAGGCCATGCAGACCTGTACGAGCGGCATCCGGTGGCCTCGGTCCCCGCCGGCCGCCGCCACGACGTCGTTGAACGGGAGTTCGTCGCGCAGCGCCCGCAGGAAGCGCCGCCGCAGCGCCGGCACGAGCGAGAGCGGGTCCGTACCCGGCTCGGTGTCGACGCGCACGGGGACGGTGTTCACGCAGAAGCCCACCGTGCGGGCGAGCCCGGGGTCCGACCGTCCCGCCACCGGGACGGCCACGCAGAACCGGCGCGCGCCGGTGATGTCGGAGACCGCCTGCGCGAACACCGCCAGCAGCACGACGGCCGGGGTGGCCGCCGTCGAACGGGCGAGGTCACGCACCGCGGCACCGGCTCCGGGCGCGACGGGCGCCGCGATGAGGCCGACCTCCCCGCCGGGGGCGGGCGCGGCCGTGGCGGGCGGCGCGGTGATCGGTACGTCCTGGACTCCCGCGAGCTCCGCACGCCACGCCCCGACCCGCCGCTCCCGTTCGGCGGGATCGGCCGTGGCCGCCTCCGCGCCGTGCCAGGCCGCGTATCCCACGGCCTCCGCGGGCAGGACGGGGGCTTGCCCGCGCGAGCGCGCCTCGTAGGCGCAGCGCAGGTCCTCGACGATGACGGGGAGGGACCAGCCGTCCACCGCGATGTGGTGCACGGCCAGTACCGCGGTGGCGCGCCCCGCCGCGTCCGGGTCGTGCAGCACGCCGAGCCGCAGCACGGGGCCCGTGGTGAGGTCCACCGGGGCGGCGGCGAAGGCCCGGGCACGCGCCGGCAGCTCGGCCGCCGGGACGCGGATCTCCTCCAGGGGCGCGGGGCCGCCGGGCGGCAGGATCCGCTGGAACGGCACGCCGTCCTCGTCCTCGAGGTAGACCGTCCGCAGGACCGGATGGCAGTCGATCACATCGCCCAGGGCGGCGCGCAACGCCTCGATGTCGAGCGGTCCTTCGAGTTCGGTGGTGCGCTGGACCAGGTTCTGCGGGCATCCCGGGGCGAGCTGCTCGGTGAGCCAGATCCGGATCTGTCCCGCGGACAGTTCCCACTCGGCGGTCTCGCTCCCGTCGTGCGCGCCCGGCGCGGCAGCGGCCGTCCGGGGCAGCTCGCGCATGCGCGCCGCGAGTTCGAAGACCCGGGGGGAGGACAGCACGTCGGCGGCGGTGACCCGGCGGCCGGCGGCGAGCGTGAGCCGGTGCGCGATCCGGACGGCGGCCAGGGAATCGCCGCCGGAGTGGATCAGGTGCGTGTCCGCCCAGGCCCGCGGGGCGCCCAGTACGGCCGCGAACACGGCCGCCACCAGCTCCTCCTCCGGGCCCCGCGCGGGCGTGGAGCCGCTCGGCGCGGTGACCTGACGGGCGGCGAGGCGTTCCAGCTCCGCGTAGTCCGTCTTGCCCGAGCCGCCCCGCGGGTAGGCGTCGAGCCGGCCTATCCACCGCGGCGCCAGGGGGCCGGGCAGCAGCGAGGCCAGCTTCTCCCGCAGCGCCGTGACGTCCAGCCCCCGCTCGCCGGTGACCCAGGCGGCCAGCCCGACGGGCCGGTCCTGCACATCGCGCAGCGGGACCACGGCGGCGTCGTGCACGCCCGGCTCGCGGCGCAGCGCGGCCTCGGTCTCCGCCGGCTCGACGCGCACTCCGCGGATCTTGAGCTGGCGGTCCACGCGGCCGCGGTACCAGAGCACGCCGTCCTCGTCGACCACGCCGAGATCGCCGGTCCGGTAGAGCCGGACGCGGGTGTCGTCCTGCAGACCGGTGGTCTCGGCCGGGAGCACCGACTCGACGAAACGTTCCGCCGTCTGCATGGGGTCCGCGAGGTACTCGCTGACGAGTCCCGGGCCGCCCAGCAGGATCTCGCCGGTCTCGCCCCGGTCAGCGACGGTGCCGTCCTCCCGCGTCACGACCACGAGGGTGCCGGGCAGCGGCGTGCCGATGGGCGCGTCGACGACGCCCTCCAGGGCGGCCGCGTCATGGACGCGGACCGTCGTGGCCAGGATGGTGCACTCGACCGGCCCGTATCCGTTCACCAGGTGGATCGCCGGGTGGGCCGTCAGCAGCCGTCGCGCGTGTTCCGTCGACATCCGCTCGCCGCCGGAGAGCGTCTGGGTGATCCCGTCGAAGCACTCGGGGGCCTCGTCCACGAGGGTGTTGAAGAGCGAGGCCGTCATCAGCAGCGTGTTGACGCCGTGGGCCTTCACCGCTTCCCGGACGGCGGCCGGGGTGAGCGGACCGGGCGGACCGTAGACCACCGAGCCGCCGTTCAGCAGCGGCCCCCAGGTCTCCATGGAGGCCAGGTCCCAGGCGACCGAGGACGTGCGCAGCGCGACGGTGCGCGGACCGAAGTGCGCGAGGGGGCCCCGCCCGGGGAACAGGTCCGGGCAGTCGCCGAACGGCGCGACCGGCTCGCAGGAGTAGGGGGCGGGCGTGAACAGGCGCAGGGTCGCCGCGTGCGGTGACACGGCCCCCTTGGGCTCGCCGGTGGAGCCGGAGGTGAAGAAGACGCAGGCCGGCGAGTCCGCCGAGCCGGCGGCGGGGACCGGTTCCCCGCTCCGCTCCGGCGCGAGGGCCACGACCTCGGCCGGGACGCGCACGCTCTGCGGTCCTGCCGGCGCGACCGCCACGGTGTCCCCGACGAGCTGGACACGGGCGTCACACCGGTCGGCGATCTGCTGGAGCCGCCCGGCCGGCCAGTCGACCGGCAGCGCCACATAGGCCGCACCGGTCTTGAGCACCGCCAGGAGCACGGCGGGCAGTACGGGCCCGTCCGGAACCAGGACGGGTACGAAGTCGCCCTCGCCGACGCCCCGTTCCAGCAGCTCGGCGGCGAGCCGGTTCGCCGCCGCGTCCAGTTCCGCGTAGCCGACCGTCAGGCCGTCCCCGTACCGCAGGGCGACCGCGTCGGGGCGCAGCGCCGCCGCGGCGGCGACAGCGCCGTGGATCGTCGCGGAGGCCGGGATGTCCTTGGGGTGCCAGAGCACGGCGCCCGGCCGGGTGGCCACCGTCATGCGGCACCCCGTACGCGGGTGTAGTGGAACAGCTCCGCCTCTTCGGCGCCGCGGTGGAAGCCGGCCCGCTCCAGTACGGCCTGCGACGCGAGGTTGTCCTTCGCGGTGCGCGCGACGACGGTGGTGACGCCGGGCTGGTCCAGCGCCCAGCGGGTCAGTTCGAGCAGCGCGCCGCTCGCGTACCCGGCGCCACGGCCGGATTCCACGAGGCCGAAGCCCACCTCGACGCAGCCCTCGTGCGGCGGGGCGTGGAAGCCGATGTCGCCGATCACCCGGCCGTCGGCGCAGCGTACGACCTGGTACATGCCGAAGCCCCGCAGGTGCTGGTCCGCGGTCCGCCTCCCGAACGCCGTGGCCGCGGCGCGCGTCCCCGCGGTGGGGTAGCCCGGGGCCTGATCGTCGCCCGGCGCGTCGTCGCGGAGCAGCGCGGCGACCTGGCCGGCGGTCAGCTCCCGCAGGACGAACCGCTCGGTCGCCAGGACGTGGGGGCCGGCCGCGGACAGCTCGCGCAGGGAGCGGGGGCGCATGTCGGTCCAGACCTCCGCGATGTGCCCGAGGCAGTCCTCCTCGGTCCCGGAGAACCCGGTGGCCCGCCAGCCGGAGGGCACGTCCAGGGCGTTCGGCCAGAGCGAGTGCTGGCCTTCGCCGTTGGCGACGACGTGATGAGACATGGGGTGGCTCCAGGAAAGAGGGGGGTGGTTCACTGTTACGCGGGGGTCATGCCGTCGTCGTCTCCGCAGCGGCCGCGGTCGCGGGGTTCCCGGCGGCCAGCTGGGCGTGCACGGCGGCCGCCAGCTGCTCCACCGTGCGGTGGTCGAAGATCAGCTGCATGGAGAGCCGCGTGCCGACCGCACGGCCGAGCCGTGCCATGACCTTGGACGCCAGCAGGGAGTGCCCGCCCGTCTCGAAGAAGCTCTCGCTGTCGCTGAAGTCGGAGCGGCCGAGGACCTCGGCCCAGATGGCCCGCACGCGGTCGGTGAGTTCGCCCGGCGTCATGTCGGTCTGCATCAGTGGCGCTTCTTTCTCGGCTCGTGCCGGGGAGTCGTCAGTCAGGGGGTACCGCCCGCGCCCGTCCGGAGCGGGACGGGGAGGGGTCGCCTAGTCCCAGGCCCAGTTGCCGGGCGCCGCCAGGTCCACGTACTCGTCCGCCGCCGGTGCGGACGCCGGTGCGGACGCCGTGGCCGGGCCGGGAACCACGCCGCCGGCGAAAAGGACAGGAAGGGCGACGAGAAGGGAGAGAACGGCCATCCGGAACAGTCGGTTCATGCGGTTGTGCACGGTTACCCCTCAAGGAAAATGGCATGCCGGAACCACACGGGTGGGTGGGGAAGGCACGAGAGAAAGGCGATGAGCTGTGTAAGGGTCTGCCGCGGGGCGGTACCCCGTCTCGATTGATACTGGCCGCAGCCTCTAGCCGGTGTCGACGGTTCCGCATGGCCCATGTAGGTCATGGCATCAACAGGTCAATTCAAGCCAGTTCCATGGACGAAGGATTCCGCGGCCGCCCAGACGCCCAACAGCAGATCGGCCCCGCACGACGACATCTTCCAGTCGGCGGACCATTCACGGCCGAGCCAGGTGTCCCAAGCCGCGGCGGCCAGCCGTTCGGCGGCTCGGAGATCGGCGGCGACCACGAAGGTCATGGCCACGACCTGCGAGGACAGCGGGACCAGGCTCACATGGGCGATACCCGGCTGGGGGTCGACGAGGATCCGTTCCCCGATGTCGGCGCTGCCGCGCGCGCCGGTGGTCCGGGCTCCGTACGGCGATTGCAGTAATACCTTGATCGCATACACCGGCACACCATAGTCATCCTTTGAGCACATCAAAGGAGAACTGATCCGGCCACCTCGTGCCATGGCATAAGGAGGCCACGGCCGGCGAAATCGAAAGGGACGGCCGGGTCAGATCCACCCGCGCCGCGTGGCCTGTACGCCGGCCTGGAATCGGCTTTCGGCGTTCAGCGTCTTGAGCAGGTCGGCCATCAGACGGCGGACCGTACGGATCGACACCCCGAGCTTGCGCGCGATCACTTCGTCGGTGTGGCCGTCCTCGAGCATCCTGAGCAGCGCCAGTTCGCGCTCGCTGGGCCCGTCACAGGGGAGGGAGGAGGGCTCGCCCAGCGGGGTGGCACGCTCCCACGTCAGGTCGAAGAGCTGGTTGAGCGCGGTGACGATGCTGGTGAGCCGGATGACGAACGCCCCCTGCTCGCTCGCGTCGGGCTTCACCGGCAGTACGGCCACGGAACGGTCGCAGATGATGAGGCGCATGGGCAGCGAGGGCATGGTCCGCGTCTGGCCCCCCTGCTGGGCGAACCAGGTGGCGTACTCGACCGTCGCAGGGTCCTTGCGCACCGTCTCCAGGTAGACGGTCTGCATCCGCACGCCCCGCGTCAGGTTCTGCACGTCGAGGGGGCGCGACGCGTCCAGCGCCGCCTGGCTGAGCGCCGGGCCCGGCATGAACGCCCGCACCTCGGAGACGGCACCCTGGGCCAGCTGCGTGAGACGGGAGCGGACCGCCTCCACGCCCACGAGACGCTCGACGCCCGCCACGTCGTTCTGCACCCGCCGCGCGGTGTACTCCGACGTCAGGGCCGCCAGCATCGCCCGGTCCCGGGAGAGCCTGGCCCGGTGTTCGTCCAGTTCGGCTTCCATGACCTGGAGCAGGGGAAGGAGCCCGAGCTCGGGGCTGGCCGGGACGAGCGGTTCGGTTCCGGAGGCGGAGCGCAGCAGCGAGAACTCGGTCAGACGGTCCAGCGTCTCCCGGACCTCCGCTTCCCCCATGCCCAAATTCTGTGCAATGTCCCGCATATCCCAGTCGGGGTGGACGAGAAGCGCCCGATAAACGTCACGGTCACGATTCTCAAGGCCGATGCTCTCCAGCACTTACCTCTCCCCCTGTGGTCGTTCCGCAGCGGGAGCGCACGTCCTCCCCGAAGCGCGACCACAGCATACCCGCCCGTATGTGCAGGTCAACACGGGTAGAGGGGCGCCGGGAGTTCACCTCAGCCGCCGCGATGGATTCATTTCGTCCGCCCTCCGGCCATTCACGGCTATTCATTCCGGTCGGGGGAATTCACCCCTTGTCAAGAAGTACCGACCACCTCGGCGAACACCTGGTACGCCCCGCCTGCAGAGCTTCGGCGCGAGCTGCGGCCCGCCGGGTGGAAGCGCAACGGCGTTGGCCAAAGCGGCGTTCGAGCGCTGATGGTCCGCTGGAGCATGGGAACCGCCGCCGCACGCCGCGCCTACCGCGCCCGGGCAGCCCGCCCGCACCCGGACCTCGCCCCACACCGGAGGCCACGATGCCCCCCGCGCGCCCCCAGGACCCGCCGCCCGATGGCCGCGGCTGCCGGACTACGCCTGCGGCACCGGAGGATGGTCTGGCGTGCCCTTCAAAGACTCCAGCAGCTACCACGTCTCCGTATACGAGCTGCCGACATCGTGATCGCTCGGCCCGGGCCGGCCTCCTTGAGTCGACTCTTGTCAAGTTTATTGCAGCGCGCTATATAGATGGTGTCGCCATGCGCATCTGTGACGAGTCGGGAGAGGAGTGAACGACGATGCTCATGCGGACTGATCCTTTCCTTGAACTGGACCGGCTCACCCAGCAGGTCCTGGGAACCGGGGCCCGGCCGGCGGCCATGCCCATGGATGCCTTCCGCGAGGGTGACGCCTTCGTCGTCGAGGTGGACCTGCCCGGCATGGACCCCGGGTCCATCGATCTGGCTGTCGACCAGGACGTGCTCACCATCAGGGCTGAGCGGCGGACCACCGCCTCCGGAGACGGCAGCGACGTGCTGATCACGGAGCGCCCTTCCGGCACCTTCAGCCGCCGGCTGTTCCTCGGTGAGACGCTGGACACCGAACGGATCGAGGCCTCCTACGAGGGCGGCGTCCTGCGGCTGAGCATTCCGGTCGCGGAGAAGGCGAAGCCCCGGAAGATCGAGATCCGGGCCGCAGACGGCTCACGCGGGGAGATCAACGCCTGACGGACGCGCGGCAGGAATGCGGAGGGCGGCCCGGCCTTCCCCCCGGGCTGCCCTCCCTCCTCGGTCCCGCGGCTGCCACGTCAGCCGGTGGAGGAAGAGAGGTACGCGTCATGTCCGAAACACCACCTCTCGCGGCCACGGTCAGGCAGCGCGCCGACGGGCACCTCAAGGTCGCCCTGTCGGGAGAGATCGACATCCTGAGCGCGCCGCAGCTCCGGGTGACCCTGGATGAGGCATTGTCCGATGGCGTGCGGACGGTGGAGGTCGACCTTAGCGGAGTCGAGTTCTGCGACTGCTACGGACTCGGGGTCCTGCTGGAAGCCCGGCGCCGGGCCTCTGAAAGGGGCACCGTTCTGCGCTTGGCGGGCGTCACCTCACCCCTGGTGCGGCGTCTCCTGCACCAGACCGGTACAGCCGCGGCCCTGCTGGGGACGTCGGCGCATTGACAAGCCGAAAGGTTCACAGATCCGAGAGGAGCCGATGATGGCACGCGCAGTCGGGATCGACCTGGGCACGACCAACTCCGTCGTTGCGGTCCTGGAGGGCGGCGAGCCCACGGTCATCACCAACACCGAAGGAAACAGGACCACCCCCTCCGTGGTGGCCTTCGGCAAGGGGGGAGAGGTTCTGGTCGGAGAGATCGCCAAGCGGCAGGCAGTGACGAACGTCGACCGCACCGCGCGGTCCGTGAAGCGCCACATCGGCGAGGCGGGCTGGCGTTTTCCCGAATCCGGTGACGTCGAGGGCAAGCGGTACACCGCACAGGAGATCTCGGCACGCGTCCTGCAGAAGCTGAAGCGGGACGCGGAGGCCTATCTCGGCGAGGAGGTCACGGACGCCGTGATCACCGTTCCGGCGTACTTCAACGACTCGCAGCGCACCGCGACGAAGGAGGCCGGTGAGATCGCGGGGCTGAAGGTGCTGAGGATCATCAACGAGCCGACGTCCGCCGCTCTCGCTTACGGTCTGGACAAGGAGAACGACCAGACGATCCTCGTCTTCGACCTGGGCGGCGGCACCTTCGACGTGTCGCTGCTGGAGATCGGCGAGGGGCTGGTGGAGGTCAAGTCCACCAACGGTGACACCCACCTCGGCGGAGACGACTGGGACCAGAAGATCGTCGACCATCTGGTGAAGCAGTTCCAGAACGGCTACGGCATCGACCTGTCCCAGGACAAGATGGCGCTCCAGCGTCTGCGCGAGGCCGCCGAGAAGGCGAAGATCGAACTTTCCGCCGCGACGGAGACGACGATCAACCTGCCC
Organism: Streptomyces katrae; assembly: GCF_002028425.1. Classification (GTDB taxonomy): domain Bacteria; phylum Actinomycetota; class Actinomycetes; order Streptomycetales; family Streptomycetaceae; genus Streptomyces; species Streptomyces katrae_A. The sequence goes on along the minus strand of NZ_CP020042.1, from coordinate 6,270,923 downwards.
TACATCTCCGCGTCCGCCCAGGGCCCGCTGCACCTGGACGAGAAGCTCACCCGCTCGCAGTTCGAGCAGCTGACCACAGACCTCCTGGAACGCTGCAAGGCGCCCTTCCACAACGCGGTCAAGGACGCGAAGATCAAGGTCTCGGACATCGACCACGTCATCCTGGTCGGCGGCTCCACCCGCATGCCGGCCGTGACGGAGCTGGTCAAGGAGCTGACCGGGAAGGATCCGCACAAGGGCGTCAACCCGGACGAGGTCGTCGCCATCGGCGCCACCCTCCAGGCCGGTGTGCTCAAGGGTGAGGTCAAGGACGTCCTGCTCCTCGACGTGACCCCGCTGTCCCTCGGCATCGAGACCAAGGGCGGCATCATGACCAAGCTCATCGAGCGCAACACGACCATCCCCACCAAGCGGTCGGAGATCTTCACGACGGCCGAGGACAACCAGCCGTCCGTGCAGATCCAGGTCTACCAGGGCGAGCGCGAGATCGCGGCGTACAACAAGAAGCTCGGCATGTTCGAGCTGACGGGTCTGCCGCCGGCCCCGCGCGGCGTCCCGCAGATCGAGGTCTCCTTCGACATCGACGCGAACGGCATCATGCACGTCACGGCCAAGGACCTCGGCACGGGCAAGGAGCAGAAGATGACCGTCACCGGCGGCTCCTCGCTGCCCCGCCAGGACATCGACCGCATGATCCGCGAGGCCGAGCAGCACGCCGAGGAAGACCGCCGCCGCAAGGAGGAGGCCGAGACCCGCAACAGCGCCGAACAGCTCGTATACCAGACCGAGAGGCTGCTGCGTGACAACGAGTCCAAGATCCCGGCCGACCTCAAGACCGAGACGGAAACCGCCATCGCGGACCTCAAGGAGAAGCTCAAGGGCCAGGACACGACAGCCATCCGCACGGCGACGGAGCACGCCGGCGCCGTCGCCCAGAAGATCGGCACCGCCCTCTACGACACGCAACGAGCCGCCGCAGGCGGTGACGGTCCGACATCCGACACCGGGCCGTCCGGCACGGAGGAAGAAGTCGTCGACGCGGAGATCGTCGACGACGAGAGCCCGAAGGGAGACGCGCGAGGAGCGGGTGCAGCGTGACCGTCTCGCGATACGGGAAACCGCGGTCGCCAACGACCCGGCTACCGCGTCGGACAGCGGGCCTTCTCGGCCAGTCGAAGAGCCCGCCAGGGTTACGTTGACAACATTTCCGACGCGCCTTATCACGGATGGGAGAGACCGGTCATTCCGGAGGTGAGGAAGATGGGCGCCTCGCGGCCGCCGCGCGACCATTACACCGTCCTCGGACTCCACGCGGAGGCGTCCCCGGAGCAGATCACAAGCGCCTACCGCGCACTGATCCGCGCCCTGCACCCGGACGCCCGTCCGAGCGGGCCGACGGCTGCTGCGCAACTGGCCGAGGTCATCGACGCCTACCAAACCCTGCACGATCCACTGCGACGGTCCGCCTACGACGCCGAACGCCGCCAAGAGCCGCAGGCCGCCAGTCATCCGGTACGCATACCGGTGCGGGTGAGGTACACGGCAGACACTGCAGAGCAGCCGGCCCCTCATTGGGTTGTATACCGGGCTGCCTCCCAGCCGTATGAAGACCCACTCGACCGGATCATGGCCTGGCTGCTTTACGGCATATAGCCACCGCAACAGCACAGCAGCCCGGTGGACTCCCCGTTCACGTCCCCACGGGCATCCGCAGCACTGCCGCCCCTCGGACCCTGCCGGCTGCGAGGTCGTCCAGGGCTGTGTCGGCCTGGGCGAAGTCGTACGCGGTGACCGTGGCGCGGAGGCGGTGTTCGGCGGCCGCCACGAGGAAGGCGCGCCCGTCCTCGCGGGTGTTGGCCGTGACGCTGCGGACGGTGCGCTCGCGGAAGAGGTGGCGCTGGTAGTCCAGCGGGGGGATGTCGGAGAGGTGGATCCCCGCGATGCTCAGCGTTCCGCCGCTGTCCAGGGCCTCCAGGGCCACGGGGACGAGGGCGCCGTCGGGGGCGAAGAGGATCGCGGCGTCCAGCGGCTCCGGCGGTCCCGTGCCGGCGTCGCCTGCCGAGGCTGCGCCGAGCTCCCGGGCGAGGGCCTGGGCGGCGGGGGAGCGGGTGAGTACGTGGACGACGGCGCCCTGCGCGACGGCGAGCTGCGCCGTGAGGTGGGCGGAGGCGCCGAACCCGTAGATGCCGAGGCGACCGCGTTCGGGCAGGTCAGTCAGGCGCAGGGCCCGATAGCCGATGATCCCCGCGCACAGCAGCGGGGCCAGGTCCTCGGCGCGGTAGCCGGCCGGCAGCTCGTACGCGTAGCGCGCGGGCACGGTGGCGTACTCGGCGTAGCCGCCGTGCGCGTCCCAGCCGGTGTAGCGGGACGCAGGGCACAGGTTCTCCCGGCCCCGCGTGCAGAACCGGCACGCACCGCACGTGCTGCGCAGCCACGGGATGCCGACCCGGGTGCCGAGCTGTGGTCCGGTGACCCCGCTGCCGGTCGCGACGACCTCGCCGACGGCCTCGTGGCCGGGTACGACCCGATCCCGGTGGGGCGGCAGGTCGCCGTCGCGGACGTGCAGATCGGTCCGGCACACACCGCACGCGTGCACCCGGACCAGCAGTTCCCCGGGCGCCGGAGCGGGTACGGGAAGCTCGGCGCACTCGACCGTCCCCGGGCGGGCGGCGGGTGCCACCCAGGCCCGCATCGTCGTCGGAATTCGGGCATCCACTTCGGCCCTCCTCCGCTCCGCCGTCGGCTTCGGATGCTCCCATCCTTGAAGCCGAGCGCGCCGCGCGCATGCCGACGCGGCCATTGCCGGGGCATCCTCGGAACATGACCGCGAACGAGATCAAGCTCAAGGCCATCGCCGCCCTGACGGGTCTGCGTGCCGGCGTCGACGAGAGCCTGGTCTCGGATCTGCTGGGCGAGGTCATTCCCGACCAGTTCACGGTTCCCGCCGACGCGACCACCGAAGAGATCGGCCAGGCGATGCTGAGCCAGCTGTCCGAACCGCTGAGCGCCCTGGTCAGCGGCTTCATCACCGCCTTCGACGCGGTCGCGGACGCCTACGAGGAGACGGGCGCCGAGCCGCACACCGAAGGCATCCTCCAGGAAGTGGCACTCCGGCTGGCCGGCAACGATCTGGAATGAGGCGCCGGCGCAGCTCCTGGGCGCTGCTGGCCGCAGCTGCGGTGTCGGGGCGGCTTCCTCGGCGGGTCCACTGTTCAGGCGCGCCACCGCCTCGCCCTCGCACCGGCGGAGGCCGTTCGGGTATCCGCCGAGCGGGGTGTTTGTGGTGCGGACCGGTGGCGGTGCCGCAGTTGCGGGTAAGGCGGCGCGTGTGAGCGGAATTGAACTCAGCAGTACCGCGTTCGACCACAATGCGGTGATCCCCCGTCGGTACAGCGGGGAGGGCGAGAACATCTCGCCGCCCCTGACCTGGTCGGGGGTGCCCCACGAGGCCACGGAGCTGGTGCTCCTGTGTGAGGATCCGGACGCACCGGGGCGGACATTCCTGCACTGGCTGGTGACCGGCATCGATCCGGGGACCACCGGGGTGGTGGAGGGGCAGAAGCCGGTGGGCGGCCTGCCGTGGCCCAACGGGTTCGGGCGCGTGGGCTGGGGCGGGCCGATGCCGCCACCGGGGCACGGGCCGCACCGCTACTTCTTCCGCCTGTACGCCTTGTCCGAGCCACTGTCGCTGCACGACCGTCCGGATGCGGAGGACGTGCACCGCGCCCTGAAGGGCAGAGAGCTGGCCTCCGGCACCCTCGTCGGGACCTATCAACGCTGAGCGCGTCAGCCGGTGATCCGGCCGGCGGAGCCCGTCGGCGTCGGGGCCGGGCGGCCGCAGTGGGGTGCCCACCGCCCGGCGGGGCGTCGTACGGGTGAACGCGCTGGGGCGGCGGGCCCGGGGAGCCGGTGTGGTGGGGGGCGGCTCGTATAACGGGGTGGATGCCAGCACGCGAGGAAGGTGACGGGGATGGGCAATGACCTGGGAAGTCTGCTCGGCGGAATGCTCGGAGGCGAGCAGGGCGGCAAGGGCGGTGCGCTGCTGGGGGCGCTGCTGAGCTCGCTCGGCGGGGCCGGCACGCACGGCGGGGGCAGCAACCCGCTGGGCGCACTGCTGGACACCCTGAAGGAGGGCGGGCTCGGCGCACAGACCGACTCGTGGATCGGCAGGGGCCGCAACCAGGCGGTCAGCGGCCCCGAGGTCGCGCAGGCGCTCCCGTACCAGGCGCTGGACCACGTGGCCCAGCAGGCGGGCGTTTCTCCCGAGGAAGCCGCGGACCAGCTCGCCCAGACCCTGCCCCAGGCCGTCGACAGGCTCACCCCCGACGGCTCCGTGCCCGAGGGCTCGCTGGAGGACCTGATCCGCGAGCAGCTCTGACGGGCCGGACCGGTCGTCACGCCTCGGCGCCGCGTGCCGCAGTGCGGCCAGTGAGCGGCCCGCCGAGGGCCCCTCCGAGGACTGCGGCCTACGCCACTGGGGGCGGGAACGACAGGCGGGGACGGCGCCCAGGCGGAAGGGGCCCCATGGACCTACGGTGGTCGAACAGGGGGAGGGTCGATTTGCTCTCGTGAGGAGGCCGGAAATGGAGGAGCGTTTCGTCTGGGTGACAACGCGCCGCATCGAGCCGGGCAAGCTGGAGGAGTTCGAGCGTGCGTGGCGCCCCGGTACCCTCCCGGACGGCCTGCGGCACGCGTACGCGTACTGGTCCGAGGACGGGCAGGAGATCACCGGCGTGTCTCTCTGGGACTCCAGGCAAGCGTGTGACGCGTGGCGGTCCTCGGACGCGGAGAAACGGCGGCGTGAGGTCATGGCCCCGTACGTCGTCGAGGAGCGGGAAGGCTTCTACCGCGGAGGCGAACTCACCCTTCCCGCACGGTAACCAGGGCCTGCGCCGACGGCCGGCCGGGGAGGGATCCCTCCGGGCCACGGTGTGCCGGCCGCACCGCCGCGCGGGCAAGAAGCACCGGCTTCGACGGGGAGAAATTTCACAAATCGGATGTTTCCCTCCCTGGCTGCGGGGTAAGCGAAAAGTAGGCCTATGAAGCGAGCGAGGGAGCTCGACCGGAGTAGCCGACTTTGGCGGAAGGGAATGATGTCCGCCGGGGCCGACAGCGGCTGTCGGGCTGAGAGGCCGGAGGGTGTGGTGACCCGAAGGCGACCCCCAGCACCTGATCCGGGCAATGCCGGCGCAGGGAGCCCGTTTCATAGGTCGTCTGCGTGCCCGGGCGGCGGCGGGCGGTTCAGCTGCCGGGAAATTCGTCCGCTTGGCCTCCTTCGATGCCGTAGACCTTGGTCCACGTACTGCCGCACCGGCAGCGGTACGTCTCGACCAGTTCACCGGCTGCTGATACGTCCATGCCGTCCGGCCGGCGGATGTGCACGTGTTCGCCCATGGCGGGACCGCTTTTCTGTGGAGGGCCAGGTCGGCTCAGTGTGTGCGGCCGCATGCCTCGCCGCAACGCCCTGTCCGATAGCCGGACAGGCGGAGTGCCGTGCCGCAGGGCCCATGAGCCGCAGGCCTGGGCTCCGAGCGGCGGTCGGCTCGCCTTGCCCGTGTCGCTCGTACGTCAGCGTGTCGGGGGCGAGGCCTGCCGCTCGGCCCTCGACGAACGATGCCGGGTGCGGCGTGCCGACAGGTTTAGGCGCTGGTGGCGGGGTAGCCGCCCCATAAACCGGACGGCGTGCCGGTTTAGTTGAACATGCATGGAGGTGGTTGTGATGGCCCCGATCATGCGACGCCGCGGTGGTCTTCCCGCCCTGGCGGCAGCGGGTATGGACCCGTTCCGACAGTTCGAAAGCATGTGGGACGACATGGGCCGGCTTCTGGAGGGGGCTGCCCTTCCGACTGCGACCGGCGGGGCGTGGCTGCCGATGGCCGAAGAGGAGGAGACCGACGACTCGTACATCGTGAAGGCGGAACTGCCCGGCTACCCGCCCGAAAACATCAACATCGAAGTCGAGGGCGATGAGCTCGTCATCAGCGGTGAACTGTCCGAGGAGCACCAGGGCAAGGTGCTCACCCGAAGGACCGGGAAGTTCATGTACCGCACCAGCCTGCCGGCAGGCGCGGACAGCGAGCACTGCGACGCTGACCTGGACAACGGCGTTCTCACCGTGACCGTCCCGAAGATGCAGCAGCAACAGCGCCGCAAGATCGAGATCGGCAAGCGGCAGGCCGTCGAAGGCCCAGCCGCAGAAGCGGGCGGCGGCCCGCAGAGCGCCGTCTCATCCGGCGCCGGAGGACAGAGCGCCGAAGGACAGACCAGCGAAGGAGAGAGCCGCGGCGAACCCGGCACGTGAACGTGCCGGGGCGGAGAAGCCTCAACGGGCGTTGCTCGTGCCGCGGCGTCCCGAGGAAGGAAACGACACCATGGCCGCCCCAACGCTCGACCGCAGTGCATGGAGGACCACGCTCGACGAGGTCACCGCTGCCCGTGCAGGGCAGCTCGTCACCATCGAAGTGCTGGACCCTTCGATCGGGCATCAGTACGAGGCCGAGCGGCTGCCCTTCTCCTACGTGGCCTACGACCCGAAGGACGACGTGGTCGTCGTCGGCGTGGGCGGTCAGGCGCCGCCCCACCCCGTCGTACTTCGGCACATGGTGCCTCGCCCCCAAGAGATCGACGTATCGACCGAGAACGTCCCGGAGGCAGCCGTCCAGGTCGTGGATCCCGAGGGCACCGCCACTTTGATCACCTTCTTCCCGTCCGAGCCCGGTGAATCCTGACGCTCACGCAGTCACGGCCACGCGTCACGGCCACGCCCGGTCATGCCGGGTGTGGCCGCCGGGCATGCGCGGCGTCCTCCTCGACCTCGGCGTAGGAGATTGCCGTGGAGTGGTTCGCGGACACCGACTACTGGCTGGGCCGACTGGTGTTCCAGCGAGGTCTGGCCCTCCTCTACCTCGTGGCCTTCCTGAGCTCGATCCACCAGTACCGTGCGCTCATCGGCGAGCACGGGCTGCTTCCGGTGCCGCGCTTCCTGGCGGCCACCACGTTCCGGCGGACTCCGAGTGTGTTCCACCTCCACTACTCGGACCGGTTCTTCGCCGTGATCGCCTGGACGGGCCTGGTCCTCTCCGCCGCCTTGGCCGCGGGGGCGGCGGACCGGGTGCCCCTGTGGGCCGCCATGCTGATGTGGGGGTGCCCCTGGGTGCTGTACCTCTCCATCGTCAACGTCGGCCAGAGCTGGTACGCGTTCATGTGGGAGTCCCTGCTGCTGGAGGCGGGCTTCCTCGCCGTCTTCCTGGGCAACGCGCGCACCGCGCCCCCCGTCCTGGTGCTGTTCCTGCTGCGCTGGCTGCTGTTCCGGCTGGAGTTCGGAGCGGGACTGATCAAACTGCGCGGCGACTCCTGCTGGCGGAACCTGACCTGCCTCTACTACCACCACGAGACCCAGCCGATGCCGGGGCCGCTCAGCCGGTTCTTCCACCACCTGCCGAGGCCGCTGCACCGGGCCGAGGTGGCGGCCAACCATGTGGCGCAGCTGGTGGCACCGGTACTGCTGTTCGCGCCGCAGCCCGTCGCGAGCGCGGCCGCGGGATTCGTCGTCGTCACCCAGCTGTGGCTCGTGGCGTCCGGCAACTTCGCCTGGCTCAACTGGCTGGCCATCCTGCTCGCCCTGTCCGCCGTCGACGCAGGAGCGGCGGCGCAGGTGCTCCCCCTGCCGCGGCCTCCCGCGTTCGCGGCCACGCCGGTGTGGTTCGAGGACCTGGTGATCGCCGTCACGGCCCTGGTGGCGGTGCTCAGCTACTGGCCGGTGCGCAACATGCTCTCGCGGCACCAGCGGATGAACTTCTCGTTCAACCCCTTCCACCTGGGCAACACCTACGGGGCCTTCGGCAGCATCAGCAAGGTGCGTCTGGAGGTGGTGATCGAGGGAACCGACGAGCCCGAGATCACGGACGACACGCCCTGGAAGGAATACGGCTTCAAGGGCAAGCCGGGTGACCTTCGCCGACGGGCGCCCCAGGTGGCCCCGTACCACCTGCGGCTCGACTGGCTGATGTGGTTCGCCGCGCTGTCGCCCGCGTACGCCCGGAGCTGGCTGGCGCCGCTCCTCGTCAAGCTCCTGGACAACGATCCGTCCCTGCTCAAGCTGCTCAGGGACAACCCCTTCCCGACCGCTCCCCCCACCTTCCTGCGCGCCCGGCTCTACCGCTACCGCTTCACCAGCCGGCGCGAACGGTGTGACACCGGCGCCTGGTGGCAGCGCACGCTCGTGGCGGATTACCTCCCGCCGGTCACCAGGGCGCACTGAGCGCACTGACCGTCGCGGCACGCGGTCCGGACTGCACTTTTGCCCCATGTTGGCAACTTTGATTGCATCTCCGCCGACCCGGAAGGCGGCCACGGACTGCTCCTGGTCGCCCAGCTTGTGCGCGGTCATCGCCTCCGACGGCCTCACCCAGGCACGCCATATCGGCTTGGGCCAGCCGCACCCAAGCACGCGCACCCTCCGCCTTGAACGGGCAGGGTCACCAGCCGCAGCCCGGATGATTGCAGCAATACAAAACCGCGCCGTGCGACGCGCTTGGTCGCACTGCGCGGCTTCAGGTCATGGGGACTCAGGCAAGATGGGATCTCGTCACTCGGCCTCCGAGAGGCCGATCTGCTCAGCGAACGCCTGGTACGCCGGCTCGTCGTAGAGGACGAACCTGACCTCCTCGACGTTGGTCTCGGCGCCGAGCACGGCCTCTACCGCGATGCGAGCGGCATCTTCCATGGGCCATCCGTAGGCCCCGGTCGAGATCGCCGGGAAGGCGACTGTCCGTGCCCCCAGCTCGTCGGCAACCCTCAGTGACTCGCGGTAGCAGGATGCCAGCAGCGACGGATCGCTCCCGGAAACCTGATACACCGGGCCGACGGTGTGGATGACGTGCCCGGCCGGGAGGCGGCCCGCGGTGGTGGCGACGGCCCGGCCGGTCGGCAGGCCCTTGCCGTAATGGGAGCGGCGCAGGTCCTCGCAGGCGGCGAGGATCTCGGGGCCGCCGCGCCGGTGGATGGCGCCGTCCACGCCACCGCCTCCGAGCAGCGAGGAGTTGGCCGCGTTGACCACCGCGTCCACCTCCTGTGCGGTGATGTCGCCCTGGACGAGGGTGATCCTGGCCATCACTGTCCCTTCCGGAGGTGGCGCCAGACCGCCTTGGCGGCGTTGTGCCCGGACATGCCGTGCACACCGGGGCCGGGCGGGGTCGCCGAGGAGCAGAGGAAGACCGCCGGATGGGCGGTGGTGTACGGGGAGAGGGTGATCCGCGGCCTCAGCAGGAGCTGGAGTCCGGCGGCGGAACCGCAGGCGATGTCCCCGCCGACGTAGTTGGGGTTGCGGGCGGCCAGCTGCGGCGGGCCGGCGGTCGCGCGGGCCAGCACGAGGTCGCGGAAGCCCGGGGCGAACCGCTCCAGTTGGCGCTCGACGGCCTCGGTGAGGTCGCCTTCCCAGCCCGCCGGGACGTGCCCGTACGCCCAGAAGACGTGCTTGCCCTCCGGCGCCCGGCCGGGGTCGACCAGGCTGGGCTGGGCGGTGATCAGGAAGGGGTTGCGGGGGGCGCGGCCGCCCGAGGCCAGCTGGAGGGCGGCGTCGATGTCGCGGCTGCCGGGCCCGATCTGGACGGTGCCGGCCCGGCGGGGGGCCTCGGCGGTCCAGGGGACGGGGCCGTCCAGGGCGTAGTCGAGCTTGAAGGCGGCGGCCCCGTACCGGTAGCCGTCGTAGACCCGGCCCAGGCGGGCGATCCGGGCCAGCGCGGTCGGAGAGGTGTCGAAGACGTACGCGCGGGCCGGCGGGAGGTCGTCGAGCCGCTTGACCTCGAAGCCGGTGTGGACGGCGCCGCCGAGGTCGGCCAGGTAGCCGGCCAGGGCGTCGGAGACCGACTGCGAGCCGCCGCGCGGCAGCGGCCAGCCGCCCGCGTGCGCGGCCAGCGCGAAGACCAGGCCGACGGCGCCGGTGCCGATCCCGCTGAGCGGGGCGATGACGTGCGCGACGAGCCCGGCGAACAGGGCCCGGGCGCGGTCTTCGTGGAAGCGGCGCATCAGCCAGGTGGAGGGCGGCAGGCCGGTCAGGCCGAAGCGGGCGAGGAGGAGCGGGTCCCGGGGCAGCGCGGTGTTGGGCAGGGACATGAAGTCCCGGGCGAGGGTGTCCCAGTGGCCGAGGAACGGCTCCACCAGGCGCCGGTACGCGCCCGCGTCCCGGGGCCCGAGGGAGGCCGCGGTCTCCGCGACGGAACGGGAGAGCACGGCCGCCGTGCCGTCGTCGAAGGGATGCGCCATGGGCAGCGGGGCGTGCAGCCACTCCAGCCCGTACCGGGCCAGCGGCATCGTCTTGAACACCGGGGAGCCGACGCCCAGCGGGTGCACCGCCGAGCAGGGGTCGTGGCGGAAACCGGGGAGGGTGAGCTCCTCGGTGCGGGCCCCGCCGCCGACCGACCCGGCGGCCTCGAACACGGCCACCGAGTGGCCCCGGCGGGCCAGTTCGACGGCGGCCGTCAGGCCGTTGGGCCCCGCCCCCACCACGACTGCGTCGAGAATCGACGGCACTGAGAGCTCCTTCGTCCGGCGACGGCCACTGCCTCCAGCTTATTGCTCCCGTCCCCGCCCGCTCAGGCCGCGCCCCGCAGCAGTTCGCGCACCCGGACCGCGGTGGCCTCGTCCCGGCCCACCGCGAACGGCAGGGCGTTGTCCCGGTCGATCCGGAAGGGGACCCGCTCGACGGTGCTCTGCGCGCCGCCGGCCTCGCCGACCAGCAGCAGCCCGGCCGCGTGGTCCCAGGCGGAGGGCCAGGTGAAGGCCAGCGCGTCCATCTCGCCGCGCGCCACCCTCAGGTACTCCAGGCCTGCCGAACCGCAGGGCCGGGGCGCGATGCCGGGCACGTCCAGCCGGGAAAGGAAGCGCCGGTCCTCCTCGGAGGTGTACAGGGGGTGGGCGGTCGCCACCCGCAGGTCGGCGCCGGGCTCGGGCGAACCGCTGCGGATCCGCTCGCCGTTGGCGTACGCGCCCTGTCCGCGCACGGCGGTGGCCAGGAGGTCCAGGGCCGGGGCGTAGGTCCAGGAGGCGAGGATCTCGCCGTGCTGCGCGAGCGCGACGAGGGTGCAGAAGTGGGGGTCGCCCGCCACGAACTGCCGGGTGCCGTCGACCGGGTCGACGATCCACACGGGGGCGTCGCCCCGTAGTGCCGTGTAGACCTCCGGGTCGGCGTGCACCGCTTCCTCGCCGACGACGGCGGAGCCGGGCAGCAGCCGGGACAGCGAGGCCGTGAGGTGCTCCTCGGCCTTGCGGTCCGCGACGGTCACCAGGTCGTGCGGCCCCTTCTTCTCGTCGACCTCGTGCTGGGCGAGCTGCCGGAACCGCGGCATGATCTCGACCGCCGCCGCCTTGCGGACGGCCTCTTCCACGTCGGGCAGGCCCTGGGCCAGGAACTCATCGATCATGCCCCCATCACATCACGGCGGGCCGTCGGGACCCACCGCCCGCCCCCGACGCCTGGCGGGACACCGGGTGACGCCGAGGTGAACCCGGCCGTCCGGGCGTCGGCGAGACACCTTCCGGCGGCGGGGCTAGCCTGAAAAGAGGGGTCGTCCGTGCGTGGAGAAAGGCGGCGGGCTCATGAAGGGACGCGCCGGGACCACCGTGGCGATCGCCACGATGGCGGTACTCGCAACCAGCAGCCATGCGGTGGTGTTCGCCGACGACCTCTCCCCCAAGGAGATCTACGAACGCGCCGCACCTGCCACGGTGAAGATCACCGGCCCGAAGGGAAGCGGTAGCGGGATCATCTACGACGCCGCCAAGGGGCTCATCGTCACCAACGCCCATGTCGTGCAGGGGGAGCCCTCGTTGCGGGTCAAGGTGGAGGACCGGGCGCCCGTGAGCGCCCGTGTGCTCGGCATCGACCCCTGTGAGGACCTTGCGGTGCTGGCGTTCTCGTCCCCCCAACCGGACCTGAAGGAACTCAAGTTCGGCAAGAGCAAGGACGTCGCCTTCGCCGACAACGTGACCGCGCTCGGATATCCCGCCACGTTCGAGGAAGAGGGGACCTCGCAGAAGCCCGTCTTCACCACGGGTGCCGTACAGAATCCTGACGTGAAGGACGCCGCCCCGGACCCGTCCTTGCCGCGCTACCCTTCCACGCTGCAGCACTCCGCCACCGTCAATCCCGGCAATTCCGGTGGTCCGCTGCTCAACGGCAAGGCCGAAGTGGTCGGGATCAACACGCTCGGCAATGGGAGCGCCGGAGTGGAGGGGCAGTTCTACGCCATCAGCAGTGACCACGCCCGGCCGCTGATCGACACGCTGGCCGCGGGCGAGAAGAGAAACGATCCCGGGTGGGAGCTGTCGTACCTGCACGACCCCGCGCTGCCCGACTCCTTCGCACCGGAGGACACCCCCGCGGTCGAGAAGATACAGAAGCGGTTCCCGGACGTCGAAGGCATGATCGTCACCGAGGTGACGACCAACTCGGCCGCGCAGAAGGCGAAACTGGAGAAACTGGACGTCATCACCGAGATGAAGGACAACCCGGTGGCCTCCTACGCGGATGTCTGCGACGTGCTCCAGTCCGCCTCGCCGGGCGAGACGCTGCCGTTGACCGGCATCTACACCGAGGACTTCACCGACGAGACCGGCAAGAAGATCAAGGCGGGCGACACCTGGAACACCGACCTCGTCGTCGGCAAGGCCCGGCAGTAGCGGTCCCCCGGGGCGTCAGTCGTGGGCGGGGCCCTCGAGGTTCTTGGTGAACCACTGCAGGGCGTCCGGGATCATCTTCTTGAAGTCCGAGGTCAGATGCTTGCCGCCGGGCTGCTCGTAGTACTCCATGGCGACCGGCGGCGCCGCCTTGGCCATCCAGCTTTTGACCACACCCCTCTCGTACGCGTCCGCCCCGCCGGCCGTGACCAGCATCTTCACGTCGGCCTTGCCCTGGGCGACCAGCTGGTCGGGGCTGTTGGCCGCCTTCTCCGCCTCGTGTCCCTGCCACAGGCGCGAGTCCGGGACGAAGTAGCCGTCGATCGGCACGGCGGCCCTGTAGACGTCCGGGTACTGCAGCGCGAGCTTGGCGCTGCAGAACCCACCCGTCGAGGCGCCCATGACGCCCCAGCTGTCGCGGCCCCTGAGGGTGCGGAAATGGGCGCGGACCCAGTCCGGGATGTCCTGGGCCATCCAGGTCGCCATCTTGGGCTGGCCAGGGATGTCCGAGCAGTCCAGCGCCCTCTTCTCGTCGCTGCTGAAGTTCTGCACCGGCATGACCATGATGAACGGATGGGCCTTGCCCGCCTTGGCCAGCCGCACGTCCTCCTCCTGGATCGGCAGCTCGCTGCCGGCCCAGGTGTTGTAGCCGTTGCTCTGGCCGCCCGCGTACAGGGTCAGCACCGGGAAGCCGGTCCTGGCGTACGCGGGGTCGTTGTACTCGGGAGGAAGCCAGACCCACACCTGGCCGGTCACGCCGGACTTCGGGCCGGACAGCCTGGTCACCATGATCGGGCCGACGGCGGTGTCCCGGGCCTTGGCCATGCTCACGGCCGGGCCGGTCGGCATCCGCACCCTCCCTTCGGCCGAGGGGGAAGGCGCGGCCGTTGCGGCGTGACTGCTCGCCGGTGTCGCAGTCCCCTTCCCCGTCCCTCCCTCGGGGCTCCCACAACCGACGAGCGAAACGGCCAGTGCCGCGACTGCGACGCCGGCCGTGACGGCATGCGAACGGGAAGGCTGTCCGAACACGGCGGGAACTCTCCAAGGTGCGGGGCGGAACGCCCGTACGGAATCGCACCTACAGCAGCTTTGCGACAGGGCCGCGAGGGGCAGAGTGCGTGTGACGTGGCATTTTAGCCCGCCCTCTTAGGCTTATCGGACAAGCCTCGTCGCACACACACCCTGTTGCGGCGCCCCTCCCTTTGCCCAGCAGACGACGAACTGGTCGACGCCCAAGGCACCGTTGCGCTCCGCGCGTTTCCTCAGGCGTGCTCAGCCTCCGCCATCCGATGACCCGCGCCCGCCAACGAGCATGTGCACCAGCGTGCGGACGCAGTCGGCGGCCAAGACCGCCCATTGGCCCTTCCCGCCACAGGCGCGGCGGGGCCATCCCTCCACCCCGGAATGGACGCCGCCAATGCTCGGACCTGGCTGGTCCTTCGCCCTTCTACACCGGGCACCGTGGTCTAAGCCCAGTTCGCGTCCTCTGGGCAAAGCCCGAATCGGAGATGAAGGTACTGTGCTCTGTTCGGGTGAGGATCTACCGGCCAAGGGGTGCCAACCATGGAACTGACCGCAGAGATAGCCGCATATCAGGCAGGCGCCGGGGACCCGGGGCAGCTGCTGGGTGAGTTCCGGCGGGCGGTGCTGCTTGTCCCGCTCGCTGATGAAAGCGCGGGCGGACTGATGTCTGCTGTCTCAGGCGGGATCCGGTGGCTGTACGCGTTCACGGACGAGGAGTCCTTTGCCCGGTTCGCCGAGGCGCGTGGGGAGGCCGGGCGGGAGTGGCCGTACCTTTCGATCCTCGGTGCGCGGCTTGTGGATGCGGTGGTGCCCGAGGTGGGTGGCCCGGCTGGGATCGCCGTGAACGTGGCTGATGAGGACGGTGCGATGCTGTTCCCGCCCGTGGCCGGGATCGTGCCCGACAGCTGTGCCGTGGATGTCGACAACGGGGATCAGGGGGAGGCCTGATGGCGGACGAGGGTGACCTGGAGGTGTCTCCTGCCGCGGTGGCGGCGATCCAGAAGGGGTTGCGGGATGCCGTGTCCGAGCTGCGGGAGTTCGCTGATGCGGCCGGTGCGTCGCAGGGGGCAGGGTTTCACAACCTGTCGATGACGGCGATGGAGGCCGGGCACGGTGGCCTGGCGAAGGACTTCGAGGACTTCTGTGAGCTCTGGGAGTGGGGCGTCCGCGCGCTGATCCAGGACGCGTCCGCCCTGGCCGGGAACCTCGGCATCGCCGCGGGGACGATCTGGGAGGAGGACCACTACATCGAGGGCGGCTTCAAGGTGGCCGCGAACGCCTTCTATGGAAACCCGCACGCCAGTGAAGAAGACGTCGAGAAGAAGTCCTGGGGCGAAATCTTCAGCGCTGATGTCTATCAGCCGGACCACAGCGTGCAGTCCTACGAGAAGGCTGCGAAGGACATCAGCCAGACCTGGTCCGATACCAAGGACACGGTGACGTCGACGGGGAAGATCGGTTCGATGAAGGACCTGCTGGAGCAGGCGGAGCGCGCCAGGGGTGGTAGCTAATGGGCTGGCAGGACTTCATACCGGATGTCGTCGAGGACAAGGTCGAGCACGGAATCGAGAAGGTCGGCGATTTCGTCGAGTGGGGTGGCAGTAAGGTCGCCGGCCTTGCCGACGAGGTCGGCCTGGAGGAAGCGGGCGACTGGATCCGCGACAAGTCCCGCTCCGCCGCCAACCAGCTTGGCTCCGACGTCGCCGAGCTGGAGCTCGGGCAGACCGACGATCCGAAGAAGCTGGTCTATGGCAGCGTGGCCAAGATACATGCCCAGGTCGGACACCTTAACGACTTCAAGACGGCCTTCGAATCCGTCGGCAACGGCCTGAAGAACCTGACCGAGCCCGACGGTCTGAAGGGCCAGGCAGCCAAGGCGTTCCGGGAAGCCGTGGCGAAGCAGCCACCGCGCTGGTTCAAGGCGTCCGAGGCCTTCGGGAAGGCAGCAGACGCCATGGGCCGCTTCGCGGAGACCGTGGAATGGGCCCAGGGTCGAGCCAAGGAGGCCCTGGAGGACTACAACAAGGCGAAGAAGGTATCCGAGGACGCCCGCAACGCCTACAACAAGCAGGTCAACGAGTACAACAACGCCATCACAGCCAAGAAGGAGCATCTCCCGCCCCGCCCGGCCGAAACCTTCGACGACCCGGGCAAGCCTCTTGCTGCGGCGGCCCAGGACAAGCTGGACAACGCACGCAAGCAGCGCAACGAGCAGGCTCAGACTGCCGCGGACGCGGTCCGCGCCGCGCGCGACGCTGCCCCGCCCAAGCCCTCGTACGCGGGTCAGCTCACCGACGGCATCGCGTACGTGCAGCTGGCCAATAACCACTTCGTGGGCGGCATCATCCGAGGCGCTGCCGGCACCGCCGACTTCGCCCGCTCCCTCAGTCCGCAGGATCCGTACAACCTCACGCATCCCGCCGAGTACGTGACGCACCTCAACTCCACGGCAGCGGGCCTCGTCACCACGGTCAACGACCCATGGGGCGCCGGGAAGCAGATGCTCGACGATTTCATGAAGGATCCCGCCGAAGGTGTCGGCAGACTCGTCCCCGACCTGATCGGTTCCAAGGGCATGGCTTCCTTCAAGGAGGCCGGGGCAGCCGCGAGACGCTTGGACGATCTGAAGTCTCCCCGCCGTGGGGAGCATGAACGGAATCCGGAGAGCAGCGCCACCCGCTGCAAAGAGACGGTGTGCAAGAGGGACCCGGTCGATGTCGCGACCGGCCGCATGCTGTTGCCCACGACCGACATCGCTCTGCCCGGCGCCCTCCCACTCGTGTTTCGGCGCACCTTCGACTCCTCGCGCCGCTCCGGGCACTGGTTCGGGCCGACGTGGTCTTCCACGGTGGACCAGCAGCTGGAGATCGGCCCGGAGGGCCTCATCTTCAGCTGTGACGAGGGGAGCCTTCTCGCCTACCCCCACCCAGCCCCCGGCATCGCGGTGATGCCCACACACGGCCGACAATGGCCATTGGAACGCGTCACCGGCGGGTATACGATCACCGACCCCGACACCGGCAAGGTCTGGCACTTCACAGATCACACGGACGAGACCGCGCTCCTGGCCCAGATCGACGACCGCAACGGCCGCTGGATCAGCTTCGAGCACGACGAGTCGGGCGCCCCGACAGCGATCGTCCACCACGGCGGCTACCACCTGAAGCTCACCACGAGCAAGGGACGCGTAACGGCCCTGCACCTCGCGGGGGCCGCGGAGGGCGGATCGGATCAGGAGATCCTGCGGTACGGATACACCGACGGCCATCTCAGCTCGGTCATCAACTCCTCAGGCCGCCCCCTGAGCTTCGACTGCGACGAACACGGCCGTATTACCTCGTGGACCGACACCAACGGTAGCCGCTTCGACTACGTCTACGACGATCAGGACCGCTGCGTCTACCAGTCAGGGACGAACGGGCACCTCGAATCCACCTTCACGTGGGACGATGTCGATCCTGCAACCGGGCTCCGCATGACCACCCTCACCAATGGTCTGGGGCACACCGAGCGTCACTTGGTCAATGACCGGTCACAGGTGGTCGCCGAGATCGACGCCCTCGGCGCGGTCACCCGCTTCGAGTACGACCGCCACAACCGACTGCTGTCACGGACTGATCCGCTGGGGCACACTCACCGTTTCACCTATGACAGGTACGGCCGTCAAACAATGGCGGAACGGCCGGACGGACGGCGGAAGCTGACCGAGTACGACACGAACGGTATGCCTGTTCGCGTAGTAGGCACCGACGGAAGGGCCACTCGCCAGACCTTCGACGAGCACGGCAATCGCATGTCCGTAACCGACGCAGCGGGCGTGACGACAGAGTTCACGTACGACGCAGCCGGCTCGCTCACTTCGATGACGAACCCGTTCATCGGCACTATCCGGCTGATACTGAACCGCCAAGGTCTTCCCACACAAGTCATAGATCAGTTGGGCGCCACGACTCGCTACGAGCACGATGCCTTCGGTCGTACCGTTCGGATCGTTGACCCTCTCGGAGCGGAGACGCGACTGGATTGGACTACAGAGGGCCAGCTGACCCGGCGCACCGCACCTGACGGCACGGTGGACTTCTGGACGTACGATGGTGAGGGGAACTGTCTCAGCTACACGGACGCGATGGGTGCCACGACTCGCTTCGCGTACACGGAGTTCGATCTGCTGGCAGCCCGCACGGGCCCGGATGGAGCTCGCTACGATTTCTCCCATGACACCAACCTGCGGCTGACGCAGGTGACGAATCCGCAGGGCTTGACGTGGGATTACACCTACGACGCGGCTGGCCGACTGGTTGCGGAGGCCGACTTCGACGGCCGGGTGCTGGGCTACGACTACGATGCTGCGGGTCGAATGGTCTCCCGGAAGAACGGGCTGGGCCAGCGCGTCGACTTCACACACAATGCCCTCGGCCAGGTGATCCGCAAGGAGGTCGAAGGCAATAAAGTCACAACATTTGAATACGACGTCTTCGATGAACTGGCACTGGCCACGAGCCCGGACGCTCAACTGGAACGCCTACGAGACCGCTATGGTCGACTGCAGTTCGAGAAGGTGAACGGCCGGAAGCTAACGTATGCGTACGACGAGCTGGGCCGTCGTGTGGGAAGAACGACGCCAAGTGGGGCGGTCAGTGAATGGTCGTACGACGCGGCGGGCCGCAGGACGAAGCTCACCTCGTCCGGACGTGAATTCGGCTTCTCCTTCGATGCCCTGGGCCGTGAAGTGGAGCGCACGGTATCGGACTTCGCCTCTCTGACGTCGTCGTTCGACGATATGAATCGTTTGACGGCCCAGGAGATCACGTCCCGGGGCGGCCGCCCTCTCCAGCACCGGGTGTACACCTACCGCCCGGACGGCGGTCTGGTCGGCATAAACGACGCCTTCTCCGGTGCCCGCCGATTCGAGTTGGACGCGGCCCGCCGTGTCACGGCTGTCCATGCGAGCGGATGGACGGAGCAGTACGTCTACGACAACACCGGAAACCAGACAGAGGCTTCGTGGCCGGCCACCCACCCCTCCCACACCGCGACAGGCACGCGCGACTATCAGGGCACTCGGATCACCAGCGCGGGCGCCATCCGCTACGAACACGACGACCAGGGGCGGCTTGTTCTACGCCAGAAGACCCGTCTCTCCCGGAAGCCCGATACCTGGCGCTACGAGTGGGACGCGGAGGACCGTCTCACCGCGGTGACCACACCCGGGGGCACTGTCTGGCGGTACGCTTACGACCCACTGGGCCGCCGGATATCGAAGCAGTCCCCTGTCCAGGAGGTCCACTTCATCTGGGACGGCACGACCCTCTGCGAGCAGACAACCGCGGACATCACCCTCACCTGGGACCATGCAGGCCTGCGCCCCATTGCCCAAACAGAACGCCGCAAGGATTCCACCGACGAGCGTTTCTTCGCCATCGTCACTGACCTAATCGGCACACCGACCGAACTGATCGACGAATCGGGCCAACTGGCCTGGCGCACGCGCGCGACGCTGTGGGGCACGACAACATGGACCCGCGACGCAACCGCCTATACCCCGCTACGATTCCCAGGACAGTATTTCGACCCGGAGTCGGGGCTCCATTACAACCACTTCCGCTATTATGACCCAGAATCGGCACGATACCTCTCCCAGGACCCCTTGGGACTCGCCCCAGCACCGAACCCGGCGGCCTACGTCAACAACCCACAGACGTGGAGCGACCCAAGAGGACTTTCACCCTGCCCGTTCCCTAATCGGATGCCCGAAGAGCTGGCAGGCGAGCTGGCAGACGCCGAACGGCTCGGAGTGAAGCCCGTACGTGTTGGTGATACAGGGTTCGATGACGTCATCAACTCGGGCACGGTGAAGTGGGCGGTGACTGAAGAGGGAGAGCTGGTCTTTATCCCCAAGCACGTTCAAGGCACCGAGCTGAAGCACCCTGTGCTGACAAACGGGGCACCTGTCCTTGCTGCGGGCGAGGCGGAGATAGCCGGAAGCGGTGGCAACTACTTCGGCATGTCCATCAACAGACAGAGCGGACACTATTGGCCCTCGCAGGAGAGCCTTGAAATTGGGAAGGACGCATTTGAACGTGCAGGAATCCCCCTCCTCTGACCGTTCCCCCAAGACAGGCGGATCCCACGGAAGCGAGCGCAGGTTCCTCGGATCTTCCCTGGAGGACGTGGAACGGCACCTGCTGACACCCGAAGTGACAGCCTGGCCGCATGAGCGCTGGGAACAGTTGCGGGATTTCGCCGTCGGCGGCATGCAGTCACCTGGGCTCTCGGACGAAACACGGCTCCGCTGGGGCCGTCTCGCTCTCTCCGCAATCTCCAGAAAGGAATCGGTTCAGACACCACAGCAGGCAATTGCCGATTCGGCCTCCGTGCGTGCCTATATGATCCGGGAGTTCGGGGTCAGCAAGGAGGATGCGTCCCGAGATCTTATCGCCCTCTGTTCAGAGATCCTGCGGAACGTGGGAATGTCGCTGGAGGCAGGCACCCGGCTCGCCGAAGGGTGGAAATCAGCGCCGCGGGACCAGATGCTGCAGCTACGCCGAATCAAGAACATGCTCACTCCGCTGCTTCCTCTCCGTCTGCTCCTGGAAGGTAGCGACTCTGTCGTCCAGGAGACGCGGGCATGGCTGGAGCTTCTTCCGCGCCTTCCTTGAAGGATGCTCCTGGCCTCGATGGCGTTCCACGCTTCGGTCCGGCCCCGACGGCCGGGGCCCATGCCAGGTGCCAGGCTGCCGGGTCCCGGCCTCATGCCGGGCCTGCGGTCAGTCCCGCAGTGCCGGGATGATCCTCGCGCCGTAGGCGTCGATGGTCGCCTCCCTCGCGTCGTGCATGTCGTAGACGGCGAACTGGTCGACGCCGAGGTCACGTAGGGCGCGGAGCTTCTCGATGTGGGCCTCGGGCGGGCCCAGGAGGCAGAAGCGGTCGACGATCTCGTCCGGGACGAAGTCGGTGGAAGGGTTTCCGGCGCGGCCGTGGTGGCTGTAGTCGTATCCGTGGCGGGCCTTGATGTACTCGGTGAGTTCGTCGGGGACCATGCCCGAGTGTTCGCCGTAGCGGGAGACGAGGTCGGCCACGTGGTTGCCGACCATGCCGCCGAACCAGCGGCACTGGTCGCGGGCGTGGGCCAGGGCGGACGGCGAGTCGTCGGCCGTGACGTAGGCGGGGGCCGCCACGCAGATGGTGACCGACGCCGGGTCGCGGCCCGCCTCGGCGGCGGCGTCGCGGACCGCTTTGACCATCCATTCCGTGAGGAACGGGTCGGCCAGCTGGAGGATGAAGCCGTCGGCCTTCTGGCCGGTCAGGGCGAGGGCCTTGGGGCCGTACGCGGCCATCCAGACGGGGAGTCTGCCGTTCTTGATCCAGGGGATGCGGATCGGGTTGCCGTCCACGAGCGCCTCGCGGCCTTCGGCCAGGTCGCGGATGACCTCGATGGCCTCGCCGAGGCGGGCCAGGGTGTTGGGGGCACGGCCGGCGACGCGCATGGCGGAGTCGCCGCGGCCGATGCCGCAGACGGTGCGGTTGCCGTACATGTCGTTGAGGGTGGCGAAGGTGGAGGCGGTGACCTCCCAGGTGCGGGTGCCCGGGTTGGTCACCATGGGGCCGATGTGCAGCTTCTGCGTGTTGGCGAGGATCTGGCTGTAGATGACGAACGGCTCCTGCCACAGGACCGCCGAGTCGAAGGTCCAGCCGTAGCGGAAGCCGTTGCGTTCGGCGCGCTTCATCAGGCTGATGACCTGGGAGGCGGGCGGGTCCGTCTGGAGGACGATGCCGAAGTCCATGGGCGGCTGCTCCTTGCTGGGTAGTACGGGCCCGGGGCGTGCGGGCCCCGGACACCCTCTAGAGGTACTGGCAGGTGGAGCGGTGCACGAAGGCCCCGTGCCCGGCCCGGCCGGTGTAGGCGCGGCGGTCGATGACGGGTTCGCCCCGGGAGAGGACCGTGTCGACGCGTCCGGTGATCCGCCTGCCCTCGTACGCCGAGTAGTCCACGTTCATGTGGTGGGTCTCGGCGGAGATGACCTGCTCGGCGTGCGGATCGTAGAGGACGATGTCGGCGTCCGAACCCGGGGCGATGGTGCCCTTCTGCGGGTAGAGGCCGAACATCCGGGCCGGGGTCGCGCAGGCGATCTCGATCCAGCGGCGGCGGGTGATGTGGCCGTCCAGGACGGCCTGGTGGAGGAGGTCCATGCGGTTCTCCACGCCGGGGAGACCGTTGGGGATCTTGGAGAAGTCGCCCCGGCCCAGTTCCTTCTGGCCGCGGAAGCAGAACGGGCAGTGGTCGGTGGAGACCACCTGGAGGTCGTTGGTGCGCAGGCCGCGCCAGAGGGCCGCCTGGTGCTCGCGAGGGCGCAGGGGGGTGGAGCAGACGTACTTGGCGCCCTGGAAGTCCGGCTCGGCGAGGTTGTCGGTGGAGAGGAACAGGTACTGGGGGCAGGTTTCGCCGAAGACCGGCAGGCCCTTGTCGCGGGCGGCGGCGAGTTCCGCGACGGCCTCCTCCGCCGAGACGTGGACGACGTAGAGCGGGGAGCCGGCGACCCGGGCGAGCTGGATCGCCCGGTGGGTGGCCTCGGCCTCCAGGAGGACCTTGCGGACCTCGCCGTGGTGGCGGGGGTCGGTCTCGCCGCGGGCCAGGGCCTGTTCCACGAGGACGTCGATGGCGATGCCGTTCTCGGCGTGCATCATGATCAGTCCGCCGTTGGACGAGGCCCGCTGCATCGCGCGCAGGATCTGCCCGTCGTCGCTGTAGAAGACGCCGGGATAGGCCATGAACAGCTTGAAGGAGGTGACGCCCTCGCCGACGAGGTGGTCCATCTCCTTCAAGGTGTGCTCGTTGACGTCCGACAGGATCATGTGGAAGGCGTAGTCGATCGCGCAGTTGCCGTCGGCCTTGTCGTACCAGGTGTCGAGTCCCTCGCGCAGGGAGCGGCCCACGCTCTGGACGGCGAAGTCGACGATGGTGGTCGTGCCGCCCCAGGCGGCGGCTCGGGTGCCGGTCTCGAAGGTGTCGGAGGCGGAGGTGCCGCCGAACGGCAGCTCCATGTGGGTGTGGGCGTCGACCCCGCCCGGGATGACGTACTTGCCGCTCGCGTCGATCGTGCGGTCGGCCGTCCAGGCGCCGGCGGCGGCCGAGCCGGTGGCGGCGAGCGCCGCCACGCGGCCGTCCTCGACGAGGACGTCGGCGTGGAGCTCGTCGGCGGCGGTGACGACGAGGCCGCCTCTGATCAGGGTGCGGATGCTCATTCGGTCCCCCTACTCGATGCTGCGGAGGGCCTGTCCGAGGATCTCGGCCCCCTCTTCCGCCTCGGCCACGGTGAGGGAGAGCGGCGGCGCGATGCGCAGCACGCTGGTGTCGTGCCCGCCGCCCTTGCCGATGAGCAGGCCGCCCGCGCGGGCGGCCTCCAGGACCGCGGCGGCCGCCTGCGGGTCGGCGCGGTCGGTGCCAGGCTCGGTGAGCTCCAGTCCGGCCATCAGGCCCCGGCCGCGGACCTCCCGTACGGCGGGCGAGGTGGCGGCGAGGGCGCGCAGCCGCTCCAGGAGGAGGCCGCCGACGCGGCGGGCGTTGCCCTGGAGGTCGTGGTCCAGCAGGTAGGCGAGGTTGGCGAGGCCTGCCGCCATCGTCACCGGGGAACCGCCGAAGGTGGAGATGGAGTTGGCGTCGAGGCAGTTCATCACCTCGGCGCGGGCGACGACACCGCCGATGGACATGCCGTTGCCGATGCCCTTGGCGAAGGTGAGCATGTCCGGCGGCCCGCTCTGCGCGTGGGCCTGCCAGCCCCAGAAGTAGTCCCCTGTGCGGCCCCAGCCGGTCTGTACCTCGTCGCTGATCCAGAGGATGCCGTGCCGGTTGAGCACGTCGCGGAAGGCCCCGTACAGGCCGTCGGGGGGTGAGGTGAACCCGCCGACGCCCTGGATGGGTTCGGCGATGAGGGCGGCAACTCCCCCGCGGGCCTGGCCGAGCACGTCCTCCAGGTCGGCGACGGCCGCGGCCGTGAAGGCGGCGTCGTCGAGGGCGGCGAAGGGGCCGCGGGTACGGACGGCGCCGTGGACGTAGTACGTCTGGAGCGGGGAGAGGCTGGTCGGGGACCAGCCCCGGTTGCCGGTGATGCCGACGGTGGAGAAGGACCGGCCGTGGTAGCTGTTGCGCATCGCCAGGATCTGGTTGGAGCGGCGGTACGCGGTCGCCAGCAGCAGGGCGGCGTCGTTGGCCTCGGTGCCGGAGGTGGTGAAGAAGACCCGGGCGTCGGGGATGCCGGAGAGGGCGGCGATCCGTTCGGCCAGCTCGATCATGGGCCGGTTGAGGTAGAGCGTGGAGGAGTGGATGATCCGCCCGGCCTGCTCGGAGACGGCCTTGGTGACCTCGGGCAGGGCGTGGGCGGTCATGGTGGTGAGGATGCCGCCGAAGAAGTCGAGGTACCGGTTGCCGTCGGCGTCCCAGACGTGGCGGCCCTCGCCGTGGGTGAGCTCGATGGGGCGGTCGTAGTAGAGCGCGAGCCAGTCGGGCAGGACGGTGCGGTGGCGGTTGTACAGGGGGGTCGGGTTGGTCACGGCTGAACCAGTCCTCCGTAGGCGTCGGGGCGGCGGTCGCGGTAGAAGGCCCACTGGTCGCGGACCTCCTTGATCAGGTCGAAGTCGAGGTCCCGGACGAGGAGTTCCTCCTCCTTGTCGCTGGCGACCTCGCCGACGAACTGGCCCCGGGGGTCGACGAAGTAGCTGGTGCCGTAGAAGTCGTTGTCGCCGTACTCCTCCTGGCCGACGCGGTTGATGGCGGCGACGAAGTACTCGTTGGCGACGGCGGACGCCGGCTGCTCCAGCTGCCACAGGTAGGCGGACAGGCCGCGGGAGGTGGCGGACGGGTTGTAGACCAGCTGGGCTCCGGCCAGGCCGAGTTGGCGCCAGCCCTCGGGGAAGTGGCGGTCGTAGCAGATGTAGACGCCGACGCGGCCGACGGCGGTGTCGAAGACGGGCCAGCCGAGGTTGCCGGGGCGGAAGTAGTACTTCTCCCAGAACCCCTTGACCTGCGGGATGTGGTGCTTGCGGTACTTGCCGAGGTAGCTGCCGTCGGCGTCGATGACGGCGGCGGTGTTGTAGTAGAAGCCCTCGTTCTCCTTCTCGAAGACCGGGACGACGATGACCATCCCGGTCTCGCGGGCCAGCTCCTGCATCCGGCGGACCGTGGGCCCGTCGGGGACGGGCTCGGCCCAGCGGTAGTGCTCGGGCTCCTGGACCTGGCAGAAGTAGGGGGCGTTGAACACCTCCTGGAAGCCGATGACCTTCGCGCCCTGGGCGGCCGCCCTGCGGGCGTGCTCCTCGTGCTTGGCGATCATCGACTCGGTGTCTCCGGTCCAGGTAGCCTGGACGAGTGCGGCGCGGACGACTTGGGCCATGAGCTGCTCCTCGCGACGGTACCGCCGACTTCTACGCACGTAGACGGTGTGCGTAGGGAGTCGAAGGTAGGCCTCGTCCCAGCGTGGGGCAAGACCACCTTGCGCGGTTGGAGTAGTCGATCAAGTTACGTCGCCGAGCGGTCATTTACGGTCAGGCGATGGGCGTTCGGCGCGGTCCCGGTCAGGCGGAACCGGCGGTGCGCATGCGGCGGTGCGCATGCGGCCGTACGCGTACACGCAGCCGGCCGGCGCCAGGTCGGAGAGCAGAATGAAGCCGATGGAGTAGGAGGACTGGGCGCTGTAGACGGCGCCCATGACCAGCGGCGGGACGAAGGCGCCCAGGCCGCCCACGGCGCCCACGATGCCGGTCACGCTGCCGACCTGCGGCTGCGGGGGTGACCCGCGAGACCAGGGCGAACACGGCGCCGCCGGCCGTGCCCAGTCCCGCGGCCATCAGGAGCAGGCAGACCGTGGCGGTGGGCGTCCGCGCCGGGTCGAAGGCCTGCAGGACCGCGAGGAAGGCCACCGCGCCCAGGGCCCAGGCCGTCACCACCGCCGGGCGGACCCGGTCCGCCAGCCAGCCGCCGATCGGCCGGAACACCACGGTGACCAGGGCGAATCCGGCGGCCCGGGTGCCGGCGTCGGTCGGGCCGAGGCCGTACCAGGTCTTGAGGTAGGTCGGCAGGTAGACCCCGAACGCCACGATCCCGCCGAAGCCGATCGTGTACAGGGCCGACAGCTCCCCGTGACCCCGCAGCCGGCCGGCGGCGGCCAGCCGGGTGGCCAGGGGTGTCGTCGGTACGGGCCGCCCGGGCCGGTCGCGGAGCAGCAGGGCGGCGACCAGGGCGTACCCGGCCAGGGCGGCGGCCAGGACGAGGAAGGGCAGGCTCTCGCCGTGCCGGTACGTCCGGGGCGTGAAGTAGCCCGAAAGAGCGACGCCGCCCATGCCCATGCCCATGCCGAAGACGCCGAGGGCCGCGCCGCGGTGCCGGGGCGGGAACCAGGAGTTGACGAGGGGGACGCCG
The DNA here is from genome assembly GCF_002028425.1 of Streptomyces katrae. GTDB lineage: Bacteria > Actinomycetota > Actinomycetes > Streptomycetales > Streptomycetaceae > Streptomyces > Streptomyces katrae_A. The sequence goes on along the minus strand of NZ_CP020042.1, from coordinate 6,244,813 downwards.
ATGGCGAACGTCGTGCCGCCCAGGCCCAGGACGAAGCCGACCGCGAGCAGCGCCCCGTACGAGACCCTGGCGGGGATGAGCAGCAGGACGGGCACGATGGTCAGGGCGCTCACCAGCGGGAACAGCAGCCGGGCGCCGAAGCGGTCGGTCAGGGCGCCGACCGGCACCCGGCCGACCGAGCCGACCAGGCACTCATGGTCGGCGCCGGCGGGCGGGGGCGCATCCCGGCCCGCGGCGGGACCGTGCCGGGGGGTGCGGCGCGTGGCCCCTGGGCCGGGCCGGCGCCCCTGGGACCGGGTCGTGGCGGGCCCGGACCGTCAGGCCCGCGCCACCGGGAGGCCGGCCGCGCGGAGGGCGTGGGTGAGGTCGCGGTGGCGGCCGGCGGAGAGGGCGCGGGCGGCTCGGAGCAGGCGGGGGGTGAACCAGTGCGGATCGTGGCGGGCCAGGGCGGCCGTCTCGTCGGCGGTGCGCAGCCGGACGTAGGCCTCCAGCAGGGCCCGGGTCTCCCGGTCGCGGCCGGCCGCGCCGAGGGCGAGGGCGGTTTCGGCGACCTCCGTGGCCGGGCGGGCCACGCCCTGACGCAGCAGCCGGGCGGCGTCGTCCTCCCGGCCGCCCTCGCCCAGGGCCCCGGCGGCCGCGGCGAGCCGGTCGGGCGGGAGCGAAGCCGCCTCCCACAGGAGGGTGGCCCAGTCGGCGGCCAGCCCGGCGTGCCCGAGCTCCTCGGCGAGGCCGGGCAGCTCCCCGGCGGGCCACAGGGCCGCCTCGCACAGCAGCGCGTGCGCCTCGCCGCTGCGCCCTTGGGCCCGCAGGGTGAGCAGTTCGGAGACGAAGGCCCCCCGGGCGGCCCCGGGAGGCACCGCCCCGGCCGGCGGCTCGGCGCCGAGGGCCGGGGACTCGGTGCCGATGGGCGCGGGCTCGGCCCCCAGGACCGACGGCTCCGTGCCCAGGACCGCGGGCCCGGCGCCCCGGACCGGCGGCTCGGGGCCGAGGGGCGTGGGCCCGGCGCCCCAGGCCGACAGCTCCGTGCCCAGGACCGCGGGCCCGGCGCCCCAGGCCGACGGCTCCGTCCCCAGGGCCACAGGCCCGGCGCCCCCGACCCGCAGCTCCGTCCCCAGGACCGCGGGCCCGGCGCCCCCGACCGGGGGCAAGGGTGTGCGGGGGCGGGGTACGGCTGGGAGGGGGAGGGCGGAGAGGCGGGTCTGGAAGTCCCTCTGGCGCGACGTCGCCCGGATGGCGTCGTCGTGGGTCCACGCCAGTTCGCGGGACAGGGTCTGCGTCTGCGCCGGGTCGGCCGTGGCGTCCAGCCGGGCGGTCAGGGTCCGCAGGGCCTCCTCCGCGGCGGCCCGCTGCTCGGCGGCCGCGGCCAGCAGGGTCCGCAGCTCCCCCGCCCCCTCCGGCCGGGCGTCCCACGCGGCGACGGCGGCGGCCCGCAGCCCCGCCGCGTACGCCGCTTCCCGCGCGGTGGCCCCCGGTGCTCCCGGGAGGTCCAGCAGGAGGGACTCCATGACGTCCCACGGGGGTAAGGCGGCCCCGTCGAGGCAGGCCCGCATCCCCTCCGGGTCCCGCCGCAGGAACTCCCCGTACCAGCCGGCCCCGGGGTCCAGTCTCCGTGTCAACTCACGTAAGTATTCAGTGAGTTGACCGATCACGAGCGCAGTCGGCGTCTCCATCCCCGCATGGGACCGCACCAGCGTTACGGGCGCGCTACGGGAGCCTCAAACCTTGACGGCGAGCCCGCGTCCGCCGGTGTGGAGCAGGCGGCGGCCAGCAGGCCGGCCGCGAGGACGGCGCCGAGGAGCGCGAGACCGAGCCGTTTGGACGAGTTCGTGGTCGACACGCTTCACCCTTGCCCCGGACCGGGCCGCACCGATCACCCATTGCGCCGTCCGGCCGCCGGAGACGACCCCCCGAGGGGCCCCGGCGGCCGTCAGGCGGGGACCGGCGCACCGCCGACGGTTCCCGCGCCGCGCCCGTGGAGCGCACGGTCGCGGTCACCGCCGTCGGCCCCGGGATCGACCGCCCCGCAGGGGCTACGGCTTCCCCTGCGGGTGCACGACCATCGCCGAGCCCCCGCCCCGCCGGGTGGTCTCGGCGGCCGCCAGCCAGCGGCCGTCCCGCAGCCGCTGGACGCCGGTGGCGGCGCCGATCTCCGGGTTCTGCCGGAACGCCTGCCCCAGCGCCTCCAGTTCGGCGCGCAGCGGGCTGTTCCACAGCTCCGGTTCCAGTTCCGTCGTCGTCTGGTTGCGCTGGCTGGCGCGCGGCGCCTTGATCGCGTCGACCAGCGGCAGCCCCCGGTCCAGGTGGCCGGTCAGGGTCTGCAGGACGGTGGTGATGATGGTCGCGCCGCCCGGGGAGCCCACGGCCAGGACCGGGCGGCCGTGCTCGAGGACGATGGTCGGGGACATGGACGAGCGCGGCCGCTTGCCCGGGCCGGGCAGGTTCGGGTCCGGGACGCCGGGGGCGGCCGGGGCGAAGGAGAAGTCGGTCAGCTCGTTGTTGAGCAGGAAGCCGCGCCCGGGGACGGTGATGGCGCTGCCGCCCGTGGACTCGATGGTCAGGGTGTACGAGACCACGTTGCCCCAGCGGTCGGCGACCGTCAGGTGCGTGGTGTTCTCCCCCTCGTAGGTGGTCGGGGCGGCCTGCCCGGTGCCGCCGCAGGCCGCAGGGTGGCGCGGGTCGCCGGGGGGCAGCGGGCTGGGCAGGGTCGCGTCCGGCCGGATGAGGCAGCCGCGCGAGTCGGCGAAGCGCTGGGAGAGCAGCTCGCGGGTCGGCACGTCCTGGGCGGCCGGGTCGCCCACCCAGCGGCCCCGGTCGGCGAAGGAGATCCGGGAGGCCTCGATGAACCGGTGCAGGTACTGGGCCTCGGACAGCTTCGACAGGTCGGTGCGCTCCAGGATGTTCAGCGCCTCGCCGACGGTGGTGCCGCCGGAGGAGGAGGGCGCCATGCTGTAGACGTCCAGGCCCCGGTAGTTCACCTGGGTCGGGGCCTGCCGTTTGGTCCCGTACGCGCGCAGGTCGGCGGCGGTCAGGTCCCCGGAGCGGACTTTCCGGGTGGCGGCCGGGTCGACGGGGGGCTTGCGGACGGCGTTGACGATGTCGTCGGCGATCGGGCCCCGGTAGAGCGCCCCGGTGCCCTTGCGGGCGAGTTCGGCGTAGGTGGCCGCGAGGTCGGGGTTCTTGAACGTGGAGCCGACGACCGGGAGTTGTCCGCCGGGCAGGAAGAGCTTCCGGGTGGCGGGGAAGTCCTTGAACCGGGCCTGGTTGGCCTCGGTCTGGGCCCGGAAGGTGGCGTCGACGGTGAAGCCGTCACGGGCCAGTTTCTCGGCCGGGCGCAGGAGTTGGGAGAGCGGCTTGGTACCCCAGGCGTCCAGGGCGGTGCGCCAGGTGGCGGGGGTGCCGGGAACGCCGACGCTGCGGCCGCTGGTCTGGCCCTCTTCGAAGGGGATGGGGACGCCGTTCTCCTGGAACAGGGTCTCGGTGGCCGTGGCGGGCGCCGTCTCGCGGCCGTCGACGGTCTGCACGCGGCGGGAGGCGGCGTCGTAGTAGACCAGGTATCCGCCGCCGCCGACGCCCGCCGAGTAGGGTTCGGTGACCCCGAGCGCGGCAGCGGTGGCGACGGCCGCGTCCACGGCGTTGCCCCCGGCCCGCAGGACCGCGATCCCGGCCGCCGAGGCGTCGGCGTCGACGCTGGCGACGGCCCCTCCGTAGCCGACGGCCACCGGTACCTTGGCCGGCGCGGCCTCCGCCGCGGGCGGGGACGGGGGCGGGGCGGCGGCTCCGGTGGAGACGAGCGCCCCGGCGAGGGCTGCGAACGCTAACTGACGTGCTGCGCGAGCGCGCATCCGGTTCCTCCAGTCGACTGCCTGTCAGACCATGGACGGGCAGCCTAGCTTCGCCGCACCCGCCGCGTCATGGAGGCGGTGCGGCCGTTAGCATCCGCCGCATGAACGACGACGTGCGCAACATCGTGCTCGGTGTGGTGGCCACGGCCATCAGCGGTGGCTCCGGCTGGTTCACCCGTACGTACCTGTGGCGCCGGGCGCTGCGCCGCAAGCAGGCCTTCTTCGGGTTGCCGGCCGGCTCGGACTGCCTGTTCGTGGTCAACCGGCAGATGGGCGGCACCGAGTCCTCGCTGCACCGCAACGACGCCTTCGCGCTGCTGGAGATATCGGCCCTGATCAAGGACTGCGGGGCGACGGTGCAGATCGTCACGCACGAGGCCCGGCAGGGGTTCGGCGAGCGCGCCGAGTTCTGCGTCGGCGGTCCCGCGTCCAACTCCCGCACGGTGGCGCACCTTCAGTCGATGCTGCCGGGGGTCCGGGTGGACGTCTCCCCCGAGCCCGGACCGGACCGGGGGGCGATAGCCGTCGGCGGCGAGACGTACCGGTGGGAGCCCGGCATGGTCGAGTACGTGCTGCTGGCGCGGCTGACGACCGACCAGGGCGCACGGCCGGTGTTCCTGCTGTCGGGGCAGACCGCCAACAGCAACCAGGCCGCGGCCCGTTATCTGGCCCGCCACCACGAGAAGCTGGCGCGCGCCTACCGCCGGGCGTCCTTCTGCCTCCTGCTGAAGGTGGTCAACTCCGATGCGTACGGCCCGGACGTGACGGAGCTGGTCGCAGACGTCACCGCCGCGGCCCGGACACCCGCAGCGGCAGCCGCGTGATCCCGTTGATGAAGTTGGAGACCAGCCGGCGTGGCTCCCCCGCGAGTTCGGGCGCGGGCATGGCCGTACGCCACTCCTCGTAGAGGGTGCGCAGCTGCAGCCGGGCGAAGTGGGCGCCGAGGCAGACGTGCGGGCCGTCGCCGAAGGAGACGTGGGGGTTGGGGGAGCGGCCGAGGTCGAGGCGGTGCGGGTCGGTGAAGACGCGTGCGTCGTGGTTGGCGGAGGCGTGGAAGACCACCACCTTGTCCCCGGCGCGGATCCGGGTCCCGGCGAGCTCGGTGTCACGGGCGGCGGTGCGGCGGAAGCTGAGCACCGGCGGGTGGACGCGCAGGAGTTCCTCGACGGCCCGGTCCAGCGGGGCCCGCCCGTCGGCGAGGGTGCGGTAGGCGTCGGGGTCGCGGGCCAGGGCGAGGAGGCCGCCGGGGGCGGCGCTGCGGACGGTGTCGTTTCCGGCGACGGTCAGCAGGAAGAAGAACATCTCCAGTTCGGCGGGGTCCAGCTCGCCCTGGGCGAGGGCCGTCATCACGTCGTCGCCGGGCCGGCGGAGCTTGTGCGCGGCGAGTTCGCGGGCGTAGCCGAACATCTCGCCGAGCAGCGCCGGTGAGCGCGGGTTGAGCGGTGTGCCGTCGGGGCCGAGGAGCGGGGCGGGGGCGTCCTCGGGGTCCTGGTAGCCGATGACGCGTACGGTCCACTCCAGCAGCAGGCCCCGGTCGGCGGCCGGGACGCCCAGCAGGTCGGTGAGATTGAGCAGGGCGTACTCGTCGGTGACCGCGCGGACCAGGTCGGCGGCGCCGTCCTCGGCCCCGTCCCGGGCGGCGGCCAGGAGCGTACGGGCGCGCTCGCGGGCCCGGGCGGCGAAGGCGTCGACCCGGGCGGGGGTGAAGGCCCGGGAGACCAGGCGGCGCAGCCGGCCGTGCTCGGGAGGGTCCTGGTTGAGCATGGTGCGCCGCAGGAAGGGCAGGTCGGCGGGGTCGGGGTCGCGGATCTGGGTGGCGCCGAGCCAGGAGGAGTACGCGGTGTGGTCGCGCAGGACGCGGACGACGTCGGCGTGCCGGGTGACGGCCCAGAACCCGGTTCCGGCGGGCCACCCGTCCACCTCGGGCTCCTCCTGCCAGGCCACCGGGTACCGCTCGCGCAGCACCCGGTAGCTCTCGTGGGGGACGCCCGCGGCATAGAGCCGCGGGTCGAACACGTCGGGCACGCCGGGCCGGCGGGGGGCGGCGGGCACATGTGCGGCACGTTCCATGGTCCACACGGTGACGCCCGGCGGCCCGGGCCACAAGACGGCGGCGGCGCGGCCCGGTACGGCCCTGGCGCGGGCGCCGCGGGCCGGTGTCGCGGGGACGGCCGCCGTCGCCGGACGACCGCCGTCGCCGGACGGCCGCCGTCGCCGGACGGCCGGCGTCGCGGGACGGCCGGCGTCGCGGACGACCGGCTTCGCGGACGACCGGCTTCGCGGGACGGCCGCCGTCGCCGGACGACCGGCTTCGCGGGACGGCCGGCGTCGCGGACCGCCCGCGCGCGGCGGGTGACGCCCGCGCCCGGCAGGGGGGGCGCGGCCGGCAGGGGGGCGCGGTCGGCAGGGGGGCGCGGTCGGCAGGGGGGCGCGGTCGGCAGGGGGGGTCGCGGCCGGCAGGGGGCGGTCGCGGCCGGCGGTCGGTGTCGCGGGGCGGTGCCCGGCCGGCCGCCGTTCAGCGCCCCGCGTCGCAGCGGGCCGGGTCCAGGGACGTGTCGGTGCCGCGGAGGGTCACCTCGTACAGCGGGTCCACCGTGGACAGGGCGCTGCACACCAACTGGCGGCGGCCCAGCGGGTCGAGGCCGGCGACGGGGAAGGGCAGGCTCACCTCCAGCCGGTCGGTGACCGTCACGCTCACCCCGCCCTCGGCCGCCTCCTCCCCCAGCACGGGTACCCGCGTGCGCAGCCCCGCGTCCTGCTCCGCCGGGCCGGGCCCGCGCAGCAGCCCGATCACGCTGCCCCGGGGCCCGCCCTGGGTGTACTCGGGCTGCGGCGCCGGGGCCAGACCCCCGTCGGGGGTGACGAAGTAGGCCGTGGCGGCTCCGGCCCGCGCGACGGCCACCCGTGCGGCGGCGCCGCTCTCCACGACCCCGGTGGGCTTGATCCCGCAGGCGGTGGCCGCGAGCAGCGGGCCCAGCAGGGCGGCGGTCACGGCCGGGCGCCGCAGCGGCGGGCTCACGGGGCGGCCTCCAGCGGCATGTCGAGGGTGAACACCGCTCCCCCGAAGCCGTCCGCCCCCTCCGGGGCGTTGGCGGCGCTCAGGGTGCCGCCGTGCAGCCGGACGTTCTCCAGGCTGATCGCGAGGCCGAGGCCGCTCCCGGCGGAGCGGGTGCGGGCGGCGTCGGCCTTGAAGAAGCGGTCGAAGATGTGCGGCAGCACCTCGGCGCCGATGCCGGGCCCGCTGTCGGCGACCTCCACGACCAGCCGCTCCCCCTCCGGCGCGGACGCGGTGCGCACGGCGACCCGCACGGGGGCGGCGCCGTGCCGCAGCGCGTTGCCGACCAGGTTGGCGAGGACCACGTCGAAGCGGCGGGGATCGAGGCGGGCCCGCACCCCGTCGGGCAGGTCGGTGGTGACCCGTCCGTCGTCCCAGTGGCGGCGCTGGAGTGTCTTGCCCACGGCCTCGGCCACGTCCACGTCGTCGAGGTTGAGCCCGGCGGCGCGGGCGTCGAAGCGGGAGATCTCCATCAGGTCCTCGACGAGCACGGCGAGTTTGCCGGTCTCGGCGCTGATCAGCCGCAGCGCCTTGGCCGTGTCGGGGTCGAGCTGTTCGGCGTCCTCGTCGAGGACCTCGGTGACGGCGAGCATCCCGGCGAGCGGGGTGCGCAGTTCGTGGGAGACGTCGGCGGCGAACCGGCGGGCCCGGGCTTCGGCCTCCCGCAGTTCGGCCACCGACTCCTCCAGGGCTCCCGCGGTCTCGTTGAAGGTGCGGGCGAGGCCGGCCAGTTCGTCGGCGCCGCGGACCTCGATCCGGGTGTCGAGGCGGCCGCGGCCCAGGTTCTGGGCGGCGCGGCGCATGTCGCGCACGGGCCGCAGGACGCTGCGCGCGGCGAGGAGGGCGGGGACGACCGAGATGGCCAGGCCGGGGACGGCGCCCTGCTTGGCGGCCTGGACCATGGCGTCGACGGTCTGCTGTTCGGTGGAGAGCGGCATGACGGCGTAGAGCACGGCTCCGGTGGCCTCGCGGGCGCCGTTGTGGAGGAAGACGGCGGGCATGCCGATGGTCAGGTAGGGCTCGCCGCGGTCGTCGGTGACCCGCTGGAAGGCCCCGTGGGGGTGGGAGGACACCTGGGTGCGCAGGGTGTCGGTGAGGACGTCGGAGACGGGTGAGCCGAGGTCGGCGGAGGTGGCGCGCAGGGTGCCGTACTCGCCGAAGACCACCCAGGGGTGGGGTTTGCCGCGTCTGCCGACGTCGTCGACGACGCGCTGGAGCTGGCGCTGGTCCAGCGGGAGGGTCAGGGCCACGGCCTCCAGCTGGTCGCGCAGGGTGCTGACGGCGGTGTCCTGGCTCTGGGTGAGGACGGCGCTGCGCGCCTGCCGGTAGGTGAGGGCGGCGGTGCTGACCGCGCAGATCGCGGCGACCAGGAGGAACGCGGCGATCAGGCGGGTGCGCAGGCCGAACGGCGCGCGGCTGGGCACAGGGGTCTCCTAGAGCGGCCCGAAGCGGTAGCCGAAGCCCCGCACCGTCTGTATGTAGCGGGGGCCGTGGGCGGGGTCCTCGATCTTGTGGCGCAGCCGGCGGACGCAGGCGTCCACCAGCCGGGCGTCGGCGTGGTAGCTGTGCTCCCACACGCCCTCCAGCAGTTGCTGGCGGGAGAAGACCTGTTCCGGGGCGGCCGACAGGTGGAGCAGCAGTTTGATCTCGCTGGGGGCGAGGGCGAGCCGTTCGCCGTTCCGGGAGACGGTCAGGCCGGCTCGGTCGACGGTGAGCTCGCCGTGCCGTTCGACGCCGAGGCCGCCGCCGGGCGCGGGGCGGCGGCGCAGGACGGCGCGGACGCGGGCTTCGATGATGGCGGTGCGGGCGGGTTTGACGATGTAGTCGTCGGCCCCGGCCTCCAGGCCGACGACGACGTCGAAGTCGTCGCCGCGCGCGGTGAGCATGATGACCGGGACGAGGCTGTCCTCGCGGATCCGGCGGCAGACCTGGACTCCGTTGATCCCGGGGAGCATCAGGTCGAGCAGGACGAGCTCGGGGTGGAAGGCGCCCAGCAGGGCGAGGCCTTCCTCCCCGGTGCCGGCGGATCTGACCTCGTGTCCCCTGCGGCGCAGGCCGAGGGCGACTCCTTCCCGGATGGAAGGGTCGTCCTCGATCAGCAGTACGCGTGGCATCCGGTCCAGTATCCCAAGGTGTTCTGCCGCCTTTCCTCCCGCTATCGGCCGGTCTTGCGGCGCAGGGAGTCCAGCAGGTCGGTGATCTCCGTCAGGCGCAGGGGCCTGGCGAGGAGTACGACGACCAGGGCGAGCGCCGCGGTTCCCGCCCCGGTCGCGGCGAACGCGCCGAGGCCGTCGGCGGAGCGGGCGGCCCCGTAGCCGGCGGCGGCGGCCGGCAGGCAGGCGGCGAGCAGGCGCAGGTGGGTGCGCAGTGCGGTGGCGCCGCGGGGGCCGGGGCGCGGGCCGAGCCGGCGGGAGAGGGTGCGGGCGGTAACGGCGGCGCCGCCGATGAAGGCGAGGGAGGTGGCGGCGGCCATGCCGGTGACCGCCCAGCGGGCGGGCAGCAGCAGGTAGGCGGCGTAGGAGAGGCCGGCGTTGAGGGCGACGATGACCAGGTTGAGGAAGAAGGGGGTGCGGGTGTCGGAGAGGGCGTAGAAGCCGCGGGCGAGCACGTACTGGGCGGAGTAGGCGACCAGGCCGGGGGCGAAGGCCGTGAGCATGCCCGCCATGGCGGCGACGCCCTCGGTGGTGACGGATCCGTATCCGGAGACGCAGTCCATCACCCAGGGGGCGAGCGCGGCGAAGAGGGTGGCGGCGGGCAGGACGAGGGCGGCGCTGGAGCGCAGGGCGTAGGAGACGTCCTCGCGGACGGCGCCGAGGTCGCCCGCGGCCGCGGCCGAGCTCATCCGGGGCATGAGGGCGGTGACCAGGGAGACGGTGATGATGCCCTGCGGGACGATCCACAGCTGGTAGGCGCTGCTGTATGCGGCGTAGCCGAAGCCGGCGCCGCCCGGCTGGTCCTGGACGGTGGTGGAGAGGCTGGTCACCACCCAGTAGGCGAACTGGTTGGTGAGCACGAGCATGACCAGCCAGCCCGCGTTGCGCAGGGGGCGGGTGAGGCCGCTGCCGCGCCAGTCGAAGCGGGGGCGCCAGCGGAAGCGGGCGGCGCGCAGGGCGGGGACCAGGGCGAGGGCCTGGATGACGATGCCGGCGGTGGTGCCGAGGCCGAGCAGCCGGGTCTCGGCGGCGGTGAGGCCGTCCCGGCCGCCGCCGGAGGCGTGCAGGAACCAGCCGAAGACGGCGATGATCACGAGGTTGTTGAGGACCGGGGTCCACATCATCGCGCCGAACCGGCTTCGGGCGCCCAGTACCTGGCCGAGCAGGGTGAACAGACCGTAGAAGAGGATCTGCGGCAGGCAGAAGCGGGCGAGGGCGATGACCGTGTTCCGCTCCGCGGCCGTGTAGGAGGAGGGGGTGTACGCGTCGACGACCAGCGGTGCGGCGAGTACGGCGACGGCGGTGAGCGCGAGGAGCGCCACGGTGCAGGCGGTCAGCAGCCGGTCGGTGTACGCGGCGCCGCCGTCCCGGTGTTCCCTGGCGGCGCGAACCAGCTCGGGGACGAAGACGGCGTTGAGCGCGCCGCCTATGAGCAGCATGTAGATGATGTTCGGGACGGTGTTGGCGACGGCGTAGCCGTCGCCGAGGAACGCGGTGCCCAGCGCGGCGAGGACCACGGCGGAGCGGACGAACCCGGTGGCGCGGGAGACGACGGAGCCGGCGGCCATGACGGCGCCGCTGCGCAGCACCGAGGCTTTCGCCGGGGCCGGGTGGTCTGCCGCGTCCGGCCTGGTGTCGGTGGCTGTCACGGGCGGTCTCCCAGGGGTTCGGGCGTGCGGGGTTCGAAGGGGGAGGGTACCCCGCGCCGGGCGGCGGTCCGGGCCCCGGGAATTCCCTTCTGTCAGGTGCCGTACGGCCCTTTCCGCAGAGCCGAAGGTCCTTTTTCCGAGCCGTACGGCTTTCGGACACGGACTCTGAGAACCGGCCACCGGCCCGCACCTAAGCGGAATGTGACCGTTCGGCAACCGTTTCGCTGCGGCCCATGTCACAACAGGAAGGGCGGCCTTTTCCGGAGAATGCGCAACCTAAAGTCGTCCCGTTCACTCCTTCCTTGTGGACGACCATTGCTTCGGAGGGATTTTCCTTGAGCCGCTCACGCCGTACCGCACTCCCGCGCCGCCGGGTCCGCCATGCCGCGCTCGCCGGCACCGCGCTGCTGGCCGCCGCGCTGACCGCCTGCTCGGGCGGCTCCGGCGACGGTGCGGACGGCGGCGGCAAGGCCGCGGACGCGAAGAACAAGGCCCCCATGGCCGTTTCGGTGAACCTGACGGACGGCCAGGTCAAGTCGGGTGAGCCGGTCAAGGTGACCATCGCCGACGGCAAGCTGGCCCAGGTGAAGGTGACGGACGGCAAGGGCGGGGAGCTGGCCGGGCAGATCGCCTCCGACGGCAAGAGCTGGACCTCGGGCCGCAACGCCGCACCGAACACGGACTACAAGGTCGAGGCGCAGAGCACCGACAGCCAGAGCGCGGGCACGCAGTTCAAGACCTCGGCCGCCGACAAGGTGAACAAGGTCTCCATCAACATCCCGAAGGGCAGCACGGTCGGGGTCGCGATGCCCGTCTCGCTGGTCTTCGACAATCCGGTGAAGAACAAGGCCGAGGTCGAGAAGCAGCTGAAGGTGACCACCTCGAACAACACCGAGGGTTCCTGGGGCTGGGTCAAGGACTATTCCGGCAACGACCGGGTGGACTGGCGTCCCAAGGACTACTGGAAGTCCGGCACCGACGTGAAGGTGGAAATGAACCTGAACGGCGTGGACTCCGGCGCCGGCAGCGGGCTCTTCGCCCGCGATTACACCACCGAGTTCAAGATAGGCAAGGACCGCCGGATGGAGGTCAGCCTCGACACCAAGAAGATGGCCATCACCGAGGACGGCCAGGTCGTCAAGACGGTTCCCGTCTCGGCGGGCACTCCGGGCGGCGAGAAGGCCTCCTGGTCCGGGAAGATGGTGCTGATGGCGAAGGAGGGCACCATCCTGATGGACTCCCAGACGGTGGGCCTCGGCAACGCCTACAACAAGATGGTCGACTACTCGATGCGGCTGACCTGGTCGGGCATGTACGTGCACGCCGCCCCCTGGAACGCCGACAACTTCGGCCACGCCAACACCAGTTCCGGCTGCGTGGGGATGAGCGACGCCAACGCCAAGGCCGTCTACGAGCAGGCGCAGCCGGGCGACCCCCTGGAGGTGGTCGGCAGCGGCTCGAAGGGCAAGGCGGAGCTCGGCAACGGCTACGGCGAGTGGAACCTGCCCTGGGACCAGTGGAAGGCCAAGAGCGCGCTGACCGGAGCCACCCAGGCGGGCTGACGGCGGCCCGGCGCGGTCGCGGGGCGGACGCCTGCGGATCCGTACGGACCTGACGTTCCACCAATTGTTACCGCCACGTAACTTACTGGCGGGTTACCTTGAGTAAGCCCCTCCCGTTACTGTCGGGTCACTTTCGGACACCGGCGCACGCGAGGAGCGTTCGATGAGAGCCCGCCCCCACACCGCAGCGGCAGCGGCCGCCCTGCTCGCGGCCACCGCCCTGGGCCTGGCCCCCCACCAGGCCCAGGCGGCCCCCGCAGCCGCCCCGCAGTCCTCCCCGCAGGCGTCGCCGGAGGTCCGCTTCCACGACATCCCCGGCTCCGGCGGCATCACCCTCAAGGGCAACGTCTTCACCCCGGCCGGTGCCGCGCCGGGCCGCACGTACCCGCTGATCGTCCTCCCCACCAGCTGGGGCCTGCCGCAGGTCGAGTACGTAGCCCAGGCCAGGCAGCTGGCCGACTCCGGCTACACCGTGGTGAGTTACACCTCGCGCGGTTTCTGGCTCTCCGGCGGCCAGATCGAGACGGCCGGCCCGGCCGACGTCGCGGACGTCTCCGCCGTCATCGACTGGGCCCTCGCCCACACCCCCGCCGACCCGGACCACGTGGGCCTGGGCGGGGTCTCGTACGCCGCGGGCATCAGCCTCCTGGCCGCCGCCCACGACCCCCGCGTCAAGGCGGTGGTCGCCCTCAGCGGCTGGGCCGACCTCATCGAGTCCATCTACTCCGGCCGCACCCAGCACCTCCAGGCCGCCGGGCTGCTCGGCGCGGCGGGCTACCTCACCGGCCGGCCCGGGCCCGAACTCCAGCAGGTCCTCGGCGACTTCCTCGGCTCCCGGCTGGAGAACGAGCAGGCGATGATCGACTGGGGCAGGAAGCGCTCCGCCGCCGGGCAGGTCGACCGGATCAACGCCAACGGCGCGGCCGTCATGCTGGGCAACGCCTGGGGCGACACCGTCTTCCCGCCCAACCAGTACGCGGAGTTCTTCGAGAAGCTCACCGGTCCCAAGCGCCTGGAGTTCCGCCCCGGCGACCACGCCACCGCCGAGGCGACCGGCCTGTTCGGACTGCCCAACGACACCTGGACCGACGCCCACCGCTGGTTCGACCGCTACCTCAAGGGCGAACGCAACGGGGTGGACACCGAGCCCCCCGTCCGGATCACGTCCCGCAGCACCGGCGGCTACGAGGACTACCCCGACTGGAAGTCGGTCGGCTCCGGCGGCGAAGAGAGGATCCCGCTCGACGGCAGCGAACACGTCTGGGCCAACGTCGACTCCGGCGCCGACGGCGGGATCGTCCTCCTGTCCAGCGTCCTCGACCAGTTCGCCAAGGCTCCCCCGGTCGTCTCCGTCCCGCTGCTGCCGCGCGCCTTCGCCGCCGTCTGGCAGTCCCCGCGCTACGAGCGGGAGCGCCGCGTGCGCGGCACCGTCCGCCTGCACACCACCGTCACCCCCACCAAGGGCGACGGGACCTTCGTCGCCTACCTCTACGACGTCGGCCCGCTCGGCCTCGGCAAACTGGTCAGCAACGCCCCGTACACCTTCCACGGGAAGACCCCCGGACAGTCCTTCGGCGTGGACCTGGACCTCTTCTCCACCGCCTACGACGTGCCCGGGGGCCACCGGCTCGCCCTCGTCGTCGACACGGTCGACCCCCTCTACATCGAGCACAACCCCACCGGCGCGCAGCTGACCTTCTCCTCGCCGCGCACCGACCCCTCGTACGTCTCGGTGCCGCTGCGCGAGCAGTGATCGCGGGCTGCCGCCGGGGGGCCGCGCGTCTACCTCCCCGGCAGCACCGGCCCCGGCTCGGCGGGGGCGACCTCGACTGCCCTGGTCTTGAGGCTGCGCCGCTCCCGCCGGGCCACCCAGGTGGCCAGCCAGGACAGCAGCATGCACATCCCGATGTAGATCGGCGAGATGATCATCACGACGGGGATGAACGGCAGGTCGTAGTCCAGGTTGGAGGCGATCAGCTTGCCCGCGTGCAGGAACTCCTCGTAGGTGATCAGGAAGCCGAGCGAGGTGTCCTTCAGGGCCACCACCAGCTGGCTGATGATCGCCGGCAGCATGGCCCGGACCGCCTGCGGTGCCAGGACGAAGGTCATCACCTGCGTCTTGCGCATGCCGAGCGCGTACGCGGCCTCGCGCTGCCCCCGCTCGACGGAGTTGATGCCCGTACGGAAGACCTCGGCCAGCACCGAGCCGTTGTACAGGGTCAGCCCCGCCACCAGGGCGGGCAGCGGCTGCACCTTCAGCGCGACGAAGATGAAGAAGATCATCACCAGCACGGGCATGGCCCGGAAGAACTCCACGCAGAGCGTGGCCACCCAGCGCACCGGCCGGTGCACCGAGAGCCGGCCCGTGGCCAGCACCGCGCCGAGCACCAGCGAGAGCACCGAGGCGTACACGAAGGCCTTGAGCGTGTTGCCCAGCCCCTTGAGCAGCAGGTCCTGGATGCCCTCGTAGGCGAAGGGGCGCCACTTGGCGGCGGTGAACTGGTGGGTGTCGAAGAGCAGGTAGAGGATCCAGGCGAGCAGACCGAGGATCACCACCGTCGAGACGATCCCGTAGAGGAAGTGGCGGCGCAGGGTGCCCGGACCGGGCAGGTCGTAGAGGGCGGTGGACTGCTGGTCCCCGTGCAGCGCGTGCGCGGTCATCGGGCGACTCCGTAGCGCTTCTCCAGCACGTTGAAGAGCGCGCTGATGGACAGGGTGATGATCAGGTAGCCGACGGCGATCCAGACGAAGGTCCAGATGATGCTGTAGCCCAGCTCGTTGAGGGTCTTGTACGTGCCCAGCAGCTCGGTGACGCTGAAGGCGCCGGCGATGGCCGAGTTCTTGGCGAGGGCGATCAGGGTGGAGCCGATGGGCGGGATGACGGAGCGGAAGGCCTGCGGCAGCACGACCGTGCCCAGGGTCTGGCCGAAGGTCATCCCCAGGCTGCGGGCGGCCTCCCCCTGCCCCTTGGGCACGGTGTTGATACCGGAGCGCAGGGCCTCGCAGATGAAGGCCGAGGTGTAGCAGCCGAGCGCCAGGACGGCGAAGAGCTGGAACGGCAGGACCAGCCCGAAGCGCGGCAGGCCCAGCAGCACGGCGAAGAACAGCAGGGTCAGCGGGGTGTTGCGCAGCACGGTCACCCAGACCGTGCCGAAGACCCGGAAGGAGCCGACGGGCGCGACGCGGAAGGAGGCCATCAGGAAGCCGAGGACCAGGGCGAGCAGCGAGGCGTAGACGGTGAGCTCGACGGTGCCGAGGAAACCCTTGCCGTAGAGCGCGAAGTTCTCGGTGAGTACGTGCATGGTGGTGCGCTCTCCCCTCAGCCCGCGGGGTAGCGGTCGATGGCGGGCGGTTTCGGGGCGGGCTGGCCGGAGAGGCCGAGGGTGGCCTCGTAGGCCTTCTTCCAGTCGCCGTTCTTCTCGTGCGCGGCCAGGGCGTCGTCGAGGGCGAAGCGCAGGGCGTTGTCGGAGCGGGGGACGCCGATGCCGTAGGGCTCCTGGGAGAAGGGCTTGCCGACGACCTTGAGTTCTTCGGGGACCTTGGCGGCGTAGCCGAGGAGGATGGAGTCGTCGGTGGAGACGGCGTCGACCTGGTAGGTCAGCAGGTTGTCCACGCAGACCGAGTAGGTGTCGTAGGCGACGAGCACCGCCCTGGGGTACTCGCTCTGGAGGCGCTGGTACGGGGTGGAGCCGGCGGCCGAGCAGACCCGTTTGCCGGCGAGGTCCTGGGGGCCCTTGATGTCCTTCTCGTTCCGGCGGACCAGCAGGGACTGGCCGGCCATGAAGTAGGGCCCGGCGAAGCCGACCTGCTTCCTGCGCTTGTCGTTGATCGTGTAGGTGCCCACGTAGTAGTCGATCTGACCGTTCTGCAGGGCGGTCTCGCGGTTGGCGGAGGCGATGGTCTTGAACTCGATCGTCTTGGGGTCGAAGCCGAGCGAGGCGGACATCATCTTGGCGATCTCGATGTCGAAGCCGGAGTACCGGCCGGTGGCGGGGTCCTTCTCCCCCATGTACGGCTGGTCCTCCTTGGCCCCGACCACCAGGTGGCCGCGCCGCTTCGCCTTCTCCCAGGTGGGTGAGGCGGGCAGGGTGAAGCCGGTGTCCACGTGGTAGACGGGCAGGTCCTCGGGCTGCGGCCCCTTGACCGGGGGGCTGCCGCTCTTCCCGCAGCCGGAGACGGCCGTGAGGAGGACCAGGGCGACGAGGGCCGGGGCGAGGGCGCGCAGGGTGTGCTTCATCGGGCCGCCCCTCAGTGCTTGAGGATCTTGGAGAGGAAGTCCCGGGCCCGTTCGCTCTCGGGGGCGGTGAAGAACGCCTCCGGGGTGCGGTCCTCGACGATCCTGCCGTCCGCCATGAACACGACGCGGTTCGCGGCGGAGCGGGCGAAGCCCATCTCGTGGGTGACCACGACCATGGTCATGCCCTCGGCGGCGAGCTGCTGCATGACCTCCAGCACCTCGTTGATCATCTCGGGGTCGAGGGCGGAGGTGGGCTCGTCGAAGAGCAGGGCCTTGGGGTTCATGGCCAGGGCGCGGGCGATGGCCACGCGCTGCTGCTGCCCGCCGGAGAGCTGCGCGGGGAACTTCTCCGCCTGGCTGGCGAGGCCGACCCGGTCGAGGAGCTCCCGGGAGCGCTTGTCGGCCTCCTCCCTGCCCCGTTTCCTGACCTTGACCTGGGCCAGGGAGACGTTGGCGAGGACGGTCTTGTGCGCGAAGAGGTTGAAGGACTGGAAGACCATGCCGACCTCGGCCCGCAGCCGTGCCAGCTCCTTGCCCTCGGCGGGCAGCGGCCGGCCGTCCAGCAGGATCTCGCCGGAGCCGATGGTCTCCAGGCGGTTGATGGTCCGGCAGAGGGTGGACTTCCCGGAGCCTGACGGGCCGATGATCACCACCACCTCCCCGCGGCCGACGGTGAGGTTGATGTCCTGGAGGACGTGCAGATCCCCGTAGTGCTTGTTGACGTCCCGCAGCTCGATCAACGGTTCGACGGCCATGCGCTGCCCTGCCCACTTGTCGGTGTGTCGAGGTCAGCGCAAACTATCCAGCGGCGCAGGGGACTTCACCGCGACACGCCCGAAAGGTACATAAAGTACATTGGCCCTTTAATACGGCCTCGCGGTCAGCCCTCGGAGGCCTCGGCATAGGCCTGGCTGAGCTCGGGTGATCCGGTCATCGCCCAGGAAACCCCCGACTCGACCACGTCGAGCTCCCGCCCCGAGGCCAGCCGGATCACGGGCCGGCCGTTGGGCCAGACCTGCCAGCCGGTACCGGGCACGGTCCGCACGATCACGGTCCCGAGGTAGAAGCCCGCGTCGTTGCCGAGCCAGGGCACCGCCTCCGGGTCGCGGCGCCAGCGGGGCATCAGCTGGTCGAGGTCCTCCAACGAGGCCGGGGTCTGGTCCAGTTCCAGCCCCGCGGCCCTCGCCTGGGCGCGCAGCATCTCGCACTCCGCGAACAGCTCGCCGATGCCCTCGGGATCCTCCGCGAGGGCATCGGCCAGTCCCACGGCACCCTGTTCCGTCTCGTCCCGGTGGAGCCAGTTGGCCAGGAAGGGGATGCGCATACCGACCAGCCTGGCACCCGGACGCGCCGCTGGCCACAGGGCGCGCCCCGATCCCCTAGGCTTCTAGTGCTGTGACCGGAAAGGTTCACCGCCTCACGGCGCCCGGTACGGCACCTCGCTGCGTTGTCGGCCGCGCAAGTACGTCCAGTACGAGCCGCGGCCCTCCGCCTTGCGATGCACCGCACCGGACACCGCGAACCGGCAAACCTTTCCGGCCACAGCACTAGAGATCGAGGTCGACCACGACCGGGGCGTGGTCGGAGGCTCCCTTGCCCTTGCGCTCCTCGCGGTCCACGTAGGCGTCCTTGACGGCCTTGGCGAAGGGCTCGTTGCCGTAGACCAGGTCGATGCGCATGCCCCTGTTCTTGGGGAAGCAGAGCTGGCGGTAGTCCCAGTACGTGTACGGGCGGTCGTACTTCAGCGGGCGGGGCACCACGTCGGACAGGCCGGCGCCGCGCAGTGCCTCCAGGGCCGCGCGCTCGGCCGGGGTGACGTGGGTCAGGCCCTCGAAGACGGCCGGGTCGTACACGTCCTCGTCGGTGGGGGCCACGTTGTAGTCGCCGAGCACCGCGAAGGGGCGGGGGCCGGCCGCGTCCTCGGCGACGGCGGCGGTCAGGGCGCGGAACCAGTCCAGCTTGTAGCCGTAGTGGTCGTGCTCGACCTCGCGGCCGTTGGGCACGTACACCGACCACAGGCGCACCCCGCCGCAGGTGGCGGAGATGGCCCGGGGCTCCTGCACGCCCTCGTAGTCCGGGCCGCCGGGGAGCCCGACGACGACGTCCTCCAGCCCGGCCCTGGACAGCAGGGCGACGCCGTTCCACCGGCCGGTGGCGTTGACGGCCGACTCGTAGCCCAGCTCGCGCAGCGCTTCGGCCGGGAACTGCTCGGCCGTGCACTTGGTCTCCTGGACGCAGAGCACGTCGGTGCCGGACGACTCCAGCCAGGCCAGCAGGCGGGGCAGCCGGGCGGTGATCGAGTTGACGTTGAACGTGGCGATACGCATGTCCACCAACCTACCGCCCGGCACCGACAGTCAGACGGTGGCGCTCTCTCCGGCCCCGAGGCGGCTGTGGGGAGCGCCGCCGAGGTTCGCCAGGGCCGTGTCGTAGATCGGCCGGGCGATGTCCGCGAGGTAGGCGTCGTGGATGTCGATCGCCCGGCGCGGCTTGACCTCGCGCACGTAGTCCACCACTTCGGCGATCTTGTTCCAGGGGGCGTGCACCGGCAGCATCAGGGTGTCGACGGGGGCGCCCGGGACGGTCAGCGCGTCGCCGGGGTGGAAGAGGGAGCCCTCGACGAGGTAGCCGACGTTGGTGACGCGCGGGATGTCCGGGTGGATCTCGGCGTGCAATTCGCCGTGGACCTGGACCTGGAACCCGGCTGCGGTGAAGGTGTCGCCGTGGCCGACGGTGTGGACCCGGCCCGGGTAGGCGGCGGCCATCCGCTCCGCGACGCTGCGCAGGGTCCACAGGGCCGCCGCCGGGTTCGCGTCGAGGGCGGCGCGCAGCCGGCCCTCGTCGAAGTGGTCGGGGTGCTCGTGGGTGACCAGCAGGGCGTCCGCGCCCAGGCCCGCGTCCGGTTCGCTGAAGGCGCCCGGGTCGATGACGAGCGTGAGCCCGTCCTTCTCCAACTGGACGCAGGAGTGCAGCCGTTTGGTGAGCTTCATGATCCCACCCTATGCGGTGGGGTTAGGGAACGGTGGTGGAGACCACGTAGACGCGGGGGGCCTTGGGGTTGGTGAAGTCCACGGTGACGTCCCGGGTCGGGCGCGGGTCCGGGGCCTCCAGGGTGATCCCGGACCACTGGTGCCTGGGGCTCCAGCTCCAGCCCGCGACGTGCGCGTCGCGCTCGGAGACCGAGACCCCGGGGGTGAGCGCCCCGCGGCTGGTGCCGACGTCGGCCAGGAAGGTGTCCAGCTGCTCCGGGCTGACCTGGAACTGCACGTACAGCCGGCTGGTGTGCCAGTTGTTGGTCTCCAGGTAGCCGACGTGCGCGGCCATCAGCGGGATCGGCACCTCGTAGATGCTGCGCTGCACCTTGGAGGGCCAGTCCGGGCGGACCTTGACGGCGCCGACCCGCGCGGCCTTGTCCCGGCCGCTCTCTCGGCTCTGCTGGGCGGAGATGGCCAGGTAGCCGGCCGGGACGCCGACGAGCAGCAGGATGATGAGCGCGGTGATCCAGCGCCGGCGCACGGTGCGGCGCCGCTCCTCGGCGGTGGGCGGCCGGCCGCCGCCGGCCTCGGGCGAGGAGGCCTGGCGGGGCAAGGTGGGCGGTGTCACTGCTGTTCCTGCTCCTCGGGGCCGGCGGCGCCGCGCCGGCCGTACTGCGCGTAGCGCTCGTACCGCTCCACGCGCCGGCGGGTGGCGCGCCGGAAGCGGCGGGCGACCAGCCGGGCGAGGTCGGCGGCGCCGACCATGCCCGCCTCGGGGCCCAGCTGCGCCTTGGCGATGCGGGCCTCGGGGCGGTAGCCGCGGCCGGTGAGGTGGCGCCGGAAGGCGTCCCGGGCGGGGCCGATGAGCAGGTCGTCGGCGGCGCTGACCCCACCGCCGATGACGAAGCACGAGGGGTCGAGGGCGGCGGCGAGGTTGGCGATGCCGACGCCGAGCCACTGGCCGATGTCCTGGAGCAGCTCGACGCACATGGCGTCGCCCTCGCGGGCCAGCTCGGTGATCAGCGGTCCGGTGATCTCGTGGACGTTGCCGCCGACCCTGGCGATGATGTTGTACGCGACCGGGGAGTCGGCGGCGGCCAGTTCGCGGGCCTCGCGGACCAGGGCGTTGCCGGAGCTGTACTGCTCCCAGCAGCCGCGGTTGCCACAGGGGCAGCGGTGCCCGCCGGGGACGACCTGCATGTGGCCGAACTCGCCGGCCACCCCGTAGCGGCCGCGCTTGACCTGGCCGCCCTCCAGGATGGCCCCGCCGATGCCGGTGCCCAGGGTGATCATGACGAGGTGGTCCTCGCCGCGTCCGGCGCCGAAGCGCCACTCGGCCCAGGCGGCGGTGTTGGCATCGTTGTCCACCATGACCGGGACGGCCAGGCGGGACTGGAGGGCGTCGCGCAGGGGCTCGTCCCGCCAGGCGAGGTGGGGGGCGAACAGCACGCGGGAGCGGTCGGCGTCGACCCAGCCGGCCGCACCGATGCCCACCGCGTGCACGTCGTGCCGGTCGGAGAGGTCCAGGACCAGCTCCACGATGGTGTCCTCGACCACCTTGGGGCTCTTGGACTTGTCGGGGGTCTCGGTGCGGATCTTCTCCAGGATCACCCCGTCGGCGTCGACGACGCCCGCCATCACCTTGGTGCCGCCGATGTCGATGCCGACCGTCGGGACGCGGGGGGCGGTCAGGTGGGAGCGGCGCTCACGGGTCCCGATGGTCCGCAGGACGGTGCCTCGCGCCGACCCGCGGTGGGTGAGCGAGAAGTCCCGGTAGGTGGTCATCGAGTGGTGTCGTCCCTGTCGGAGGCGGTGGCGGGGGTGGAGCCGGACGGGGTGTCCGGTCCTGATTCTGCCACCCGCTCCAGTTCGTGGCTCAGCTCCTCCAGCTCGGAGCCCCCGGCCATCTGCCGGGTGAGCTCTTCGAGGGTGATCGAGTCGCGGGTGTGGCTGCCCGCCATGGTGCCGCGCTTGAGGAGCACGAAGCGGTCCCCGACCAGGTGGGCGTGGTGCGGGTTGTGGGTGATGAGGACCACGCCGAGGCCGGCGTCGCGGGCTGCGGCGACGTACTTGAGGACCACGCCGGACTGCTTGACGCCGAGCGCGGCGGTGGGCTCGTCCAGGACGAGGACCTTCGCGCCGAAGTGGACGGCGCGGGCGATGGCCACGCACTGGCGCTCGCCGCCGGAGAGGGTGCCGATCGGCTGGTCGACGTCGCGCAGGTCGATGCCCATGCGCAGCAGCTCGGCGCGCGTGGTCTCGCGCATGCGGGCCACGTCGAGGCGGCGGAAGGGGCCGCGGCCCCTGGTGGGCTCGGAGCCGAGGAAGAAGTTCCGCCAGACCGGCATCAGGGGGACGACGGCGAGGTCCTGGTAGACGGTGGCGATGCCGCGGTCGAGGGCGGCGCGCGGGTTGGCCAGGGCGGTCTCCTCGCCCTCGATCTCGAAGGTTCCGGCGTCGTGCCGGTGCAGCCCCGCGATGATCTTGATGAGGGTGGACTTGCCGGCGCCGTTGTCGCCGAGGACGCAGGTGATCTCGCCGGCCGACACCTCCAGGGAGACGTCGCGCAGGGCGCGGATGTTGCCGTAGTACTTGCTGACGCCGGTCAGCTTGACCAGAGGTGTGCTCATGCCCGTGCCTCCGCCCGCTTGCGGACCCATGCGTTGAGCAGCGTGGCGAGCAGGAGCATGCCGCCGAGGAAGAACTTGAACCAGTCGGGGTTCCACTGGGCGTAGACGATGCCGTTGCTGGCCATGCCGAAGATGAACGCGCCGACGGCCGAGCCGATCGCGGAGCCGTAGCCGCCGGTCATCAGACAGCCGCCGATGACGGCCGCGATGATGTAGAGGAACTCGTTGCCGACGCCCTCCCCCGACTGGACGACGTCGAACGAGAAGAGGATGTGCTGCCCGGAGATCCAGGCGCAGAGCGCGACGCCCATGTAGAGGCCGATGCGGGTCTTCACGACGGGGACGCCGGTGGCGCGGGCCGCGTCCGCCCCGCCGCCCACGGCGAAGATCCAGTTCCCGGCGCGGGTGCGCAGCAGGATCCAGGTGGCGACGGCGACCAGGGCCAGCCACCACAGGATGGTGACCTTGAGGGTGACCGAGCCGACGTTCCACTGGGAGGCGAACAGCGCGCGGGCCGAGGGGAAGCCCTCCATGTCGGCGATGGTCTTGGTGGAGACGGTGCCGCTGATCAGCTTGGTGAAGCCGAGGTTCAGACCGGTCAGCATCAGGAAGGTGCCGAGCGTGATGATGAAGCTGGGCAGCTTGGTGCGGGTCAGCATGAACCCGTTGAAGAAGCCGAGGGCGAGGGTGACCAGCAGGGACACCGCGACGCCCACCCAGACGTTGGCGGTCATCTGGTAGCTGAACATCGAGCTGAACAGCGCCGAGGTGGTCACCATGACGCCGGCGGAGAGGTCGAACTCCCCGCCGATCATCAGCAGCGCCACCGGGACCGCCATGATCCCGATGGTGGAGGCCGAGTAGAGGACCGTGCTGAGGCTGGAGGCCCGCAGGAAGCTGTCGGCGGCGAAGGAGAAGAAGACGAAGACGGCGGCGGCGCCGACGACCGCGCCCAGCTCGGGGCGGCCCAGCAGCCGGCGCACGTAGGAGACGGGCGCCAGCCGCTCGTCGGCCGCGGCCGGGGCGGCGGCGCTCATCGGCTGCCCCGCTTGATGAACGGCTCCAGCTTGCCCACCTGGTCCGCGGTGACGATCTGCGGGCCGGTCAGCACCGGGCGGCCGCCGCCGAGCACGTCCCCGTTGTAGCGGTAGAGCCACAGCAGGTCCACGGCCTCGTACCCCTGGAGGTAGGGCTGCTGGTCCACGGCGAAGCCCAGGGCGCCGGACTTCAGGTCGCGGGCGACGGACTCGTTGAGGTCGAAGGTGTCCACCTCGGCCTTGCTGCCCGCCGCCTCCTTGGCCTTGACGGCGGTGGGGGCGAAGGGGGCGCCCAGGGTGAGGATGCCGTCGACGGAGGGGTCGGCCTGGAGCTTGGCCTGGATGGCCGCCTGGACGGACGGCATGTTGGTGCCCTCGACGTACAGGTTCTCCATGCTGCCGCCGAAGGTCTTCTTCGCCCCGGCGCAGCGCTGCTCGTGGCCCACGTTGCCCTGTTCGTGCAGGACGCAGACCGCCTTCTTCAGGCCCCGCTTGGTCATCTCCGTGCCGACGGCCTCGCCGGCGATCTCCTCGTCCTGGCCGATGTGGGCCAGCGCCCCGTACGCGGCGGACTGGGCGGAGCCGGAGTTGACCGTGATCACGGGGATGCCGGCCTTCACGGCCTTGCCGACGACGTCCTTGAGGGCATCGGGCTTGGCGAGGCTGACGATGATCCCGTCGACCTTCTGGTCGATGGCGTTCTGCACGAACTGGGCCTGCTGCTGCGCCTGGTCGTCGTGCGAGTAGACGAAGTTGATGTTGTCCTTCGCCGACGCCTCCTTGGCGCCCTTCTGCACGATGTCCCAGAAGGTGTCGCCGTCGCCCGCGTGCGTGACCATCGCGAAGGTCCAGCGCGGCGTGGACACGGCGGGCCGGCCCGCCTCGGCGGCCTTCGCCCGCTCCTCGGCGCGCTTGCCGCCCGTGCTGCTGCAGCCGGCGAGGGAGGCCCCCAGTACCGCCGCGAGCACGGCGCCGACGACGCGTACCCCTGTCCGAACCCTAGCCACGTCCCCGTGCCCTTCCCTCGTCCGTCATGAATCGGTCATTTCCGGTGTCAGCCGCCCAGTATCCGCCACAGTGGACCATGAAGGGTCACCGGGGCGTGCGGGCGCGGATTGACAGGTCCCCCTTACGGGGTCACGTTGAGTGCATGCGCATCGGGCTCATCGGAACGGGCCGGATCGGGTCCTTCCACGCGGCCGCACTGGCCCGTCTCCCGGACGCCGGCTCGCTGCTGCTGGCCGACGCGGAGCCGGGGCGGGCCGCGCGGCTCGCGGACCGGCTGGGGGCCACCGCCGCGCCCTCCGTCGACCAGGTGTTCACCTGGGGCGTGGACGCGCTGGTCGTGGCCTGTGCGACCGAGGGCCACGCCGACCTCGTGGTCCGGGCGGTGCGCGGCGGGCTGCCGGTGTTCTGCGAGAAGCCGCTGGCCCCCGGCCTGGAGCGGACCCTGGCGGTGCTGCGCGAGGTGGCCGCCGCCGGCGGCGTGCTCCAGGTGGGCTTCATGCGCCGCTTCGACGCCGGCTACCGGACCGCGCGCGAGCTGGTCCGTTCGGGTGCCCTGGGGCGGCTGCACACGGTCCGCACGATGACCGCCGACCCGGCGCCGCCGCCCGCCGCCTACCTCGCCGCCTCCGGGGGCCTGTACCGGGACTGCCTGGTGCACGACTTCGACATGGCGCGCTGGGTGACCGGCCGGGAGGTCACCGAGGTGTACGCGGCCGGTTCGGACGCCGGGCCGGCCGTCTTCCGCGAGAACGGCGACGTCGACACGGCGGCGGCCGTCCTCACCCTGACCGACGGGACCCTGGTGACCTGTACCGGCACGCGCTGCAACGGCGCCGGCTACGACGTGCGGATGGAGCTCTCCGGGGAGCGGGACCAGGTCTGCTGCGGGCTGGACGACCGTACGCCGATCGCCTCGACGGAGCCGCACGGCCCGCCCCCGGCGAGCAAGCCGTGGACCGGGTTCCTGGAGCGGTTCGCCCCCGCCTACGAGGCCGAGCTGGCTGCCTTCGTCCGGCTGGTGCGCGGCGAGGGGGACAACCCCTGCGACGGCCGGGAGGCACTGGCCGCCTTCCGGATCGCGGAGGCCTGCGAGCGCTCCCGCCGGGAGCGGCGCCCGGTACGGCTGGACGAGCTCGCTGACCTGTGACGGCGCCGCCGGGGCCGGTGGGGAAAGGGCCACGGGCGGCGGCTACCAGCGCACCGGCAGCCGGGCCACGCCCCGGATCAGGCTGCCCCCGAGCCACTGCGGCGGGCCGCCGGCGGGGTCCTCGGCCAGGTCGGGGAAGCGCTCCAGCAGTCCCTGGAAGGCGATGCGGCCCTCCAGGCGGGCGAGCGGGGCGCCGATGCAGAAGTGGATCCCGTGCCCGAAGGCGAGGTGGCCCTGGGGGGCGCGCCGGATGTCGAAGGCGTCGGGGTCCTCGTAGCGCCCGGGGTCACGGCCGGCGCCGGCCAGCGAGACGAGGACGGTGGCTCCGGCCGGGATGGCGGTGCCGCCGATCTCCAGGTCCTCGCGGGCGTAGCGGTAGGTGGCGTTCTGCACGGGACCGTCGTAGCGGAGCATCTCCTCGATCGCGCCGTCGAGCAGCCCGTCGGGGTCGGCGCGGAGCGCGGCCAGCTGCTGCGGATGGGCCAGCAGGGCGCGCGTGCCGTTGGAGATGAGGTTGACGGTGGTCTCGTGGCCGGCGATCAGCAGCAGGAAGGCCATGCCGATGAGCTCGGCCGCCGACAGCGCGTCACCGTCCTCGTCCCTGGTCCGGACGAGGGCGCTGAGCAGGTCCTCGCCGGGATCGCGGGTCTTGGCGGCGACGAGTCCGGCGAGGTAGTCGGCGAGCTCCCGGTGCGCGGTGCGCGCGGTCGCGGGGGTGGGCGCCAGGATCTCCCTGGACCAGTGCCTGAAGCGCTCGCGGTCGGGTCCGGGCACGCCGAGGAGTTCGCCGATCACGGTGATGGGCAGCGGGAAGGCGAAGGCCTCGATCAGGTCGGCGGAGCGCTCCGGGCGGGCGGCCATCGCGTCGAGGAGTTCGTCGGTGATCTGCCGGACGCGGGGGCGCATGGCCTGGACGCGGCGGGTGGTGAACTCGCGGGCCACCAGGCGGCGCAGCCGGGTGTGCTGGGGCGGGTCGGTCTCCAGCAGGTTGCTGTTGGCCACGGTCGCCGCGACGCCCTGGAGGACCGCGCCGCTCTTCCAGTCCTTCGCCAGCCCGGGGTGGGCGAGGGCCTGGCGGGCCTCGGCGTGGCCGACGACCAGGACCGCGGGCGCGTACTCGCCGGCCGAGACCTCGACCTGGTGGACCGGCCCCTTGGCCCGCAGCCGGGCGTAGTAGGAGTAGGGGTCCGCGGCGAAGCAGGGGTCGTTCGCGCTGATGTCCGGTTGTGGCATGCGGTCAGATTAGTGGCGGCCGCGGGTGTGCACCCCGTGGGTTCCGGCCACTCGCCGGTGGTCATCCGGCCAGGGCGCGGCGGTCCGGGGGCGGCGCCGCCGGGGACCGGGGCGGCGGCCGCCGGGCGGGCGGCTCAGGCCTCGAAGTCGCGGAAGGGGGCCCGGCCCTTGGGGCGGTAGGTGTGGATGGCGGTGCCGCTGCCGGTGGTGCGCGAGGCGGTCAGCTCGCAGGCGGTGGGCAGGCCGCCGGTGGGGAACAGGCGCCGGCCCGCGCCCAGGAAGACCGGGAAGACGAGCAGGTTCAGCTCCTCCACCAGGTCCCGCGCGAGGAGCCACTGCGCGAGGCGCCCGCTGCCGTGTACCTGGAGCTCCCCCTCGATGGCGTCCTTGGCCCGGACGACCTCCGACTGGAGCTGTTCCCCGTCCAGGACGGCGGCCGGTCCCCAGGCGGGCTCCCGCAGGGTGGTGGAGGCGACGTATTTCGTCAGCCGGTTGAGCCGGTGGGCGATCGGGTTGGCGGGGTCGTCGTGGTGGGGCCAGTACGCGGCGAAGATCTCGTACGTGCGCCGGCCGAGCAGGAAGGCGCCGGCGCGGCCGAAGACCTCCTCCATGAACTCCTGCATGCCCGCGTCGGCGTGGGGGGCGAGCCAGCCGCCGTAGGCGAAGCCGTCGCTGTCGTCCTCGTGCCGCGCGCCGGGGGCCTGCATCACCCCGTCGAGGGTGAGGAAGGTGGTGAGGGTCAGTCTGCCCATGGGTCGGCGCTCCTCTGTCGGTGTCCTGTACCCCTCCAGACTCCCGGGCGCCCCGGGACTCATCGGTGCGGCGCGCGTGAACGCGAGGCCGGATTCCCGCCGGCGCCCCCGTTCCCCGCCGAATGTAATTGAACTCGCAACCAAATAGTTCGGGAGGGACACCGACATGAACCCGGCCGGCGGCCCGTACGCGGACCCGCAGCGGGTGACGACCGCGGCCGCGCCGCCTGACGCGGAACGCCGATGGGCGCACCGCGAACGCGGTGCGCCCATCGGGCCGTTGCCGGGCCCCGGGGGTGTCGGCCCCCGGGGCGGCCGGCGGGTGGAGCGGACTCAGCCGCCCAGCTCCTGGTGACGGGCTGCGTGCGCGGCCGCGCCGGCCTCCGTCAGCGAACCGAACAGGCGCAGGCGGGAGAAGCCGCCGTCCGGGAAGATGTCGATCCGTACGTGCGTGCCCACCGCGGGGGTGTCCAGCACGAAGCGGTGGTTGGTGTCGGGCTGCAGGCGGGTGCGCGGCAGGAACTCCGTCCACTCGCCCTCCTCGCCCGTCTTGACCGACAGCGAGGCCCAGCCGGCCGAGTTGCCCTTGAGGTAGGCGGTGTCGATCTCGACGGCGCGGATCTCGGACTCGGCGACGAGCTGGTAGCGGATCCAGTCGTTGCCGTTGTCGCGGCGGCGGGCGGTCTCCCAGCCGTCGTCCATCTTGCGGGAGCGGCCCGGGTTGATGGTGTTGGTCGGCGGGGAGTAGAAGCGGTTGGAGGCGTCCTCGACGGAGCCGCCGTTCTCCAGGGCCACGACGTCGAAGGTGCCCAGCGCGGCGAGCCACTTCGGGTCGGGGCGGACCTCGCCGTAGACGCGCAGGCGGGCGATACCGCCGTCCGGGTGCTGGTTGAGGCGCAGGTGGGTGAAGCGCTGCTCGACGTTGACCTCGAAGCCGTTGGCCGCGTGGCCGCCGACCGGGGTGCGCTCGACCAGCGGCGTCCACTTGACGTCGTCGGAGAGCAGTTCCTCCGCGGTCGGGGAGCCCTCGACCGCGGTGCCCTGGATGGACACGGCCTGCGGCATGTTGCCGCGGAAGTGGGCGGTGTCGACCACGATGCCGCGGATGACGCCGGGGGCGCCGAGGCGGATCAGCGCGAAGTCGTGGTCCTCGGCGGTCGGCCAGGGCTGCTCGGCGGAGACGCCGCGGCGGCGGCGGGTCTCCCAGCCGTCCATGACCTTGCCCTTGTGGCCGAAGTGCTCGGGGTCGAAGTGCGCGGCCTCGGCGATCAGCAGGTTCTCGCGCTCGGCGAAGAACTCGTCGTTGGCGGCGATCACACCGGCGCCCAGCTCGCGGGCGGCGAGGTTGGCGTACTGGGTGAACCCGAACTCCGCGGTGCGGTAGTCCGCGTACGGGTCGCCGCCCCCGTACGGGTTCGCGTTGCCGGTGAAGGAGGCCGGTCCAGTCGAACGCTGTGCCACTGTCAGTTCTGCCTTTCAAGGAGGAGGCCCGTGGGCTCGGTCGGGGTGCCGTGGTCGGCGATCTGCGTGCCGCGCAGCCAGGTGGACTTCACGACGCCGTGCAGGGTCTTGCCCGCGTACGCCGTGACCTGGTTGCGGTGGTGGAGTTCGGCCGGGTCCACGGTGAAGGTCTCTTCGGGGGCCAGGACGGCGAAGTCGGCGTCGCGGCCGGCCTCGATGGCGCCCTTGGCGGCGAGTCCGGCCAGCGCGGCCGGGGCGGTGGACATCCAGCGCGCGACCTCCTCGAGGGTGCGGCCGCGCTTGCGGGCCTCGGTCCAGATGGCCGGCAGACCCAGCTGGAGGGAGGAGATGCCGCCCCAGGCGGTGGCGAAGTCACCGGTCTTCAGGTCCGCGGTGGACGGCGAGTGGTCGGAGACGATGCAGTCGATGGTGCCGTCGGCGAGCGCGTCCCACAGGACGTCCTGGTTCGCGGCCTCGCGGATGGGCGGGCAGCACTTGAACTCGGTGGCGCCGTCGGGGACTTCCTCGGCGGTGAGGGTGAGGAAGTGCGGGCAGGACTCGACCGTGATCTGCACGCCCTCGGCCTTGGCCGCGGCGATCAGCGGCAGCGCGGAGGCGGAGGACAGGTGCAGGACGTGCACGCGGGCGTTCAGCCGCTTCGCCTGGGCGATCAGGTTCTCGATCGCGGTGTTCTCGGCGTCCTGGGGGCGGGAGGCGAGGAAGTCGGCGTACTTGGGGCCCGGGTTCTGCGGCGCGGACTCCAGGTGGTGCGGGTCCTCGGCGTGGACGATCAGCAGGCCGCCGAAGCCGGTGATCTCGGCGAGGGAGGTGGCCAGCTGCTCCTGGTCCAGCAGCGGGAACTCGTCGACGCCGGAGGGGGACAGGAAGCACTTGAAGCCGAACACGCCGGCGTCGTGCAGCGGGCGCAGGTCCTTGACGTTGTCGGGCAGGGCGCCGCCCCAGAAGCCGACGTCCACGTGCGCCTTGGTCCGGGCGACCTCCTGCTTGACGCGGAGGTTGCCGACCGTGGTGGTGGGCGGCAGGGAGTTGAGGGGCATGTCGAGGAGGGTGGTGATGCCTCCGGCGGCGGCCGCGCGGGTCGCCGTCCAGAAGCCCTCCCACTCGGTGCGGCCCGGGTCGTTGACGTGGACGTGGGTGTCCACGAGGCCGGGGAGCAGGACGTCGTCGCCGAAGTCCTCGAGCCGGGCTCCGGCCGGTACCTCGGCCTCGTACGCCAGCACGGCCGCGATCTTCCCGCCGGCGACGGCCACCGAGGCGGCGCGCGTCCCCTCGGGGGTGATGACGCGCGTCGAGCGCAGTACCAGTTCCACAGGCACGTCGGCCACCGGAACCTCCCCATCTACTTCCACAGAGCGAAATTCAACGTTCTGTTGACGGAGTCTTCACCCCGATCCGGGGCCAGTCAAGAGTGCCCGGAGGGACCACTGACGCGTCTGCATCGCAATTGGATGTTTCCACGAGATGGAATTAAGATTTCACTATCCAGAATGTAGCTACCACCACCGGCACCCGGGCAGGTAACTTCCCGAGGACGTCCGCCACCAGGACAAACCGCCTCTGACCGGCGGGGACGGCCGAGGCCCGGCTCTAGGGCGGAGGTCGACCGACCGGTAGGCTGCTTCCTTGCCTGCCAGCACCGAAAGGACCGCGCCGTGCCGACGTCCAGCGCCAGCACCACCGACGCTTCCGCCAAGCCCACCGCCGCCGGCGGTGGCGTCCAGTCCCTCGAGCGCGCCTTCGATCTGCTCGAACGGATGGCCGACGCCGGGGGCGAAGTCGGTCTCAGCGAGCTCTCCGCCGCGAGCGGGCTGCCCCTGCCGACCATCCACCGCCTGATGCGCACCCTCGTCGCCTGCGGCTACGTCCGGCAGCAGCCCAACCGACGGTACTCCCTCGGGCCCCGCCTGATCCGGCTCGGCGAGTCCGCGTCGCGGCTGCTGGGCACCTGGGCGCGCCCCTACCTCGCCCGGCTGGTCGAGGAGACGGGCGAGACCGCGAACATGGCCCTGCTCGACGGGGACGAGATCGTCTACGTCGCCCAGGTGCCGTCCAAGCACTCCATGCGCATGTTCACCGAGGTCGGCCGCCGGGTGCTGCCGCACTCCACCGGCGTGGGCAAGGCGCTGCTCGCCCACACCCCGGCCGAGGAGGTACGGGCGCTGCTGGCCCGCACCGGGATGCCGGCCGCGACCGAGAAGACCATCACCACGCCCGAGGGCTTCCTGGAGGCGCTGGAGCAGGTCCGCAAGACCGGGTACGCGGTCGACGACAACGAGCAGGAGATAGGGGTCCGCTGCCTGGCCGTGTCGGTGCCGAACTCGCCGACCGCCGCCGCGATCTCGATCTCGGGTCCGGCCGGCCGGGTGACGCAGGAGGTCGCCGAGTCCTTCGTGCCGATCCTGCAGGGCGTGGCCGCGGAACTGTCGGTGGCCCTGCAGAGCCAGACCCCCGCGTAGGCCTGCGTACGCGTACGAGAGCCCCGGCGCCCCTCCCCCTGCGGGGGGCGCCGGGGCTCTCGCGTACGCGGGCCCGGGTCGGCCGGCGCTCAGGCCGCCGGGGCCGCGGAGGGCTCGGCGGGCCGGGCGCCGTGGGCGAGGCGGCCGTCGGTCATGGTCGCCGTGCGGTCCATCCGGTCCAGGTGGGCGTGGTCGTGCGTGACCAGCACGGTGGCCGTGGAGCGCTCGCGGGTGAGGGTGACCAGCAGGTCGAGGACGGCCGCGCCCCTCTCGTGGTCCAGGGCGCTGGTGGGCTCGTCGACCAGCAGCACGGAGGGCTCGTTCATCAGGGCGCGGGCGATGTTCACCCGCTGGCGCTGCCCGCCGGAGAGCTGGTGGGGGCGCCGGTCGGCCTTGTCGGCCAGGCCCACCGCGTCCAGCAGTTCCAGGGCCCGCCGGCGCAGCTGCCGGGCGGGGCGGCCGGAGAGGTGGGCCATCACCTGCAACTGCTCGGCGGCGGTCAGCGAGGCCAGCAGGTTCGGCTGCTGGAAGACGATGCCGATCTCCTCGCGGCGCAGGGCGGCCTTCTCGCCGGCGCCGAGCCGCGCGGTGTCCCGGCCCGCGACGAGCACCCGGCCGGAGTCGGGGGTGACCAGGGTGGCCGCGACGGCCAGCAGGCTGGACTTCCCGGAGCCCGAGGGCCCCACGATCGCGGTCAGGGTGCCGGCGGGCACCTCCAGCTCCACCGCGTCGAGGGCGGTCAGGCGGCCGTCGCCGTCGGGGTAGGTGAGCGTGACGTCGTGGAGGAAGAGGGTCATCGGGCGCTCCCCAGGGCGGTCAGCGGGTCGACGGCGGTGATCCGCCGGATGGACAGGGCCGCGCCCAGCGCACCGAGCACGATCATGATCCCGGCGGGGGCCAGCACGGTGGCGGCGTCGAGGACGAAGGGCACGTCCCCGCCGCTGATCAGGGCCCCGATCCCGGACGCGAGGGCGGTGCCCGCGCCGGTGCCGATGGCCAGCATCACCACAGCCTGGCCGAGGGCGTCCTTCAGCAGGTACGGGGTGGAGGCGCCGAGCGCCTTGAGGACGGCGACGTCCCCGCTGCGCTGGATGGTCCACACGGTGAAGAAGGCCCCTATGACCAGCGCCGAGATGGCGAAGAGGAAGCCGCGCATCAGCTGGAGCGAGCCGTTCTCGGCCTGGTAGGACCCTATGGCGCCCAGGGCCTCGTCGACGCTCTGGCTGCGGGTGCCGGCCGCCTTGTCGCCGGCGGCCCAGTCCACGTCCCCGGAGCCGTCGAGGGCGAGGACGGTGGCGGAGGTCCCGGAGGAGGGGCCGGGGTTGCCGACGCGCTGCCAGTCGCCCAGGTCCGCCCAGACGACCGGGGTGTGGCTGTAGGCGGCGGTGCCCGAGACGGCGGCGACGGTCAGCTCCAGCGGACCGGCCCGGAACCGGTCCCCGGCGCTGAGCCCGCCCAGTTCCCCGGCGGCCTTCTCGGAGAGGACGGCCCTGCCCGGGCCCAGCCCCGTCCCGGCGGGGGCCAGGCGGCCGCCGAGCTCGACGCCGAAGACGGAGACGGCGGCCGTGCGCTCGCCGGCGAGGGCGTTGGTGGTGCGGATGCCGAGCGGCTCCGCGGCCTTGACGCCGGGGCGCCCGCGCCAGGCCTGCCAGGCGCTCTCGGGCAGCTGGGAGCTGGTGAAGGACACCTTCTGGTCCCCGGGCGGGACGGCGAAGGCCAGGCGCGAGGCGGGCAGGCCGGTGATGGCCGAGATGTTCTCCCGGGCCAGGCCGGACGTGAGGCCGGACAGCAGGCCGACCAGCAGCGTGATGAGCAGGACGACCGAGCCCATGAGGGCGAAGCGGCCCCTGGCGAACCGTAGATCTCTCCATGCGACGAACATGTCCCCCACCTTGGTCGCCCGCCCGCGTCCCGGGCATCGCGCCACGGGAGGGATCCTGGTATCGAAGGAGGCATTCCGATATCGAACTTTCGGTTGACCGGGGGCCCCGGCGGCCCGCTTACGCTGGTCGGACGATGTCCTCCGCCCCCGCCGCCCCCGCCCGCCCCCTGACCCCCGTCACCCGCGTTCTGCGGCTGTGCCTGCACGCCCTGTTCGCCGGGCTGCTCGCGCTGGCCGCCGGCCGGTCCGTCACCGGCTCCGCGCCCCGGGCCGGGTGGGTCGTCGCCGTCTGCGCCGTGCTGGCCGCCGTGTACGCGGCGGGGGTACGGGCCCCGGCCGTCGGGCGGTCGGCGCGCGCGGCCGGGGCGTGGCTGGCGGGGATGGGCGCGGTGTGGGCCGCGCTGCTCGCGCTGTCCCCCGACGGGCTGTGGCTGGCGTTCCCGCTGTACTTCCTGGAACTGCACCTGCTGCGGCTGCGCTGGGCGCTGGCGGCGGTCGCGGTGACGGCCGGCGCGGCGATCGGCGGGTTCCTGGCGCACAGTGGCGCCGTCAACCCGGGGGCCTTCCTCGGGCCGCTGCTGGGCGGGGCCGTGGCGGTGGCCACCGTGCTCGGCTACCAGGCGCTGTACCGGGAGAGCGAGCGGCGCCGCGAGCTGATCGAGGAGCTGATCGCCACCCGGGCCGAACTGGCCGCGGCCGAGCGGGGGGCGGGGATCCTCGCCGAGCGGGAGCGGCTGGCCAGGGAGATCCACGACACGCTCGCACAGGGCCTGTCCTCGATCCAGCTGCTGCTGCGGGCGGCCGAGCGGGCCCTGTCGGAATCCCCGGCGGCCCCCGGCCCCGCTCCGTCGGACGACACGGCGGGGCCCTCCCCGGCAGCGCCCGCGGCGGCCACCGCGGGCACGGCGGGTGCGGCCCCGGCGGGTGCGGCCCCGGCGGCGCCCGGGACGGCCACCGCGGGCACGGCCGGCGCGGGCCCGGTGGCGCCCGCGGCGGCAGCGCTCGGGCACATCGCCCGGGCCCGGGAGGCCGCTCAGGAGAACCTTGCCGAAGCGCGCCGGTTCGTGCGGGCCCTGACACCCCCGGACCTGGAGCACGGCTCGCTGGCGGCGGCGCTGGAGCGGCTGTGCTCGGGCGCGCCGGGCCCGCGCGTGCGCTTCTCGGTCAGCGGCCCGCCGCGCGAGCTGCCCACCCCCTACGAGGTCGCCCTGCTGCGGATCGCCCAGTCGGCGCTGGCCAACGTGGTGCGGCACGCCCGGGCGGACCGGGCGGAGATCACGCTCACCTTCATGGACACCTCGGTCACGCTGGACGTCGTCGACGACGGCCGGGGCTTCGACCCCGCCTCGGCCCCGTCCGGCGGGGGCGGCTTCGGCCTGCCCGCGATGCGGGCGCGGGCCCAGTCGCTGGGCGGGCTGTTCACCGTGGAGTCCGACCCGGGCCAGGGCACCGCCGTGGCCGTCACCCTGCCGCTGCCCCTGGAGGCCTGACGATGACCATCCGGCTCCTGCTCGCCGACGACCACCCGGTGGTCCGCGCCGGGCTGCGCGCGGTGCTGGACACCGAACCGGACTTCGCGGTGGTCGCGGAGGCGGCGACGGCGGAGCGGGCCGTGGAGCTGGCGGCGTCGGAGCCGGTGGACGTGGTGCTGATGGACCTCCAGTTCGGGGCCGGGATGCACGGCTCGGCGGCCACGGCGGCGATCACCGCCCGCCCGGGCGGGCCCCGGGTGCTGGTCCTGACCACCTACGACACGGACGCGGACATCCTCGCGGCGGTGGAGGCGGGGGCCTCCGGCTACCTGCTCAAGGACGCCCCGCCGGAGGAACTGGCGGCGGCCGTGCGCACGGCCGCGGCCGGCCAGTCGGCGCTGGCCCCGGCGGTGGCGCTGCGGCTGATGGACCGGATGCGGACCCCGGCGGAGGCGCTGACGAAGCGGGAGCTGGAGGTGCTCCAGCTGGTCGCGGACGGGCTGTCGAACCAGCAGATCTCCAAGCGGCTCTTCCTCAGCCAGGCCACCGTCAAGTCCCACCTGGTACACGTCTACGCCAAGCTCGGCGTGGACTCCCGTACGGCGGCGGTGGCGGCGGCCGCCACCCGCCGGCTGATCCGCACACCCTGACATCAGCGGAATATCGGTTTTGCAGCAGCGTCGTGATCATTAAGGTCTGGACCATGAATTCCTTGATCACACGCTCCGCGGCCTCGGCCGCGCTGACCGTCTCCCTCCTCTTCGGCTCCGCCGCCGCGGCCTCCGCGGCCACGCCCGCCGAGCCCGACATCACCGGCCTGAGCTGCGGCTTCGACAACCGGACCCCGCCCCCGCCCGTCACCCTCGGCAACAAGGGCCGGACCGTCCTGGAGGCCCGCTGCCTGCTGACCTTCTGGACGGGGCTGCAGGCGACCGAGGAGGAGCCGAAGGACGTGTTCGGGCCGGACGCGGAGTCGGCCACCCGGTACTTCCAGGGGACGCGGAAGCTGCCCGAGACCGGCGTGGTCGACGCCGCGACCTGGACCGAGCTGCGCCACAGCTGAGCCGCCCGCCCCTGCGGCGGCCACTCAGGCGACCCAGTAGGGCCGGTCCACCCCCGGGGCCAGGGGCACGCCGTCGTGGAAGGCCGCCGCGAGGAGGCGCACGCCCTCGTCGAGGCGGTCGGGCGCCAGGGTGTAGGGGATGCGCAGCCGGTGCTCGAAGGTGCCGGGGTCGACGCCGAAGCGGGCGCCCCGGCCGATGTGCACTCCGGCGGCGGCCGCCCGCTCGGCCAGGGCGGAGCTGACGGGCTCGCCGAGGTCGACCCAGAGCGAGAGGCCGCCCGGCGGCAGCCGCCAGGACCACTCCGGGGTGTGCCGCTCCAGCGATCCCACCAGGGCCGCCCGCTGGACCCGCAGCTCCGCGAGCCGCCGGGGCAGACACCGGTCCATGTCCTCCAGCAGCGGCAGGGCCACCACCTGGTCGAGGACGGAGCCGGTCATGTCGGCCGACACCCGGACCGCCGTCAGCTCGTTGACGAGCTTCGCGGTGGCCCGGATCCAGCCGACCCGCAGCCCGCCCCAGTAGGTCTTGCTCAGCGAGCCGATGGTGATCACGTGGTCGGCGCCGGAGCGCGGGGCGAGCGAGGCCAGCGGGGCGGGGGCCGGCACGTCCAGGGCGATGTCGGCGATGGTCTCGTCCACCACCAGCCAGGTCCCGGTGGCCCGGGTCGCCGCCAGCAGCCGCAGCCGGTGCTCCTCGGGCATGAGGGCGCCGGTCGGGTTGTGGAAGTCCGGGATGGTGTAGGCCAGCCGGGGGACGGTCTGGTGGAGGGTGGACTCGGCCGTCTCCATGTCCCAGCCCGCGTCGGACACGGGGACGGAACCGGTGCGCAGCCGGGCGTGGCGCAGGGCGTCGAGGGCGTTGGCGTAGGTCGGGCTCTCGGTGACGACCCGGTCGCCGGGCCGGCAGAGCAGGCTGACGACCAGGGCGAAGGCCTGCTGGGCGCCGGCGGTGACCAGGATCTGCTCGGGTCGGGTGGGCAGCCCGCGCCGGGTGAACCGGTCGGCGACGGCCGCGCGCAGGTCGGGCAGGCCGAAGGGGTGGTAGCCGGGGCTGCGGGCGAGGGCGGACAGGCGGGGGGCCGCCCAGGCGAGGGCCTGCGTGAGGCTGTCGTCGGGGGCTCCCATGGCGGCGATGGCGAGGTCGATGCCGGGGTCCCCGTCGGCCCGGACGCCGACCGCGCCGGTCAGCAGGTGGGCGCCGACGGGCCCGTGTCCCTCGGGGAGCTCGGTCCAGGTGCCGGAGCCGCGCCGGCTGCGGACGTAGCCGCTCTCGCGCAGCAGGTCGTAGGCGCCGGTCACGGTGGCGCGGCTCGCCCCGACGGCCTCGGCGAGCTCGCGTTCGGCGGGGAGCCGGACGTACAGGGCGATCCTGCCGTCGAGGATCAGGGTGCGGACGGCGTCGGCCAGGGAGCGGTAGCCGGGGCGGGCCAGTACCTCGGCCGGGAGCATCGCCGCCAGTTGCCGGCTGCCGACCGTCCTGTCGGCCGTATGGACCACTCTGCGGACCTCTCGCCCGTTCGCCATGCCAACCTCCCCTGATTGGCTCTGCCCGCCAGGCCAATCCGGGACCAGACTCCCTGTATTGGCCCCCGATTGGCAAGGAGAGTCCGGAATGCCGTACGACGATGTCCACGGTTTCACCGACCGAGACGAGCGGGCGCTGCTGGCGGCCGCCGAGAACCGGATCTCCGAGCCCCTGCGGATCGGGGCCGCGCTGGCCTCCGTGCGGCGACTGTTCGCACGGCACTCACCCGTACGGGCGAAGGCGCGAGAATCGCTCCCATGTCAGCAGCCGAACACACGTCCCCGTCCGCTCCCCCGGTGACCACCGGCGCGCCCCCGGTGATCGCGGGCCTGCTCCTCGCGGCCGGCGGCGGCCGGCGGCTCGGGGGACGCCCCAAGGCCCTGCTCCCCTACCGCGGCCGCCCGCTGGTGGAGAACGCCGTCCGCGTGCTGCGCGAGGCGGGCTGCGCTCCGGTGCACGTGGTGCTGGGCGCCTCGGCGGCGGAGGTGCGCGAACGTGCCGACCTGGCGGGCTGCGTGGTCGTGGACAACACGGACTGGGCGGAGGGCATGGGCTCCTCCCTGCGGGTGGGCCTGGCCTCGCTGGCCGGCACGGGGGCCGGCGCGGCGCTGGTGTCCCTGGTGGACCAGCCGGGCATCGGACCGGCCGCGGTGGCCCGGGTGCGGGCCGCGTACCGGTCCCCGGCCAGCCTGGTGGCGGCCGCGTACGAGGGGGAGCGCGGGCATCCGGTGCTGTTCGGGGCGGACCGCTGGGCGGACATCACGGCGACGGCCACCGGGGACCAGGGGGCGCGGGTCCACCTGAAGAACCACGCCGACGAGCTCATGCTGGTGGAGTGCGGGGACGTCGCGGCCGCCTTCGACATCGACACCCCGCCCGACCTGGCGCGCCTCGACTGAGCCGGGCCGGGGCGCCGCCGGAGCGGGCTGTGACCGCCATGGCACTGAGGGCCACGGGCCACCGGAATCTGTCGACTCAGAGAATCTCGACATCAACAAACCATTGAACTTCCACCATGAGGAAATTACTATCCACTGGTCAGAAGCGCCCGAACCCCCAGACGGCGCCCGCGACCGTTACACGGAACTCTCCACACCCGGCGGCACTGCGTGCCGTCTCGCGCGAGCATTCCCCGCGGCCGCAAGGCACCGCCGCTGAAGGAGTGACAGATATGTCCGCACCAGCGCCGTCCCCGCTGGCCATCGTCGACGCCGAGCCCCTGCCCCGGCAGGACGAAGTCCTCACCGATGCGGCCCTCGCCTTCGTGGCCGAGCTCCACCGGCGGTTCGCCCCCCGCCGCACCGAGCTCCTCGCCCGACGCGGCGAGCGGCGCGCCGAAATCGCCCGCACCTCCACGCTCGACTTCCTCCCGGACACCGCACAGGTCCGCGAGGGCGACTGGAAGGTGGCGCCGGCCCCGGCCGCCCTCAACGACCGCCGTGTGGAGATCACCGGTCCCACCGACCGCAAGATGACCATCAACGCCCTGAACTCGGGTGCCAAGGTCTGGCTCGCCGACTTCGAGGACGCCTCGGCCCCCACCTGGGAGAACGTGGTCCTCGGCCAGCTCAACCTCATCGACGCCTACGAGCGCCGCATCGACTTCACGGACGCGCGCACCGGCAAGGCGTACGCCCTCAAGCCCAACGACCAGCTCGCCACGGTCGTCATGCGCCCGCGCGGCTGGCACCTGGAGGAGCGCCACCTCAGCTTCGAGGGCGGCCCCGCCTCCGGCTCCCTCGTGGACTTCGGCCTCTACTTCTTCCACAACGCCCAGCGGCTGATCGACCTGGGCAAGGGCCCCTACTTCTACCTCCCGAAGACGGAGTCGCATCTGGAGGCCCGCCTCTGGAACGACATCTTCGTCTTCGCCCAGGACTACGTCGGCATCCCGCAGGGCACCGTCCGCGCGACCGTCCTGATCGAGACCATCACCGCGGCCTACGAGATGGAAGAGATCCTCTTCGAGCTCAAGGACCACGCGGCGGGCCTCAACGCGGGCCGCTGGGACTACCTGTTCTCCATCGTCAAGAACTTCCGCGACGGCGGCGAGAAGTTCGTCCTGCCGGACCGCAACGCGGTCACCATGACGGCTCCCTTCATGCGCGCCTACACCGAACTGCTCGTCCGCACCTGCCACAAGCGCGGCGCGCACGCCATCGGCGGCATGGCGGCCTTCATCCCGTCCCGCAAGGACGCCGAGGCCAACCGGATCGCGTTCGAGAAGGTCCGCGCCGACAAGGACCGCGAGGCGGCCGACGGCTTCGACGGCTCCTGGGTCGCCCACCCCGACCTGGTCCCGATCGCGATGGCCTCCTTCGACGCCGTCCTGGGCGAGAAGCCCAACCAGAAGGACCGCCTCCGCGAGGACGTCGCCGTCGCCCCCGGCGACCTGATCGCGATCGACTCCCTGGACGCCCGGCCCACCTACGAGGGCCTGCGCAACGCCGTCCAGGTCGGCATCCGCTACATCGAGGCCTGGCTGCGCGGCCTGGGCGCCGTCGGCATCTTCGGCCTCATGGAGGACGCGGCCACCGCCGAGATCTCACGCTCCCAGATCTGGCAGTGGATCAACGCCGGAGTCGTCTTCGAGAACGGCGAGCGCGCCACCGCCGAACTGACCCGCACCTTCGCCGCCGAGGAACTCGCCGCGATCCGCGCCGAGGCCGGCGACGAGGCCTTCGCGGCCGGGAAGTGGCAGCAGGCCCACGACCTCTTCCTCAAGGTCTCCCTGGACGCCGACTACGCGGACTTCCTGACCCTCCCCGCGTACGACCAGCTGGTCGGCTGACACCCCACTTCGGCTGAATCGCACAGCAGCCGAACCCCCTCCGCCCCCGCCGCCCTCCCCGGGCGCCGGGGGCGGAGTCGTTCCCCGGGCGCGTGACCGTTTGCCTATGGGTGCGCGATGTGCGCGGGTGCGAAACCCTGCGGCCTCCCCCAACTGCCGCCGCCGCGCGCCGGTCCGCCCCGGACCGGCTCCGAGAAGCTTCCCGCGCCCGACCGACCGGTCGGGCGTTACGTCATCGTAATCCGACTGTACCTAGCGGTAACAAGTGGGCGCGTGCCACCTTTCCGATGCCACCGGCGCCGGCGGTACCCCCACTTTCCAAGCCACGCACCGGAGTTGTTCCCGACTTCGGCGTGGCCGACCGCAGGAGTTCCGCAGTGATCGGATTCCGCAAGGCCGGCAAGGACCGGGCCGCCCGGCGTCGTGTGCGGCGACTGGCCGGCGCCGGGATGGTCGTACCGCTCGCCGCCGGCGCGCTGCTCGTCGGCGGAGCCGGCCCGGCCGCCGCCGGGCCCGGGACCGGGCCGACCGCCGTCGTGTCCATGGGCGACAGCTACATCTCCGGCGAGGCCGGACGCTGGAAGGGCAACAGCCTGACCAACAGCGGGAGCAGGAACGGCACTGACCGGGCGTGGGTCAGTGGCAGCACCTACGACCCCGCGAAGGTGTACGGCAGCACGGCGGGCGGCTGCGACCGCTCCGACTCGGCCGAGGTGCTGAGCGCGGGCTCCGTCGCCGAGACGGCCGTGAACCTGGCCTGCTCGGGGGCGACCTCGCAGAACGTCTTCCGCGCCTCCAACGGCGGCGTGTCCTACAAGGGCGAGGCCCCGCAGGCCGACCAGCTGGCGGCCGTGGCCGCGAGCCGCAACGTGAAGGTCGTCGCCCTGTCCGTCGGCGGGAACGACCTGGGCTTCGCCGACATCATCAAGGAGTGCGCGCTCGACTTCGTGCTCTGGGGCTCGTACTGCTACGACGACCAGCAGGCGGCCGTCGACGCGAAGATCGACGGGGTGATGGCCGACGTCGGCAAGTCGGTGGACGAGATCCGGGCGGTGATGCGGCAGGCCGGGTACACCGACTCCTCGTACCGCATCGTGCTCCAGTCCTACCCCTCGCCGATCCCGCGCGGCGCCGAGAACCGCTACACCCAGAGCGACTGGAGCCGGCTCAACAGCGGCGGCTGTCCGTTCTGGAACCGTGATTCGGACTGGGCCCGCGACTCCCTGGTGCCGCAGCTGGCGAACCGCCTCAAGCAGGTCGCGGCGGACAAGGGCACCCAGTTCCTGGACCTGCGCGACATGATGCAGGGCCGCGAGGTCTGCGCCAAGGCCAGCAAGCAGGTCACCTCGACGGTCCCCGCGTCGGCGAAGACCAGCGAGTGGGCCCGCTGGATCGACAACAACGAGACGCAGGGCCCGATCCAGGAGTCCATGCACCCGAACTACTTCGGCCAGCTGGCCGTCGGCCGCTGCCTGGCCCTGGCCGCGGCCCAGCCCGCGGACTCGGCCTCCAGCTGCAAGAACACCGCCGGTGGCGACCAGAGCGGGATGTACCTGACATCCGCTCCGTAATGCGGTGAGGACCCGGGGGGGCGGGCTGTCATGATCGGGACGAGACCGCCCGCCCCCTCGGGGACGCCCGCAGCACGGAAGGAAGCCGACCGGACATGGCCGTCATCCACCGCACCACCATGAAGCCCGGCAAGCTGGAGCTGATCGCCGCCTGGCTCCCGGCCCGCCCCTGGTACACCGGAACCTCCGGGGCCCCGGAGCTGACCCGGGCCGGCGGGTTCCGGCTCGACGACCCGGAGGGCGAGGTGGGCATCGAGTTCGTGGTCGTCACCGACGTCTCCGGTACCGGGCCCGTGGCCTACCTCGTTCCGCTCACCTACCGCGGGGCCCCGCTCGGAGGTGCCGAGCAGGGGCTCGTCGGCACCTCCGAGCACGGGGTCCTCGGCACCCGCTGGATCTACGACGGCGCCCACGACCCGGTGCTCACCGAGCGGCTGCTCGCCCTCCTGCGGGGCGACGCCGAACCGCAGCACCAGAGCCTGACCGGCGTCCCCGACCCGGCCGTCGTCCCCGAGGCCGCCGAGGGCGCCCTGCCGGCCGGGGCGGCGGTGGTGGCCGTGGAGGACGGGCCGCAGGGCACCCGTCTCGTGGTGGAGGCGGGCGGGCGGCGGCTCGGCCTGGAACTGGTGCGGGTGCCGGAGGACGGCCTGACCGGCCCCGGCGCGCTCGGCCGGGTCACCGCCGAGTGGGAGCTGCCCGACGGGACGCGGGCGCGCGGGGCCGTCGCCGTGCTGCGGGAAGGCTGAACCGGGGCTGCGGCGCGCCCCCTACGCCGCCCGGCCCGAGCCCGTGAGCGCCTCCATCGCCGTGGTGAAGGCCGCCCGGCAGCGCAGCCAGTCCGGGTCCGGGGCCGGGGAGTGCAGGTCGACGAGCTTGGGCAGCAGGTCCGCCGAGAAGGCGCGGGCCGCCTCCGCCGGGAGCAGCGAGGGCAGGTTGTCGATGGCGATCACGTCGACCGGGCGGGTGCCGCCGCGCAGCCGCCGGACCGGGACCGTCCAGTCGGTGAGGCGGTCGTAGACCGGGAGCAGGTGCAGCTCTGATCCGGTGTCACAGGTGATGTCGGCGATCACCGAGAGCCGGCCGGTCCCGGTCTCCAGGTCCGCGGGGGTCAGGAAGGGCGGCACGGACCGGGTGGTCAGCACCGCGTTGACCAGGATGTCGTGGTCCAGCAGCGCGGCCCGGTCCAGCCGGCGGGTGGCCCCGCGCCCCCAGCGGGTGACCGCGATCCCGGCGGTGGCGAGGGCGTCGCAGGCACCGCGCCCGCTGCGGCCGCCCGCGCCGATCACCAGGGCCCGTAACCCGTCGGCCGGAGCGTCCCGCAGGCGGGCGTCCAGTTCCGGGCGGGGCGTCGGG
The DNA here is from genome assembly GCF_002028425.1 of Streptomyces katrae. Taxonomy (GTDB): domain Bacteria; phylum Actinomycetota; class Actinomycetes; order Streptomycetales; family Streptomycetaceae; genus Streptomyces; species Streptomyces katrae_A. The sequence goes on along the minus strand of NZ_CP020042.1, from coordinate 6,201,938 downwards.
ACCAGGGGCGCGGTCAGCCGGCCGCGCGCGTGCAGGGCGGCCAGCGCGGCGCCCGCGTACCCGGCCCAGTAGCCGAAGGCGGCCAGCCGGCGGCCCTGGGCGTCGGCCAGGTACTCCAGGTCGAGCAGGGTCCCGCCGCCCGTGGCGAACCGCCGCAGCAGACCGGGCGCCTGGGGCTGGCCCTTGTAGGCGTGCCCGAAGTACACGTGCCGGTGGTGCAGGGCCTCGGGCGCGGGCGGGAGCTCCTTGAGGCCGAGGACGTACGCCGCAGCGGGCGCGGCCTGCGCCCAGGAGCCGGCCGGGGCGGTGCGGCAGCCAGCGGCGGCGTACGCGTCGAGCGGGAAGACGCGGTGGCCGGAATCCTCCACGGTGATCCGCACGCCCTGCCGGACGAGGAGCCCGGCGTCGTCGGGGGTCAGGGGCGCGCGCCGTTCGGTGGGTCGGGTCTCGCTGCGCATCCACAGCTGCGGGGTCTCGGCCATCGCTGTACCACCTGTCCGGTCAGAGGGGTGGGGCGAGCCAGCGCTCAAGCGATGTCTTTCCGCGTCCTTTACGCCGTACGCCGGATCGGGCCGGCAACTCCGGGCCCCCTGGCACCCCGTGCCCCGCCGGTCCTCCCCGGCCTCACGACCGGCGCCGACCCGGCGTCGGAACCGGCGCCCGCCCCGCTCCCGGGAGCCGGGTCACAGCTCCGGCAGCAGGTCGCGCAGCGGGGTCACGGCGCCCTCCGCGTAGGCCGCCCGCAGGGCCTCCGGGGACAGCCGCAGCCGCAGGATCCGCTCCGCGCGCGGCGGGCAGGCGGAGGCCGGGCGGTGTCCGGAGACGGCGCCGAGCAGCCGGGCGGCCAGCTCGTACCGTCCCAGGTCGGCCTCCAGCTGGGCCAGCAGCTCCACCGAGAGGGCCTGGCCCAGCCGGTCGCCCAGCGTGAACTGGGTCTCCAGGGAACGCAGCAGCCAGGTACGGGCCAGCGCGGGGCGGCCCTCGCGGCGCTGGAGGAGGGCCTGCGCGTAGCCGGCCCAGGACCGGGCCCAGGGGTCGGAGCCGTCGGACGCCCCGGCGCCGAAGGCGACGGCCGCCGGGTCGGTGTACGCGAGGGCCATGGCGAGGCCCGACTCCAGGGCCCGCCGCCCCGGCCCGTACTCGGGCTCCACCGGCAGCAGTTCGAGGGCCTCGCGGTACTCGTCGGCGGCCTCCTGCGGCCGGTCCCGCCACAGGGCGACGGTGCCCCGGACGTGCGCCAGGTAGGCCAGGACGGTGTCCTCCCCCTCCTGCACGGCCGTGGTCCAGGCCTCCACCAGCAGCGGATCGGCCGCCTCCGCCTGGCCGAAGCTCACCACCAGCCAGGCCGCCAGCCACAGGGCCCGGGCCGGCCGGGGCTGCGGGTGCAGGGCCAGCGCCCGCTCCAGGTGCCCGCGTCCCTCCTCCACCAGCCCGCACGCCGACCAGAGGAACCACAGCGACACGGCGATCTCCAGCGCGCCGGCGGGACCGGCGGGCGACCGCGGGTCCATCGCGAGGCGCAGCTCGGGCAGTTCCCGCAGGGCCAGGGCCCGGGCCTCCAGCTGCGCCCCCGACCGCCACAGCTGGGCGGCGCGTTCGGCGGTGATCCGGCAGCGCTCGTGGTGGCGGCGGACGGCGGTGGCCCCGTCCCCGAGCGGATCGCGGGCGAGCCGCCGGGCCGCGTAGGCCCGTACGGTCAGCGGCAGCCGGTAGCGGCCCGCGTACCCGGGCTCCGCCAGCAGCGCCGGGGCCAGCCGCCGCAGGGCCCGGGCGGCGGCCCCCGGGCCGAGCGCGCCGAACCCGCACACCTCGGCGACGGCGGCCTCGTCGAAGGAGCCCGCGAAGACCGAGAGCCGCGCCCACAGCAGCCGTTCCCCGGGGGCGGCCAGCCGGCACAGGCGCAGCGCGTCGGCCCCGCCCGCCCGGCCCGCGCCGCCGGCCAGGAACTCCAGCGGGTCGGCGGTCAGCCGGCGCAGCGCCTCGGCCGGGCCGTGGCCGCGGGTCCGCGCGGCCGCGAGCTCCAGCGCGCCGGGGATCCCGTCGAGGGCGCGGCACAGGGCGGCGACGGCCCCGGCGTTGTCCTCGGTGAGCTCGAAGCGGGGGTCGGCTCCCCGCGCCCGCTCCGTGTAGAGCCGTACGGCGGCGGACCGGGCCACGTCGGCCACCGCACACGGTGCGGCGGGGTCCTGCGGCGCGGCGGGCAGGGCCAGCGGGCCGACGGCCAGCAGGGCCTCCCCCGCCACGTCGAGGGTCCGCTGCGACGTGGCCAGAATCCGTACCCCCGGCCACCGCGCGAGCAGGTCCCCCACGACCTCCCCGGCCCGATCGCCCAGCTGCTCGCAGCCGTCCAGCACCAGCAGCGCCTCGCGCCCTTCGAGGCCCGCGCCGAGCTCGGCGGCCAGGTCGGCCGGGTGCGAGGGCCCCAGCCGGGACGTGTCGGCCCACACGATGTCGGCGCCGCGGCCGCCGCAGAGCTCGCGGACGGCGCGCACGGCGATCCTGGTCTTGCCCACTCCGGCCGGTCCCGTGAGCGTGACCAGGCGTTCTGTGGCCAGCAGGGTCACGGCGCGGGCCACTTCGGCGGCCCGGCCGACGAGGCTGGACAGCTCGGCGGGCACCACTTGAGGCATGCTCGAGCCGGGCTCCCCCATACGTCCTCCCGCTGCTCTCCTGGGGCTGCGCGCGCCACCCCCCACACGGCCGGCCGATGCGGCGGTTCGGCGCACGAAGAGAGATGATCAGTCGAAAGTCCGGTTAACCGGTCCGGGGCCGGGAAAACCGCCAGGGGTAAGTATGAACTCGGCCATTTCCGCCATTGACGACACCGACCGTGCACTGGTGCATGCCCTCCAGCTCGCGCCCCGCGCCAGCTGGGAGCGGCTGGCGCCGGTCCTGGGGGCGCGCCCGGAGACCCTGGCCCGGCGCTGGGAGCGGATGACGTCCGCCGGGGAGGCCTGGGTGTCGGGGCTGGGGCTGCGGACGGGCAGCCAGGCCCCGTGCATGGCGTGGGTGGAGGTGATGTGCGCGGCGGGCACCTCCCCGGCGGTGGGGGCGGCCCTGGTCGGCGACGCGCACACGATGGGGGTGGAGCACACCACCGGCGGCCGCGACCTGCTGGCCTTCGTGGCCGTGCCAGACCTGCACATGCTGTTCCGCTACCTGTCCTTCCGGGTGCAGCGGATCCCCGGGGTGACCGGGACCCGGTCCTCGATGGTCACGGCGGTGCACTCGGCCCCCGACCGCTGGCGGATGGACCACCTGTCCCCGGCGCAGGCAGCGCTGCTGACCGGGCGTACCCGGCGGGCCCCGGGCGCGCCGGGGGCGGTGGCGCCGCCGGTCGCCCCGGTGGCGCAGGAGGACCGGCCGCTGCTGATGGCGCTGGCCGCGGACGGGCGGCGCAGCGTGGCCTCGCTGGCGCGGGAGTCGGGGATGAGCGAGTCGACCGTACGGCGCCGGCTGGGACGGCTGGAGGCGGGGCAGGGCCTGCGCTACAGCTGTGCGATGGCCTCGGGGCTGTCCGGCTGGCCGGTCTCGGCGACCCTGTGGGCGGAGGTGCGCGAGCACGAGGTCGCCGACTGCGCGGCGGTGGCCGCGGGGCTGCGCGAGACGCGGACCTGTATGTCGGTGAGCGGCACCTGGAACTTCATGATCAGCGCCCGGCTGCGCACCATCGAGGGGCTGGCACGCTATACGGCCGACCTGTCCCGGCGGCTGCCGGGGCTGCGGATCGCCGATTCGGCGGTGGCGCTGCACGTACGCAAGTCGGAGGCGCAGGAGCTGGACCACACGGGGCGGCGGGTGCGGACGGTCCGGCCGGACATCTGGACGGATCCGGCGCCAGGGGTGGTGGACCAGCCCTGATCGGCAGGGCTGGGGCAGTGGTGCCCCCGGCGGGCGGGCGGCGCCGCGTACGCCACACCCGCAGTGGGTGACGTACGCGCCGCCGCACGCCCGCCGGGGGCGTGGAGGGGATCCCGGGACCGGGGGCCGCCCGGGGATCCGGGGTTTCAGTGCACGAAGGCCGGTTCCGGCGCCGGTTCCGCCGCCGCCTTCCTGGAGCCGAGGTGGTTGAACGCCAGGTTGAGCAGGATCGCGACCACGCATCCGGTGCTGATGCCGGAGTCGAGGACGACCAGCAGGTCCTTGGGGAAGGCGTGGTAGAAGTTCGGCGCCGCGATCGGGATCAGGCCGATGCCGACCGAGGCGGCGACGATGAGGGCGTTCTCGCCCTTCTCCATGGCCGCCCCCGCCAGGGTCTGGATGCCGCTGGCCGCCACCGAGCCGAAGAGCACGATGCCGGCCCCGCCGAGGACGGGCAGCGGGACGACCCCGATGACGGAGGCGGCCACCGGACACAGGCCCAGCAGGATCAGGATGCCGCCGCCCGCGGCGACGACGAAGCGGCTGCGGACCTTGGTCATCGCGACGAGTCCGATGTTCTGCGCGAAGGCGCTGCACATGAACCCGTTGAACAGGGGGCTGAGCGCGCTGCCGAGGGTGTCGGCGCGCAGGCCGCCCTCGATGGTCCTCGCGTCCGCCGGACGGCCGACGATCTTGCCGAGGGCCAGGATGTCCGCGGTGGACTCGGTCATGCAGACCAGCATCACGATGCACATCGAGAGGACGGCCGCGACCTGGAACTGCGGGGCGCCGAAGTGGAAGGGGGTCGGGAAGCCGACGAGGTCCGCGTTCCGGACGGCGTCGAAGTGCGCCATGCCCAGCGGTATCGCGATGACGGTGCCCGCGACCAGGCCGAGGAGGATGGAGATCTGCTGGAGGAAACCGCGCAGGAACTTGCGCATCACCAGGACGATCGCCAGGGTGAGCGCAGCCATGCCGATGTTCTTCATGGAGCCGTAGTCGGTGGCGGTGCGGTTGCCGCCCTGGGACCAGTTGAAGGCCACGGGGAGCAGCGAGACGCCGATCAGGGTGATGACGGTGCCGGTGACCACGGGCGGGAAGAACCGGACGAGCTTGCCGAAGTAGGGGGCGGCGAGGAAGCCGGCGAGTCCGGCGACGATGATCGCGCCGAAGATGACGGGGATGGCGTCGTGTCCCTGCCCCTTTCCGATGGCGATCATCGGGGTCACGCCGGCGAAGGACACGCCGTTGACGAAGGGGAGTTTGGCGCCGATCTTCCAGAACCCGAGGGTCTGGAGGAGGGTGGCGAGCCCTGCGGTGAAGAGGGAGGCGCCCATCAGGAAGGCGGTCTCGGTGGCGGAGAGGCCCACGGCGGGGCCGACGATCATGGGCGGGGCCACGACACCCGCGTACATGGCTGCCACGTGCTGGAGGCCGCTGGTGAACATGCGGAGCGGAGGCAGGGTCTCGTCGACCGGGTGCTTCTCCTCCGGTACTGCGACTGCATCTTTGCGAAACCTGGGCGCATCGGCCACGGCTTCCTCCGGTCGGTTAAACACGTCGGCAGGGACGTGGGTGTCAGGGAGGTGGTGCGAAAGCGTGCTGGTCGAGCCTGTATGGAGTTGTGGGTGGAGCGACTTCTGCTGTCCCAAGGGGTGCGGAATCGATTCGCCCAAAACCGCTTCCGCGCGGTGGTTCCGGCCCGGTCGGGGCTGGGGGTGCCGTGGCAGTGGCGCGGGTGGCGCGCCGTGCGGGGAGGGGGTGTCACGCGTCACCGCCCCGGGGGCGCCGTCGGATCTCTCCTCGGGCGCTTCCCGGGAACGGCTGCCGCGGACCCCGCTCGGGTCCGCGGCGGCCGGCCGGGGGCCGTCCCCCCCGGCCGGACTCCGTGGGGATCAGGCCTGCGCGGTGATCCGGGCCAGGCGCTGGGCCTCCTCGCGGGTGGACACCGCGATGGCGTCCTCGTCCGCGAAGAGCAGCCGGTTGTTCTCGACGATCTGCTTGCCGTTGACGAACGAGGCGGTGACCGGGGCGGCCGCGCCGAAGACGAGCGCGGTGACCGGGTCGGCGATCGAGGAGTGCAGGAAGGTGTTCAGGTTCCACAGCACCAGGTCGGCGCACTTGCCGACCTCGAGCGAGCCGATGTTGTCGGCGCGGCCGAGGACCTGCGCACCGCCGTAGGTGCCCAGGCGCAGCGACTGGCGGGCGTTGAGCGCGGCCTCGCGGTGCACCGGGTTCAGACGGTTGATCAGCAGCGCGTTGCGCAGCTCGGTGTGCAGCTCGCCGGACTCGTTGGAGGCGGTGCCGTCCACGCCGAGGCCGACCGGGACGCCGGCGGCCAGCATGTCCGGGACGCGGGCGATGCCGGCGGCCAGACGGGCGTTGGAGGACGGGCAGTGCGCGACACCGGTCCTGGTGCGGGCGAACGCGGCGATGTCGGAGTCGTTCATGTGGACGCTGTGCGCCATCCACACGTCCTCACCGAGCCAGCCGGTCGACTCGAAGTAGTCGGTCGGGCCCATGCCGAAGAGCTCGTGGCAGAACTTCTCCTCCTCGACGGTCTCCGAGCCGTGCGTGTGCATGCGCACACCGAGGCGGCGGGCCAGCTCGGCGCCCTGCTTCAGCAGCTCGGTGGAGACCGAGAAGGGGGAGCACGGGGCGACGGCGACCTGGGTCATCGCGTCGAAGGAGGCGTCGTGGTACTTCTTCACGGTCGCCTCGGTGTCCGCGAGGGCACCCTCAAGGGTCTCGACGGCGTGGTCCGGCGGCAGGCCGCCGTCCTTCTCGCTGCGGTCCATGGAGCCGCGGGCGAGGGTGAAGCGGACGCCCATCTCGGACGCGGCGCGGATGATCGCGCCGGAGAGGTCGCCGGAGTTCTTGGGGTAGACGTAGTGGTGGTCCATCGCGGTGGTGACACCGCCACGGGCCATCGCGGCCAGGGAGCCCTGGGCCGCCGAGTACGCCATCTGCTCGTCGATGCGCGCCCAGGTCGGGTACAGCGCGACGAGCCAGTTGAAGAGGTTGTGGTCGGTGGCCAGACCACGCGTGATCCACTGGTAGAAGTGGTGGTGCGTGTTGACCAGACCGGGGGTCACGAGGTGCCCGGTGCCGTCGATGCGGCGGACGACGTTCTCGAGGTTCTCGGGGGCGTTGCCCGCGCCGACGAACTCGATCTTGTTGCCTGCGATGACGACGTGACCCGAGGCGTACTCGGTGTCGTTGGCGTCGACGGTCGCGATCGCACAGTTCTCGATGACGATGCGCTCTACGGCGCCGTCATGGGCTGCCGATGCTGCCATGGGACTTCCTCGTGCTTTCAGTGGCGGTGCGGGCACGGCAAAACCCTGGGGATTTGAGTGCCGGAGCCGGGGGCCTGACAGCTGACAGTACTGCCGCCCCGTGTGATGCGTCCGGGTGCCGATTCAGGAAGCTGTGGGGGTGTCGCCCCGGGGCCACTGCGGAGCCCCGGGACGCGCGTGCACTGCTCAGAGGGTGGTTCAGAGGTTGGTCATGTCCACGGGGATACGGGCGTCGGCGCCGTCGCGGAGGACCGTCGCCTCGATCAGACCGTACGGACGGTCCGCGGCGAAGTACACCTCGTTGTCGTTCTTGAGGCCGAAGGGCTCCAGGTCGACGAGGAAGTGGTGCTTGTTCGGGAGCGAGAAGCGGACCTCGTCGATCTCCGAACGGTGGTTGATGATGCGCGAACCCATCTGGTACAGGGTCTGCTGCAGCGAGAGGGAGTAGGTCTCCGCGAAGGCCTGGAGCATGTGCTTCTTGGTCTCGGCGTAGGACTTCTCCCAGTTGGGCATCCGCTGCTCGTCGTCCGACCAGTTGAAGCGCCAGCGGCCCGACACCTGGGTGGCCAGGATGCGGTCGTACGCCTCCTGCAGGGTCGTGTACTTGTCCTTCACGTAGCCCCAGAACTCCGAGTTGGTGGAGTTCATGACGATCAGGTCCTTGAGGCCGGAGATGACCTCCCAGTTCTGGCCGTCGTACGTGATCTGGGTGACGCGGGTCTCCATGCCCTTGCGGACGAAGGAGTGGTTGACCTCGTCGGAGCCGATGAACTTCGAGTTGGCGTCCGAGGTGGCGATCCGGTCCCAGGCGTACTCCTCGATCCGGATGCGCGCGCGCTGGATCGGCTCCTGGCTGTTCACGAACCAGCGGGCCAGGTGGATGCCGAACTGCTCGGCGGACTCGATGCCGTACTCCTTGGCGAACGCGTACACCGTGTTCTTGGTGGTGTCCGTCGGGAGGACGTTGGCGTTCGAGCCGGAGTAGTGGACGTCGTCCATGTCGCCGGAGAGGGCGACCGAGACGTTCAGGTCCTTGATGTGGTGCGTGTCGCCGTCCCGCGTGATCTTGACGACGCGGTTCTCTGCTTTGCCGTACTGGTTCTGGCCCAGAATCGTGGCCATGCTAGCTCCCTCGGTAAACGGAGTAGCCGAACGGGTTGAGCAGCAGCGGTACGTGGTAGTGCTCGCCCGGGTTCACCGCGAAGGTGATGGTGACCTCGGGGAAGAACGCACCGCTGTCCCTTACGCGGGGGGCGTCCTGCTGCGCCTCGGCTTGCTTCTTTTCGAAGTACGTCTCGGTCTCGAAGTCGAGACGCACGTGTGTGGTGCCCTCCGGCAGGGCCGGCAGGTCCTTGCAGCGCCCGTCGGCGTCGGTGGCGGAGCCGCCCAGGGCCGCCCACTCGCCGTCGAGGCCCGCGCGGGCCGACAGGGAGATGGCGACGCCCTCGGCGGGACGGCCGATGCTGGTGTCCAGAATGTGCGTGGACACCGACGCGGTGGTCTCGGTGCTCATGTTCACTCTCCTTCTGCGAGCTCGACGAGCCGGGTCAGACGGATCCGGTTGATCTTCACCAGTTCGCCGCGAGCGATCTCCCGCTCCTGCTCCGGCGTGTTCTCGATCCGGACCTTGACCGAGTCCCGCATGAACTCACCGGTGGCACCGGTGGCGCAGATGAGGAACACGTGGCCGAACTTGTCCTGGTAGGCCAGGTTCAGTTCGAGGAGCTCGTTCTTGAGCTCGTCCGAGGCACCGGCCATGCCACGCTGCTCGCGGGCGGAGGTCGGGTCTCCCGGCTTCGGCCGGCCGATCGGCGCGTGGCCTCCCATCGCCTCGCCCAGGTCGTCCGCGGTGAGCTCCGCCATGGCGGCCTCGTTCGCGGCGTACAGGGATTCGGCGGTGGCGAAGGGGCGCTGGGCGAGCATCTTGCTCCCCCACGCCGAGCTGGCGCACACCTCGTGCAGCTCGGCCGCGGCCGCGCTGTCGTCCAAGGCGTTGAACCGGGTCAGACCCGGGGTCGGGCTCGAAGTCACGGTAGGCCTCCGTGGCCTGTTGTTGCTTTGACGGGCTGCGCATAGCTAACGCCCTCGACAACACGGCGTCAACACTTTGTTGAAACTTCCTGTACACAAAAGCCGCCGCCCGGATGAATTGGGCGGCGGCTCGTGACCGTCGGTGGAGCGTCCCTCACTCCGGGCTGTTCTGCTTCGCTGTCTTGTTCGGCCGATTCTGAGCGGCGGAGTCCCGGTTCAAATAGTTGTAGACCGTGAAACGGCTGACACCCAGGGCGCCCGCCACCGTTTCCACGCCGTGCCGGACGGAGAAGGCTCCCCGCGCCTCCAGTATGCGTACCACGTCCTGCTTGGACTTCCGGTCGAGCTGCGCCAGAGGGACCCCGTGCCGCCGTTCCAGCGCGGCCAGGATGTGGTCCAGGGAGTCCGACAGCTGCGGCAGGCGCACGGCCACCACCTCCTGCCCCTCCCACGTCAGCACGACGTCGTCGGGCTCGGCCCCGGCCGGGTCCATGAGCTCGCCGCCCATCGCGTCCACGAGCGGCTTGACCGCGGTGACGAACGGGTGGTCGCGGGGCTCGGTCATGCGCCCTCCTCACCGATCACATTGACCTGGAGCGAGACGCGGGTGGCGCCGGCGTCCAGCGCGTCGCGCAGCAGCGCGGCCACCGCTCCCAGCACCCGGTCGGAATCGCCCTCGGCCGTATTGCCGAACGGGCCCACGTCGACCGCGTCCAGCCGGGCCTTCTGGATGACCTCGCGGGCGGCAACGGCGTGGGCGGGGGCCTCTTCGAGGTCGAAGGGCTCGGTCGTGAACTCCACTCTCAATCGCACGCCGTCAAGCTACCCGGCAGTCGTGAGATTCCGGGAGCCGGCACTTGACAAGTCGGACGCCCTGCTTGCAGTCTTCCATCAAGCAGAAACTAACTTCCGCAATACGGAAGGAGCGCACACCCCTCATGGGATACTCGGACCAGCGCTTCGATGTGAACCTTTCGATCCTCTTCACGGAACTCCCGCTCCTGGAGCGTCCCGCGGCCGCCGCCGCGGCGGGCTTCACCGCGGTCGAGCTGTGGTGGCCCTGGATCGAGACCCCCACCCCCGCTCAGGAGGAGCTGGACGCCCTCAAGAAGGCTCTTGAGGACGCCGGCACCCAGCTGGTGGGCCTGAACTTCTACGCCGGCCAGCTCCCGGGCCCGGACCGCGGCGCGGTCTCGGTCCCCGGGGAGGAGTCGGACCGCTTCAACGCCAACATCAACGTCGCGGCGGACTTCGCCGCCTCGGTCGGCTGCAAGGCGCTCAACGCCCTCTACGGCAACCGCGTCGAGGGCGTGGACCCGGCCGTCCAGGACGAGCTGGCCCTGAAGAACCTGGTCGTCGCGGCGCAGGCCGCGGACCGCGTGGGCGCGATCCTCCTGATCGAGACCCTCAACAAGCCCGAGTCGCCGCTCTACCCGCTGGTGAGCGCCCCGGCCGGCATCGAGGTGGTGGACAAGGTGAACGAGGCCACCGGCCTCGCCAACGCCAAGTTCCTCCTCGACCTGTACCACCTGGCGATGAACGATGAGGACCTCTCCGAGGTCATCGAAAAGTACGCCGCCAAGACCGGGCACGTCCAGATCGCGGACAAGCCCGGACGCGGTGCCCCGGGCACCGGCGAGCTGCCCCTCGAGGATCTTCTCGACCAGCTCAAGAAGGCCGGCTACCAGGGCTTTGTCGGCCTGGAGTACAAGGCCGCCGACGCCGCCGCGTCCTTCGACTGGCTGCCGGCCGAGGCCCGCGCCGCCAGGTAAGGGGACAAAGTCCGGGCGATCAGCCAGGCACCTCACGCACTTTTCGTACGATGCATTAAGAGAAGGACCCTCATCATGAGCAACCCCGCCGCGCTCCCGAAGATTGCCTGGATCGGACTCGGAATCATGGGCTCCCCCATGTCCGAGAACCTTCTGAAGGCCGGCTACTCGGTCACCGGCTTCACCCTCGAGCAGGACAAGCTGGACCGCCTGGCCGCCGCCGGCGGCACCGCCGCCGGCTCGATCGCCGAGGCCGTCGCGGACGCCGACGTGATCATCACGATGGTCCCCGCCTCCCCGCAGGTCGAGGCCATCAACTACGGCCCCGCCGGCATCCTGGAGAACGCCAAGTCCGGCGCGCTCATCATCGACATGTCGTCGATCACCCCCCAGACCTCCATCGACCTGGCGAAGAACGCCGCCGAGAAGGGCATCCGCGTCATCGACGCCCCGGTGTCCGGCGGCGAGGCCGGCGCCATCGAGGCCGTCCTGTCGATCATGGTGGGTGGCGAGCAGGCCGACTTCGACGCGGCCCTGCCGATCCTCGAGGCCCTCGGCAAGGTCATCGTCCTGTGCGGCCCGCACGGCTCCGGCCAGACGGTGAAGGCCGCCAACCAGCTCATCGTCGCGGTGAACATCCAGGCGTGCGCCGAGGCCGTCGTCTTCCTCGAGAAGTCCGGCGTGAACCTCGAGGCCGCCCTCGACGTCCTCAACGGCGGTCTGGCCGGCTCCACGGTGCTGACCCGCAAGAAGGACAACTTCCTGAACCGCGACTTCAAGCCCGGTTTCCGGATCGACCTGCACCACAAGGACATGGGCATCGTCACCGACGCCGCCCGCAACGTCGGTGCCGCCCTGCCCGTCGGCGCGGTCGTCGCCCAGCTCGTCGCCTCCCTGCGCGCCCAGGGTGACGGCGGCCTGGACCACTCCGCCCTGCTCCGCGCGGTCGAGCGCCTCTCCGGCGCCCAGGTCTGATCCACCCCGGCGGCCCGCTCCCCTGGGCCGCACTCCCCCGCACGGGGGCCCGAGTTTCCGGATGGTGCCGGTGCTGACACCTGTCCTGTCGCGCCCAAGCGCCGGCACCGTCCGGATTACCTCCCCATTCTTTCTTTCAACAAACTGTTGACGTCGCGTTCACGCCGAAATTAGGCTGTTCCGCATGACGGAAGACGCTTTCCGTCAGCAGTTACCCGTACGGAAGGTCACCATGTCGAAGCGCACGCTGACGACCGAGTCCGGCGCCCCGGTCGCCGACAACCAGAACTCCGCCACCGCCGGCGTCGGTGGCCCTCTCCTGATCCAGGACCAGCAGCTCCTCGAGAAGCTCGCCCGCTTCAACCGTGAGCGCATCCCGGAGCGTGTGGTGCACGCCCGCGGCTCGGCCGCGTACGGCTACTTCGAGGTGACCGACGACGTCACCGCCTACACCTCGGCCAAGTTCCTCTCCGAGGTCGGCAAGAAGACCGAGACCTTCCTGCGGTTCTCCACCGTGGCCGACTCCCTCGGTGGCGCGGACGCCGTCCGCGACCCGCGCGGCTTCGCGCTGAAGTTCTACACCGAGGACGGCAACTACGACCTCGTCGGCAACAACACCCCGGTGTTCTTCATCAAGGACCCGATCAAGTTCCCCGACTTCATCCACTCCCAGAAGCGCGACCCCTTCACGGGCAAGCAGGAGCCGGACAACGTCTGGGACTTCTGGGCGCACGCCCCCGAGGCGACGCACCAGATCACCTGGCTGATGGGTGACCGCGGCATCCCGGCGTCCTACCGCCACATGAACGGCTACGGCTCCCACACCTACCAGTGGACCAACGCCCAGGGCGAGGCCTTCTTCGTCAAGTACCACTTCAAGACGAACCAGGGCATCCGCTGCCTGTCGGCCGAGCAGGCCGCCGAGCTCGTCGGCAAGGACGCGAACTCGCACCAGACCGACCTGCTCCAAGCCATCGAGCGCGGCGTGAACCCGAGCTGGACCCTCTACGTCCAGATCATGCCGGCCGCCGAGGCCGCGGACTACCGCTTCAACCCGTTCGACCTCACCAAGGTGTGGCCGCACGCCGACTACCCGCTGCAGCGCGTGGGCCGCCTGGTCCTCGACCGCAACCCGGACAACGTCTTCGCCGAGGTCGAGCAGTCCGCCTTCTCCCCGAACAACTTCGTCCCGGGCATCACCGCCTCGCCGGACAAGATGCTCCAGGGCCGCCTGTTCGCGTACGCCGACGCCCAGCGCTACCGCCTCGGTGTGAACCACACCCAGCTGCCGGTCAACGCCCCGAAGGCGACGAAGGCCGACAACTACGGCCGCGACGGCGTCATGGCGCTGCGCAACGGCTCGCGCCACGACAAGAACTACGAGCCCAACTCGTACCAGGGCCCGGCCGAGACCGGCATCGCCCTGGGCGCCCCGAAGGCCGTCTCCGGCTACACGGGCACCCACGAGGCCCCGGCCCACACCAAGGACGACGACTTCTTCCAGGCCGGCGAGCTCTACCGCCTGATGTCGGAGGCCGAGAAGCAGCGTCTGGTGGCGAACATCGCCGGCGGCCTGTCGCAGGTCACCCTTGAGGACGTCATCGAGAAGAACCTGGCTCACTTCCACGCTGCGGACGCCGACTACGGCAAGCGCGTCGAGGAGGCCGTGCGCGCCCTGCGCGACGCCTGAGCCCCACAGATGTACCGGGGGCCTGACGGGAGGTCAGGCCCCGGGTGCTGAGCCCGCGCCGCGGACCCGGATGAGGGGTGGTACGTGGTGAGGGCAGGACGAGGACCGTGGCGAGCGTGCGAGCCAGTGCGGTGGTAATGGGTTCCGAGGCCCGTCTCTTGACCTGAGGGAGACGACGCCGGAGTTCTCGTCGCCCGCCCGCCACGGTCCCAGCCACTCCTCTATATAGGGGCCACGCACAGAGTCCCCTATATAGAGGAGAACAACTCCTCCCCCAGTCTCCGCCCGGCGGTGCGAACGTCCTGTCGCGCCAGCCTCGCTCCGTCGGGCGGTAACAACCAGAGCGCCGAGTCACGGACGGTCCCGTGACTCGGCGCTTTGCCGTTGCCGCTCTCGCGGCGCGGGCCGGCCATCGCCCCCTCGAGGGGCCGGGGGCTGGGCGGTGGCTGCCCACCCGCCTCCCGGGGTGCGGGTGGGTGGGTTGGGGGCGGTGTGCCGCTGGGCGGTGACCGGACACCGGGACGGGGGTGGGGGTGGTCGGGACCTGACTCAGCGGTCTCGGGGATGGGTTGGGGCTTTCCCGTCAGTCTCATCGTCCTTCCGCGTCGGGCCGCCCTGTCAAGGGCGCTCCTTCGTCGCGTCGCTTCGCGATCGCCTGCGGCGACCCTTGACAGGGCGTCCCGCCACGGAAAAACGAAGACTGCCGGGAAACCCCCAAAAGGACGGCACGGTCCATCGATGGACATACGCGGGATCAGCGACCAGGCGAGGTGGTCGGGGGCCGCCTCGCCAAGCATCCGGGCCGACGAGCCGGTGAATCGGGGCCGCGATCCGCGACAGATCGCTACGCGCTCCTCTGATTTCGGCGTCCGCGACCCGTCTGGGGCCGCTGCCCGCACCAAAAGCCGACAGAATCGTCATCCGGGGCCGGGGGGGCGCATCAAATCGCTACGCGCTCCCCTCTTTTCGGCGCCCGGCGGCCGCCTGGGGTCGCTGCCTGCACGAAATGCTGATGAGAAGGCCATCAGGAGACCCCAGGCGCGACAAATCGCTACGCGCTCCTCAAATCTCGGCGGCCACCGGCCGTCTTGGGCCGGGATGCTCTGCGGACCGGCTTTTGGCGCCGTCACCAGCCACAGACGGCCGCCGGACGCCGGGATCTCGGCAGCACGTAGCGATCTGACGCGCCCGCAAGCCTGGATGCTGCTCTGTTCGTCATTTGGTGCAGGTATCAGCCCAAGGCGACCGCCGGACGCCGAAATGAGAGAAGCGCGTAGCGATCTGGCGCGCCTGGCGGCTTCGTATGCCAATTCCGTCGGCTTTTGGTGCGGGCAGCGGACCCAGACGGGTCGCGGACGCCGAAATCAGAGGAGCGCGTAGCGATTTGATGCGCCCACGGGCCCCGGATGACGATTCCGTCGTCGTTTGCAGCGGGCAGCGGCCCCAGGCGGCTGGTAGACGCTGAGATGAGAGAAGCGCGTAGCGATCTGGCGCGAATCGCGGCCCCGTTTGACTCTCCTGTCTGCCCGGATGCTTGGCGAGGCGGCCCCCGACGACCCCGAAGGGTCGCTGAGTCCGCCGCATGGCCCATGAACATCCGTCCCGTTCCTTGGGGGTTTCCCGGCAGTCTTCGGCATTTCGCGGCGGGACGGCCTGTCAAGGGTCGCCGCAGGCGATCGCGAAGCGACGCGACGAAGGAGCGCCCTTGACAGGGCGGCCCGCCGCGGAAGGACGATGAGACTGACGGGAAAGCCCCAACCCCTCTCTGAGACCGCCGAGTGAAACCCCGACCACCCCCGCCCCGTCCGGCTGGCCAGCCACCGCCCGGCGGGACGCCCCCCGGCCCACCCACCCGCACCCGGGGAGGCGGGTGGGCGGCCACCGCCCAGCCCCCGGCCCCTCGAGGGGGCGATGGCGGCCCCGCACGACCCCGCACAACGCCGAAGCGGCCCCCGGCCCTCCCGGAGGAGGAGCGGGGGCCGCTGCGTGCGTGCGAGGGCGATCAGACCTGGAGGGGCTTGATCGCGGTCGGGGCGTGGCCCGGCTCGGTCGCGAGCTCCTCGAACTCGGTGACGTCGCTCATGTCGACCGTCTTGCTCATCGCGATGTTGGTGACGCGCTCCAGGATGGCCTCGACGACGACCGGGACCTGGAACTCCTGCGCCAGCTTCTTGGCCTCCTCGAAGGCCTCGCCCAGCTTGTCCGGGTCGGTGACGCGGATGGCCTTGACGCCCAGGCCCTCGGCGACCTTGACGTGGTCGACGCCGTAGACGCCGATCTCCGGGGTGTTGATGTTCTCGAACTCGAGGTTGACCTCGAAGTTGATGCCGAGGCCGCCCTGCGCCTGGCGGATCAGGCCCAGGTAGGCGTTGTTCACGAGGACGTGGACGTAGGGGACCTTGTGCTGGGCGGCGACCGCCAGCTCCTCGATCATGAACTGGAAGTCGTAGTCGCCGGAGAGGGCGACGACCGGGGTCTCGGGCTGCGCGGTGGCGGCGCCGATGGCGGCCGGGATGGTCCAGCCGAGCGGGCCGGCCTGGCCGCAGTTGACCCAGTGGCGCGGCTTGTAGACGTGCAGGAACTGCGCGGCCGCGATCTGGGAGAGGCCGATGGTGGTGACGTAGCGGGTCTCCGGGCCGAACGCCTTGTTCATCTCCTCGTAGACGCGCTGCGGCTTCAGGGGGATGTTGTCGAAGTGCGTGCGGCGCTGCAGGGTGGCCTTGCGCTCCTGCGCGGAGGCCGCCCAGGCGGAGAAGTCCGGCAGCTTGCCCTCGGCCTTGAGCTCCTTGGCGACCTCGATGAAGAGCTCGAGGGCGACCTTGGCGTCGGAGGCGATGCCGAAGTCCGGGGCGAAGATCTTGCCCAGCTGGGTGGGCTCGATGTCGACGTGGACGAACTTGCGGCCCTTGGTGTAGGCCTCCAGGTTGTAGCCGGTGTGACGGTTGGCCCAGCGGTTGCCGATGCCGATGACGGTGTCCGACTCCAGGAAGGTCGCGTTGCCGTAGCGGTGCGCGGTCTGCACGCCGACCATGCCGGCGGCCAGCTCGTGGTCGTCCGGGATGGTGCCCCAGCCCATCAGGGTGGAGATGACCGGGATGTTCGTCAGCTCGGCGAACTCGACCAGCAGGTCGGAGGCGTCGGCGTTGATGATGCCGCCACCGGCGACGATCAGCGGACGCTCGGCCTCGAGCAGGAAGCTCAGGGCCTTCTCGGCCTGGGCGCGGCTGGCCTGCGGCTTGTAGACCGGCAGCGGGGTGTAGGTCTCGGGGTCGAACTCGATCTCGGTCAGCTGGACGTCGATCGGCAGGTCGATGAGGACCGGGCCGGGACGGCCGGAGCGCATCAGGTGGAAGGCCTGCTGGAAGACGCCGGGGACCTGCGCGGCCTCCAGGACCGTGGTGGCGGCCTTGGTGACGGGCTTGGCGATCGAGGCGATGTCGACGGCCTGGAAGTCCTCCTTGTGGAGCTTCGAGACCGGGGCCTGGCCGGTGATGCACAGGATCGGGATGGAGTCCGCGATCGCGGAGTACAGGCCGGTGATCATGTCGGTGCCGGCCGGGCCCGAGGTACCGATGCAGACGCCGATGTTGCCCGCCTTGGCACGGGTGTAGCCCTCGGCCATGTGCGAGGCGCCCTCGACGTGACGGGCCAGCGTGTGCGCGATTCCGCCCACGTTCTTGAGCTCGCGGTAGAACGGGTTGATCGCGGCACCGGGCACGCCGAACGCCTGCTCGACACCCTCGAGCTTGAGGATCTCAACGGCGGCAGCGGCGGCTGTCATACGAGGCATCAGGTTCTCCTGCGGGTCTGGCGGTCAGACTTTTTCCGGCATCCGGAATTTATGTTCTGCTATACGAAACAAGCTAAGCGTCGGCTTCCCGCACGTCAAGGCGCCGGGGCACCTCGGAACCCACCAAAAGCCGCATCTCTTTCGGTGAGTTGCACAAATGCCCGGGCCCACGGGGTGAAACGGCGGGATTCGGCGGGCTCGCTCGCCCCGGCGGTAGCCGGTGGTGGAGCATGGACCCACGCACAGCGACGGAGAGGGTCCAAGGCTCATGGCGGAAGCGGTACCGGTGCGCTGCCCGGCGTGCCAGCGCGAGAACGGTTACATCTCCCCGGTCTTCCCGTGCGCCTGCGGGAGTCCGGTCACCCCGCCGCTGGACCTGGCGGCGACGCCCGTGCCGCTGACCCACCGCACCTGGCAGGGCGGCTGGGTGGCGGTGCGGTGCGGGGCCTGCGGGCGGGAGAGCGAGTGGCCGCACCCGGAGGTCGGCTGCGGGTCGTGCGGGACGGTGGTGCTGGTGCCCGTACGGCCGCCCGAACCCGCGGAACCCGCGAGGCCCCCGGCGGGGGCGGCGGGCGCGGGGGCCGCGGCCGGGGCGGAGCCCGGCGCGCCGGACGCGGGCAGTGCGGGGAGCGGCGTACGGCCGGACGAGAGGCCACCCGGACGGGCGGCCGGGCCCGCCTCCCGCTCCCCCGGCCAGGGCGCGGCGGCCGCGCCCCGGGGTCCCGCCTCGCGGCCGCCGTTCCGGCCCGTGACCATCCGTACCGCCCGGGACGCGGTGGCGACGGCCGCGCTCTACCTGCGCTGGCTCGGGTTCCGGGACGTCCGCCAGCCCGACGGGGTGCCGATCCCCTCCGCGGCGGTGGACCTGCGGGCGCCCGGGGTGGTGGCCCAGGTGGACCCGACGACGGCTCCGGCCGGGCTGCGGGCGGTGGAGTGCGTGTGGCTGAACGGTCTGACGGCGTCGGCGACCAGCGTGTACTTCGCCCTGGCGGGCTATACGGAGGAGGCCCGCGGGCGCGCGGACGACCTGGGGATACCGCTGTTCGTCATGGACCTCACGGGCATGCCGCAGCCGGTCAACGACCCGGCGGACGCACTCGTCGGGCGGGGGGCCTAGGCTCGGAGGCTGTTCGCACGTGTTGTTCGATCATGTTGCCTGCCTGCCGCCGGCCTGCCTGCCCGCCGGCCTGCATCCATGCCGAGCCGAGGAGAGCCCGATGAGCCTGTACGACATCCCGCTGACCACCCTGGACGACGAGCCCACCAGCCTGGCGGCCCACCGCGGCAAGGCCGTCCTGCTGGTGAACACCGCCTCGCAGTGCGGGCTCACCCCCCAGTACTCCGGTCTGGCCCGCCTGCAGTTCAAGTACGAGGAGAAGGGGTTCACCGTCATCGGTGTGCCCTGCAACCAGTTCGGCGGCCAGGAGCCGGGCACCGCGGAGGACATCCAGACCTTCTGCGCGGCCGGCTTCGGGGTGACCTTCCCGATGCTGGAGAAGACCGAGGTGAACGGCGAGAACCGGCACCCGCTGTACCAGGAGCTGGTGAAGACCGCGGACGCCGACGGTGAGGCCGGGGACATCCAGTGGAACTTCGAGAAGTTCCTGATCTCCCCGGCCGGCGAGGTCGTGGCGCGCTTCCGCCCCCGCACCGAGCCGGAGGCCCCGGAGGTCATCGCCGCGATCGAGGCGCAGCTGCCGGCCTGACCCGTTTCCGTCCGGGCGCCCCGGACGGGGCGGGTGCCCGGACGGGACGGACGCCCGTTTCCGTCCGGGCGCCCGAGGGACCTCACCCCGCCAGATCGGCCTCGTCGTACTCCTGGGCGGAACCGGCGGCCGTGAGGTCCCGCAGCTCCACCCGGCGGATCTTCCCGGACACGGTCTTGGGGAGCTCGGCGAACTCGATGCGCCGGATCCGCTTGTACGGGGAGAGCACCGCCCGGGAGTGCTCGAACAGCAGCCGCGCGGTCTCCTCCCCGGCCTCCCAGCCGGCGGCGAGGGTGATGTACGCCTTCGGGACGGCGAGCCGCAGCGCGTCCGGGGCCGGGACGACGGCCGCCTCGGCGACCGCCTCGTGCTCGAGCAGGGCGCTCTCCAGCTCGAAGGGGCTGATCTTGTAGTCGGAGGCCTTGAAGACGTCGTCGGCCCGGCCCACGTAGGTGAGGTAGCCGTCGGCGTCGCGGGAGGCGATGTCCCCGGTGCGGTACAGCCCGTCCGCCATGGCCTCGGCGGTCCGCTCGGGGTCGTCGCGGTAGCCGGTCATCACCCCGGCGGGGCGGGTGCGCAGGTCCACGCACAGCTCCCCCTCGTCGGGGGACTCCTTGCCGGTGACGGGGTCCAGCAGGACGATCTCGTACCCGGGCGCGGGGCGGCCCATCGAGCCGGGCTTGACGGGGACGCCGGGGAAGTTGCCCACCTGGAGGGTGGTCTCGGTCTGGCCGAACCCGTCGCGGATGGTGATGCCCCAGGCCTCCTTGACCCGTTCGATGACCTCCGGGTTCAGGGGTTCACCGGCGGCGACGGCCTCGCGCGGGGGGCGCTGGAGGGCGGTCAGGTCGGACTGGATCAGCATCCGCCAGACGGTGGGCGGGGCGCAGAAGGTGGTGACCCCGGCGCGGTCCATCTCGGCCATCAGCCGCTGCGGGTCGAAGCGGGTGTAGTTGTGGACGAAGACGGTGGCGCCGGCGTTCCAGGGGGCGAAGAGGTTGGACCAGGCGTGCTTGGCCCAGCCGGGCGAGGCGATGTTGAGGTGTACGTCGCCGGGGCGCAGACCGAGCCAGTACATGGTGGAGAGGTGCCCGACGGGGTACGAGGCGTGGGTGTGCTCGACGAGCTTGGGGCGGGCTGTGGTGCCCGAGGTGAAATAGAGCATCAGCGGGTCGGAGGCGAGGGTAGTGCCGTCGGGGCGGAAGCCGCTGTCGGCCCCGTCCATGTCCGCGAGCCGCAGCCAGCCGGCCGGGACGCCGTCACCGGCGGCGATCCGCGTGTAGTCGCCCGGCACCTCGTCGAACTTCGGGGTGTCCGCCACGCGCGCGATCACGTGGCGCACACGGCCGCGCTCGATCCGGTCGCGCAGGTCGGCGGGGCCGAGGAGCGGGGTGGCGGGGATGACCACGGCGCGCAGCTTCATCGCGCCGAGCATCACCTCCCACAGCTCGCGCTGGTTGCCGAGCATGACCAGGATCCGGTCACCGGCCGCGACACCCTGCCCGCGCAGCCAGGTCGCGGCGGATCCGGACCGCAGCCGCATCTCGTCGAAGGTGACGGTTTCGGTGGTCCCGTCCTCCTCCACGATCCGCAGCGCGTCGGCCCCGTTGCCCTCGGCGAGGCGGTCGAACCAGTCGAACGCCCAGTTGAAGCGCTCGGGGCGGGGCCAGGTGAATCCAGCGCGGGCGGCCTCGTACTGCCCGCGGTGGGCGAGCAGGAAGTCCCGTGCGGCCAGGAAGCTGTCGGTGGCGCTGTTCTCCGTCATGGTCATGGGAGGCATCGTGCCGCGCCGGACGGGCCCTCCACCAGGGCGGCGTCAGCCTCGGATTGACCCGAACCGCACCGTCCCGGGCCCGTGGCCCATCCCGGCGAGCATCGCCTCCCCCTCGGCCGCGATCTGCTCCTTCACACCCCCGGCCACTTCCCGGAACAGCTCGACGGTGACGACCGCCTCCGTACGCGCCCACACGCCTGCGAGAAACCCGTCGACCAGCACGACGCACCGGCTCTGGTTCCCGCTCGCGTTCAGTCCCTTGAACTCGGGAGGGACGACGCGGGTCCGGTCGGCGTGGGAGAGCAGCAGGTTGTCGAACTCGGGCAGGAAGCGGGGCGGCGCCGGGGTGTCGGCGTCGGGGCGGGGCGCGTCGGGCAGGTCGAACAGCTCGGTCTCGTTCTCGTCACGGAAGGTGACCAGGCGCGGCCGCAGCCGCTCGAAGGCCTCGCGGAGCCGGGTGATCCCGGCCCAGGTCTGCATGTCCTTCACGGAGGCGGGCCCGAAGGCCCCGAGGTACCGCAGCACGACCTCCCCGATGCCGGACCCTTCCCCGGCGCCGCTCGCGCCGCCCGCCCACGCCTCGAGGGTCGTCAACCGCACCTGCCCGCTACGGCCCCACACCCCGCGCGGGGTGACCTGCACGAGCGGCAGCAGGCACCGGGCGGCCACGGACAGCGACTGCGGATCGGCCCCGGGCCACGCGCGCAGCAGCTCCTCGCGGATCTCGGCCATGGTCCGCGGCTCCTCCTCGACGAACCCCCGGGCCCGCTCGGCGAGCACCTTCAGGTCGACTCCGGCCAGCCCCTTCCGGAAGTACTGCACCTCCCGGTCCCGGGACCCCTGCACCAGGGGTCTCAGGATCCGGGCGTCATCCACGGTATGGGTGTGAATGGTGGACCGCATGGTCACCATCCGCACCACCTCCCGCTCCTCCATCAGCCGCCCCAGCTCCTCGGGCCGGAACCCGGCGAGGCGGGCGTGCAACTGGAAGTAGGGCGGCTTGACGTTCTGCGCCTGCAGCCCGACCAGGTGCGCGACGGCATCACGCGCCGGCATCTCGGCGCGGCTCAGCAGCAGCTGGCGGGCGAGCGTGGCACGGTTCAGAGCGCGGGTGCCGAGTACGGAACTCGTAACGGAGGCCATACCCGCAACCTAACCCCCCTTGCGGACACCCCCTGTCCGCAACGTCCGTCCGTCCCACCCCTCCCGGAGCTGTGATGCCGGAGCGCCCAGACCACCGCCCCAACCCAGCGAAGCGCACGCCCTGGCTCCGGCCGCCCGGCCACACCCCCGCATCCCCGTCGCCGCCCCCGGCCCCCCTCCCCCCGGACCACCGCAGCGTGATCGACTCGGCCGTCTACCGCGAGGGCCGCCGCGTCGCCTCCCCCACCACCCTCGCCGAGACCTTCCGCCGGCTCCGCGAAGAACCCGACGGCATGGCCTGGATCGGCCTGCACCGCCCGACGGAACCCGAACTCCACTCCCTGGCCGCCGAGTTCAACCTCCACCCGCTCTCGATCGAAGACGCCCTGGAGGCCCACCAGCGCCCCAAGCTGGAACGCTACGGCGACACCCTCTTCGTGGTCCTGCGCGCGGCCCGCTACCTGGACGCCCAGGAGGAGGTCGACTTCGGCGAACTCCACGTCTTCGTCGGACCCGACTTCCTGATCACGGTCCGCCACGGCGCCGCCCCCGACCTCTCCACGGTCCGCCGGCGCATGGAGGAATCCCCGGAACTCCTCTCCCTGGGCCCGGAAGCCGCCCTGTACGCCATCCTCGACGCGGTGGTGGACGGCTACGCCCCGGTCGTGGCGGGCGTCCAGAACGACATGGACGAGATCGAGACGGAGGTCTTCCGCGGCGACCCCGAAGTCTCCCGCCGCATCTACGAACTCTCCCGGGAAATGGTCGAGTTCCAACGCGCCACCCGCCCCCTGGTCGGCATGCTCCACGCCCTGATGGCGGGCTTCGCCAAGTACGGCACGGACGAGGAACTCCAGCGCTACCTCCGCGACGTCGCGGACCACGTCACCCACACCAGCGAACGCGTGGACGGCTTCCGCCAGGCCCTGACGGAAATCCTCACGGTCAACGCCACCCGGGTCTCCCAACAACAGAACGCCGAAATGCGCGCCTTGGCGGAAGCGGGCTTCGAACAGAACGAGGAGATCAAGAAGATCTCCTCGTGGGCCGCCATCCTGTTTGCACCCACACTCGTGGGAACCATCTACGGCATGAACTTCGAAGACATGCCGGAGTTGAAGTGGGCCGGCGGCTACCCCTTCGCGATCCTCCTGATGGCAGTGGTCTGCGTCAGCCTGTACGTCATCTTCAAGAGGCGCGACTGGCTGTAGCGATCCACCGCACGAGCTTGATCGACTTAGCGCAAGCGAACCATGGATCACGCCCTCAGAGGCCCCGTGGGGAGAATCTGGGGAGAATGCGCAACTCCGCGAAGCCGGGGCCATCGCGCCCTCATCTGACGTTCTACGCGGTGCGTTCTGGCCAGCAGCTCACGCCGCTTCGCTGTCTGGGCCGCTGAATGTTCCATGCCGCCGGGCGCCGCACCCGCCGAGTTATCGAGGCACCCAGGGACATCCAGCCAATCGGGACCTTGGCCGTCTGTGACGCTCCTCAGCCCTCCGGATCTGGAGAGACCCCACGGCGGCGGACGGTACGGGCTCTAACTGCAAGACACGGAACGGACCGCCTAGCATCCTTCTGTGACGATCGAGATAGAGACGGACCTGCTCTTGGTCTGGCTGCGCGCGGAGTCCGGCGGCGACACCCAAGCCCTGGTGGACGCGGAACCTTTCTGGCATCCCGTCGGCGATGCTCGCCTGGTCACCCTCATCGACTACCTCAAAGCCGTCGGCATGGTGCACAACACCGAGCTTTATGCCTCCGGAACGGCCTGCTCCCTCACCGCCCGTGGGCTGGCCGTGGCCGACCGGCTCATTGCAGAACGAGACAACCCCCGCATGAGGTTCGACCGTGCCCTCAACGGGCTTGTCGCAGCCGGCATGGACAACTACCCATCGGGTCGCGTGGAGGCGATCGACTTCCTGCTCTCCAAGCACATGGCCGTACTGGACGAAATCCTGGAGGTTGCTGAGGTCTTCCGGGCTGTCGAGTACCTCGAGGCGAACAAGATCCTGACGGTCGACCAGACACCTCAAACCATTCGAGCCTTCACCCTGACCGCTCTCGGCATCGAGTGCGGGTTCAAAGATCCCATCTCTGTGAGGAAGTTCTTGAACGAGCAGCAACGACCCGGTATCCACAACGAGTGGAACATCACCGTCAACGGGGGCGCGCCCCAGATGGGCCAAGACAACACCCAGAACAACGTCTTCGGCTACGACCCCCAGCAGCTCGCGCTGTTCGCGCGCGAGGTTCTGGCCGCCGCGCAGTCCGCAGAAATGTCGGAGGAGGTCCGCGCCGTAGTCGTCGCCGATGCGGAGGCTCTGGCAGCAGAACTCGCCATGGGCGCACCAGAGCCCGGGCGGGTTCGACAGCTCACGGAGAGGGTGCTGCAGAGCGCCAGGACCAATCTGCCCGCCCTTGGCTGGACAGGAGTTGCCCAGTTGGTTTCAGCGAGCCTTGGCATTCCACTGTTCTGAGCCATCTCCAACACTGTGCGAGACGTCCGCCAGCGTTAGAGAGCCCATGCGCTGAGTCCTGGACGCCACAACGGGTGGCACAGCAGGTGCTGTGCCACCCGTTTTCTCATTCAAGCGTGACATTCTCGGGAACATACTCAGGGATCACGCCGATCAGCGCATCAACGGCTGCACGCCCCTTGCCGCCGGCCTCGGGCATGAAGTGGGCGTAGTGGTCGAGGGTGATGGTCGGGCTGGAGTGGCCAAGCCACCGGGCCAGGGTGACCACGGACTCGCCCGCCTCGAGGATCACGGAGGCGTAGGTGTGCCGGAGGACGTGGAAGCCGTCCTTGCGGGACGCCTTCCAGCGCTGGCCCTTCTCCCGCACGGGGATCACTCCGGCCTGCGCGAGGGCGGGCTTCCACACCTCGTCGTTGAAGATGTTGGCGCGGATGGCGTTGCCGTAGGTCGTGGTCAGGACCAGCGGAAAGGCTCGTCTCTCCCGATCCGGTTCCGGGCCGCCCCACGGCAACTCGACCTCGACGGCCGGGTGCTGCAGGAAGTGTGCGCGCAACTCGGCGGCCACCGACGGCGGCATGTCGACGATCCGGGTCTTCCCGCCCTTGGGGAGGGTGAAGTACAGGCGCCCGTACAGGAGCTGGACCTGTCGACGGACACGGATGAGGCCGCGCTCGAAGTCGACATCCGCGGGCGACAGCCCGAAGACCTCCCCCTGGCGCAGCCCGCACCCGAGGGCGACGACGACGGCGATCCGGTACCGCTGGTTGATGACGTCCCGTACCCGCTGCGCGGTCTCCAGCAGCCATGCCTCCCGCTGGTCCTCAGGAGCCTTGGGCCAGCGCACCGACTTGGCGCGCATCGGATTGCGGACCAGACGCTTGTCGTCGATCGCCGTCTCGAAGACGTTCGAGAGGGTGGTGAGGATCTGCCGGGCGTAGCGCGGTGCGCACTCGCCTTCGAGCGTGGCGATGTAGCCGCGCAGGACGGAGGCAGAAACATCCCGCAGCGCCACCTCGCCGATGTGCGGAAGGACGTGGAGGCGCACGCGCTCGTCGACCCGCTTGACCGTGCCCGGTGCTCCACGGACGCCCGCCTGCCAGTGGTGCCTGACGTAGTCGGCGATGGTGATGGAGCCGTCGCGCGGATCGACGAACTCGCCCCGCTCGCTGTCGGTGCCGGCCCTGCGGAGCCACGCCTTGGCGTCCTCCAGGGTGTCGAACGACATGCCGCGGACACCGGGGATACCCGCGACCCGGTAGCGACTCCCCTTTCCGTACCGGGCGGTGCGCTCGCGCTTGCCGGTGACGGGGTCCTTCTTCTTGTTGATCCAGCGGTCTTCGATGTAGCCGGCCAAGTGTTTCCTTGCAGGTAGGGGTCGGGAGGGGCGGCCGGGAGGCGTCAGACGGTTGCCAAGTAGGCGGCGCGCCGCTGCGGTGCGGCGCTCACCGGGTTGAGGGCGGGGTTGGATCGGGAATCCGCCTGCTCCTGCTCGCGTATCCAGGCATCGAGCGCATCGATCCGGTACGTCACTCGCCCGCGGGCACCCATGCGGAAACTCGGCGGACCCTGGCGCCGGTGACGCCATACGTAGAGCATCTTGGGCGAAATACCGAGATATTCAGCCGCGTCCTGCACCCCGAGAAACGCGCGACTGATGGGCGGACGGTGACGGAATTCGGCAGCACTGACGGAGGAGACCGGGTCGACAGGAGACAAGTGAGAATCCTTAAGGCAGACGAAGGGAATGAAAGCGCCCCGCCACCATGGGCGGCGAAGACGTACGGGACCACCAATAGTCCGGAGAATCCCCGGTTTCGGAAATCGGGGATCGTCGGCTATATTTCGCCCACCCCGGCGGGAGCCGGGTGGATCGGCACCGTCGCCAGCAAGATCTGCGGAGGGGTTCCGAGGGCGGCAGCGATGGCGACGAGGTCGTCGATGTCGCAGCGCCGGACCGTGCGTTCGATACGTGAGAGCGCGGTGAACGTCATGGGGCGACCGAGTGCGGTGACGCGGGCAGCGAGCTGGCGCTGGGAGTAGCCACGGGCGACGCGGGTGCGTTCGATGGCGTGGGCGGCGGCCCGTCCGGCGGGTCCGATTTCAAGGGGGCGTGGCGGCATTGCTGTGTTGTAGCTTGCGCGCCCGAGCCTTCGGAAGGCTTTCCTGTCTGCTGTGAGCGATGCCAGCAGAATTTGGGGGAGATTTCGGCGACCGGGATTTCAGGTCTACCCTGCAGCCGGAAAATCTTTCAGGAGTCCTAGAACCAGCCCTGGACTTCCGGGGCAGGGGTGTGGCTGTGTTGTCCACGCATCACTGCCCCACTGTCTCCACGCCCCCAATTTCGAAAGGCGGTCGGTCCTCATCGCCCGTATCCGCACCATCAAGCCCGAGGCCTTCGCCTCCGAGTCCCTGGCGGCCGTGTCCCTGACAGCCGAGCGGACCTTCTTCGGCCTGCTCACCCAAGCCGACGACAGGGGCCGCATCCGTGACCAGGCCGCCGTCATCGCCGGACAGCTGTGGTCGCTGCGCCGCGAGCACGGCCCGGTGGAGGTCGAGGACGACCTGACGCAGCTCGACGCTGTCGGCCTGATCTGCCGCTACGAGGGCGAGGACGGAAGGCAGTACCTGCACATCGTCGCCTTCGGCCGCCACCAGAAGATCAACCGCCCCAGCGCCAGCAGGATCTCGGACTGCCCGCACCACGACCTCGGCCTTCCCCGTGAGACCTCACTGCCCATGCGCGGAGCAGTCGCTGAGGCTTCCGTGAAAGGTCCGGGAGAAGACACGGAGCCCACCATGAGCCGAGACTCTGCAGGTCAGGGGCGATTCAGTGAGTCGTCAGCGCGTGCTCAGGGAGGGCTCGTAAAGGCCGCGGTGAACCCTCAGCGTCCGGATCTAGGACCTAGGAACAGGGAACTAGGAACTACCCCGTTGGGGGTCGCGAGCGCCCCCGCGCCCCAGACCGTCTCGGCGAAGGACCTCGTCACCGAGTACGCCGCGGCCTGCGAACACCGTCCGCCCGCGA
Organism: Streptomyces katrae; assembly: GCF_002028425.1. GTDB lineage: Bacteria > Actinomycetota > Actinomycetes > Streptomycetales > Streptomycetaceae > Streptomyces > Streptomyces katrae_A. The sequence goes on along the minus strand of NZ_CP020042.1, from coordinate 6,174,392 downwards.
GCGTGCTCGGTCAACTCGGACGGGAAGCCGCGAAGCTCCTGGCCGAGGGCATCGACCCCGCCCACGTACGAGCCGGTCTGGACCGCCACCGTGCCAAGGGCCTTCACCCGAAGACCCTGGCCAGTGTCGTGCACGAGGTCATGAACGCGGGGACGCCCACGACCGCCGTCACCCACCGTCCCTGGACCAACCCCACCGACGTCGCCGCTGCCTACGGGGGTGCGCTCTGACCGCCACCACCCTGCCCCAGCCCTCCGGTCAGGCCGTCCGGGCCGTGGCGGGCATCCTGGCCCGCCGGGGCATGGACCCCGTCATCGGCTCGGAGGAACCGGAGCCCACGCCCGAGCCTGTCAGCGCACTGGAACTGGCCGACGCCCGGATCCCCCCGCGATACCGGCATGCCCTCGCCGATCACCCCCAAGTCACCGCCTGGGTGGACGAGATCGCGCGTGCCGGACGCCCTGGCCCGAGCGGTACGCGGGGCATAGCAGAGGGCCCGTCGCTGCTGATCGCAGGTCCCACGGGCACCGGCAAGACCCACCAGGCCTACGGGGCCGTCCGCGCGCTGCTCGCTGCTGGCGTCCGCCTGCGCTGGGAGGCGGTCACAGCCGCCGACCTGTACGCCCGCCTGAGGCCCCGCCCCGGCCTCGACGCGGAACGTGAGCTGCGCACCTTGGCCCGCTGCCCGCTGCTGCTCCTGGACGACCTCGGCGCCGCCAAGGGCAGCGAGTGGACGGAGGAGCTGACCTACCGGCTGATCAACCACCGGTACGAGTACCTGCGCCCCACCCTGCTCACGACCAACCTCCCCATCCCCGAGCTCCGCACCGCCCTCGGCGACCGTGTCGCTTCCCGCCTCTCCGAGATGACCCGCCGGGTCGTCCTCGACGGCGCCGACCGCCGCCGCACCTCCCCTGCCGCTTGAACGCGCCAACCCCTTGGAGCACCACCCGCTTGACCACCACCTCCCACCGCACCCAGACGGCTGAGCGGTACGCCCTGGCCGTCGCAGGCTGCGTCATCGTCGCGCTCACCGCAGCAGGATTCTGGCTCTCCTACGCCCATCTCGCCGAAGTCGCGGGGCAGCACGGCCTCAGCGCTTCCCCAGCCCGCCAGTGGGCGTGGCCCGCCACGCTCGACGCCTTCATCGTCGCCGGGGAAGTACTCATGCTCCGGGCCAGCCTCCGCCGGGAAACCGACGGGTGGGCGATCGCCCTCACCGCTGCCGGATCACTGGGCTCCATCGCCCTCAACGTCGCCGGCGTCAGCAGCACCAACGGCGCCCCGGCCCCGGCCCTCGACTACGTCGTCGCCGCCGTGCCTCCAGCAGCCGCGCTCTTCGCCTTCGGCGTCCTCATGCGGCAGATCCACCGCCATGTCGCCGCCGACGAGTCCCACCACAACCGCTGTCCGGCAGGCGAGCCCGCAGCGCATCCCGCGGGCCTGGACCGTCCCGGCGCGCACCCCGCCACGGAGCAGCTCCCCTACCCAGAAGGGCCCGTGGACCCTCACAGCCCTCCACGCGAGGGTGGCCGCCTCGCTCCGGCTGACGCCCTACGGGACGGATCAGGCGATGTGGCGGAAGAGGCCGATCAAGTGGCGGAAGCCCACGTCCCGCCGAAGAAGCGCACCGGTCGCAAGCCCGCCGCCACCGACGACGAACTCCGCGCCATCGCCCGCACCGCCCCGCTCGGACGCGATGGACGCGCGTCAAGCCGCCACATCGAGACGGCTGTCCGCGCACGTGGCCTCTCCATCGGCAGGGACCGCCGGGACAAGATCACCCGCCAGGTCCAGGTCGAACTCGACAGCGGCAGGGCGGACGCCGCGTGAGCCCCGTCCGAAGTCAGGCTGCTCACCCGCGCATCCGTCGCGGGGCGAGCTGACGTTCGTACGCCCCATCCCCACAGCACCGAAGCCGTTCCAGCCCGACCAACAGGAGACACGCTCTTGCACGACGCCTCCACAACCACGAGTCCCCACGACCACCAGCAGGCGGCCCCTATCCAAGCCCGAGACGGAGCAAGTTATCGGCCAAGACGCTCTTCCCCGTCGGGGGAGAGAGCATCTCGGCCGATCCCGCCCCTGGAGTGGCGGGATCGGACCGGAGCCAGGGGGCACCGGTCCACCAGGCAGCGACCGAGGACGGATCGCAGCCGAGGGAAGAGCAGCAGCCTGCGTGCGAAGCCGCGTCACCTCCGCTACCCCGCCAAAGCGCGTGCACGACGACGCACCGCAGGGACGACCAGCGCTCCAAGGTGTGCAGCGTCTGTCTGCCCGACGACGAGCACGCGCTCGTCGCGACCGCCGCCAGGGCCGTCGGCGTCACCGTCGCCGGCTTCTTCGCCCGAGCCACCCACAAGGCGGTCTCCGGCCTCAGGATCGCCCTGCAGATGTACTGCCATCACACCTGAGCGCGCGGAGCATGGTGGTGTACACCGGGGCGTCGGGGAACGGCTGCTGGTCACCGATGTGTTGGTACCCCCACCCCTCATAGAGGGCCTTCACCTTCGGGTGTCCGGGCTCGACGAGCAGCGTGACGCGTTCCTCGGTGCGGCCGGCCAGAAGTTCCTCGTGGATGCGGTGCGCCAAGCCCGTGCCCCTCCAGGGAGCACGGACCATGATCTCGAAGAGGGCGAGGGTGCGGGTGCCGTCCTCGGTCGTGTCCGCCTCCGGGAGGGGCTGGAGCATGTGGGCCCACCAGCCGGTGTTCTGGGGCAGGGCCGCGGCGTAGGCGTAGCCGGCGGCCTCGCCACCGTCATAGGCGACCACGGCCTCCCAGGACGGGCGGGAGGAGTGGCCGGTGAGCCGGCCCTCGAAGCGGTCGACGGAGAAGAACGGGTCCTCGCCGATCTCCTTCTCGTACACCTCGGCGTACACGCCGACCAGGGTGGGGCGGATGGTGGGCAGCTGGTCGGTGCCGTAGCGGTGAAGGGTGATCTCCGGGGCGGGCATGGTGCTCCTTGTCGCGTGACGGTTCAGGCAGTGCGGGCGCGGTCGTTCCACTGGCGGGTGACGGCGGACTTGGGGGCCGCCTGATTGAGTGCGGAGGTGAAGCTGCCCAGGAGGTGGGGGACCCGGCCTGAGTCGGCGCTGGTCGGGGCGATGACGCGGGTGGCAGTGGCCACGGCCTGCTCGACATCACCCTGCGCGACCTGCGCGAGGGCCGCCTGGGACAGGTAGTAGGCGCGGTTGCGGTGCTGGTCGTCGCGGAGGTCCGCGATGCACCGGTGCGCATGGAACTCAGCCTTCTCCGCCTCGCCTAGCCGGTAATGGGTGATGCCGGTCAGGCCGTGGAGTTCGCCCCGGGTGTAGAAGGCGACGGAGGACGGACGGGCCTCGGCGGGATCGGCCCGGTCGTAGGCACCGTGGGCCCGGTCCAGGGCGCGGAGCGCCCGGGTCTTGTCACCGAGGCTGGCGGCGGTCAGGGCGATGCGGGAGTGGGTCAGCGAGGCGTAGAGGGGGTCGGCGCGGTGCGCCCGGGTGCCGGTGCAGGCTTCGGCCGCGGCAAGGGCGTCGGCGTACCGGCCGCGCTGTCCGGCGAGCATGGCGGCATACCGCCAGGTCTGGTGCTGGACCTGTCCGTCTCCGGAAAGCCCTGCGAGGGTGACGGACTGCTCCAGGTAGCGCTGGGCCTCCCCCAGCCGTCGGGCGTCGATGGCCGAGAACATGGCGAAGGCCGTGAAGGAGGCGGCGACGGCGTAGAGCCGGGAGCGGACACGCTGGCTGGCGGAGCCGTGCTGCTGGAGGCTGATCGTACGGGCGGCGAGGTCGGCGGCGCGCTTCTCCAGAACGGGGCCGCCGCCGTTCTGGTCGTCCAGGAGCCACAGTTCGGCCACCAGACCGCGCAGGCGGTCGACATCGGAGTGCCCGACGGTGGGTCGGGTGGCTGCGGTCGCGGTGCCGGTGGACACGGCGACCGCCGCGCCGGTGGCTACGGAGATGAAGCTTCGACGGCCAAGCACAGGGTCCTCCAGTCGTGCTGAGGGCGTTGCGGGGCGGGGGCGGGCGCGAGGCACGAACCCCAGGTCGGTCGCGGGAAGCCCGGAGACGACCTCCAGGGCCTGCCACTGGCGGTCCTGTGGCGAGCGGTTCTCTCCCGACAGCCACCGGTAGACCGTCCGTTCGGTGACGGCGCCGCGGTGGCCGGTGAGGTCCGCCATCGCGTCGTTGACCTGCTCGGCAAGAGCGCCCGCGCTGAGCCCGTGTTCCTTCATCCAGGTCTCTAATTCCGCGTTCCGCTTCCGCACCATGCAGTCACGGTAGAGGTGGGGCCGCCATACGAGGTAGCGCAGGTCGGGACTTTTCGTCAGTGGTCACGCGAGTAGCTGCGAGCGGATTCGTCATGTCCAACACGGCTCGGACACGGGTTACTTGTCCACACAGCCGAACCGGCAGCAGGCGGATGGGAGCGGAATCGTGACCGTACTCGCGCACGAAGTGGCGACAGCCCCGGTCGAGGTGCCCACGGTCACCTCCGCCAACCAGAAGACCGTGATCGCCTCCGCGGCTGCCGCCGTCGCCGGGGACGTCGAGGCCGCCCTCACTCTCGCCGACCACCACCCGGCCGGGGAGGCATCCGTACGGCTGCGGGAGCGGCTGCGCGAGCACGTCCACACCCTCGCGGTGCCCGCCGAACGGTACGCGGCCCTGCTGCCGGAGAGCCGGGACAAGGACATCGCGGTCGGCACCGTGCGGTTCGCCCGCAAGGTCGCCCGGGATTGCGGGAGCGATCCGGCGATAGCGCTGCGGCTGCTGGCCAAGTCGGTGGCCCACCTCGCCCGGAACACGGACCTCCTGCGGCTTGTCTGAACCGCTTCCGGCGCCGGTCTGCCTGGGGCGTCGGCGCCGGAAGCCCTCCACCTGCCCGGCCGCGGCAGGTGACTGCAGCACCTCGCCGACACCGGTGAGGCGGTCGGCTCCCCCCAAATACGGGCGAGGAGTCGGCCACCATGCCCCGGCCCTGCCGGCCAGTCCCGTCGAACCTCGCCCTGGAGGCACCCGCGTGTACGCGATCGGCATGTGCGTCGATGCCCGCTACCTCTTGCCCGCCCTGGTCACGCTCGGGTCGGTCGCCGACCACCTGCCGGTGGCCGACCGCCGCGAGAGCGCGGTACGGGTACTGACCAACGGCCTGTCCGCAGGGCAGGCCGCCGTGATGGAGTCCTTCGCCCGCCGCTGCGGGTTCGGCTCGTTCGACCTGCGCTGGCAGGCTCCGCCGTCCGAGAGCGTCATGGCGGACACCGCCTACATCTCGGTCGCCACCTACCTGAGGTTCGGGTTCACCCCCGGCTTCCTCGACCGGCCGTTCCTGATCTACGTGGACGCAGACGTCCACGTGCGCGGCGACCTCTCCGCGCCCCTGGACGGACTGCCGGCGGACCGGATCGGCGCCGTGCAGGACGAGTTCAACCCGGCCGTCGGGCAGTGCCCGGCACTGCCGGGGGTCGCCGAGCGCTGGCCCCACCTGGTCGGGCGCACCTACTTCAACGCCGGGATGCTGTGGGTCCCCGCTCCGATGCTCGCCCCCATGCGGGCCGGGGTGCAGCGGGCTCTGCTCGGCGGGCGGCGGTACATCAAGCACAACGACCAGTGCGCCCTGAACCTTTGGTTGCTGTCCTCCGGGGCCGCGCACCCGGTCGGGCCGGTGTTCAACCGGTTCGAGGTGGATCGGTTCCTCGAGCGGGGGGACTGGGTCCGTCGGGTCCTCCGCCGCCCGGTTACCCGCCGGGATGGGCACGTGGTGCACTTCGTCGGGGGCCACAAGCCGTGGTTGCGCTCGTGCCCCGGCACGGAGGACGTGCGTGCCTACCGGCAGCAGTTGCACCGCACGCTGCGGCACGTGGCCGGGGCGGGTGCACTGTGACTGGCGGCACGGTTCTGGCAGTAGATAGGGCCTGCACGGAACTGGTCGGGTCGGCTCCGGCCGAGACGGTCCGCGTCCGCAACGGACCAAAGACGGCTGTCTATCGGGTCCGACTCGTCGACGGCTGCCGGGTGGTGGTCAAGTTGTTCGCGGCCGACGGCTCCCACGGCGCTGTCGACGAGGCCCGCCTCCTGGCCGCCGTCGCCGCCGCCGGGCGGGTGCGGGTGCCGGCCGTGATCGGGTACGGGCCGGTTCCCGGCCTGGCCGTCTCCGCTCTGGTCACCGCCGACGCCGGAATGAGCACCTTGGGGGATGCCGTCCGGGCCGGGAAGATGCCGCGTCCGGCGGCACTGCTGAGGCTCGCCCTGCTGATGGCCGCCTTCCATACCGTCAAGGCCCCGCCCGACGTCCCCCTGGCGCCAGGCATCGGCCAGCAGGTCAGCGCTCTGGCCGCCCACTGCCCCAAACAGGTCTTCGTCCGGCTCGCGCCCGCCCTGGAGGTCATCGCGGCCGGGGCACGCCTGGAGCGACTCGTGTGGTGCCACGGAGACCTCCACCTGGAGAACATGGTCTGCGGAGGCGACCGACGGCTCATCGTCGGCGAACACGGCCGGCCCCGCCTCCCCGACTGCCTCGTGGACTTCGAGGCCACGACCGTGGAGGTCCCCGAGTACGACCTCGCCCAGACCCTCGTGACCTGCGACGCTCTGGAGCCGTCCGACCGGGTGTTCGTTGCCGCTGCCTACGGACGACCCGTCGACCCCCGGCTCTTGGACGCGTACGTGGCCTTCCAGGCCGTACGCGGCTGGACCTACGCCGCCCACCGGGAGGGCCGCGACCGCGACGCCTGGGCCGCCCGCCTGCATCTTGCCCTGTCCCCGCAATCAGGAAGGACCGTGCTGTGACCGATCCCGATCTGTCGGTGATCATTCCCGCCTACAACGAGGCCAAGTACCTGCCCCGCTACTTGCCCACCGTCTTCGCGTCCCTCCGCGCCTGGGAAGCCACCTCCGGCCTCCTGGGGGAGGTGATCGTGGTGAACAACGCCTCCACCGACGACACCGCGACCGTCGCGAAGGCACTGGGGGCCAGGGCGGTGACGGAGCGGGTCCGCAGCATCGGCCTGGCCCGGAACACCGGAGCCCGCGAGGCCGAGGGCCGGATGCTGTTCTTCGTCGATGCCGACGTGGCCCTGCCGCTGGAGGGGATCACGGCCGCCGTCGCCGCGATGGACGCCGGGGCCGTCGGCGGGGCGATCCCACCGCTCTACACCCCCACCCGGTTCGGGGCCCGTCTGCTGTGCGCCTACTGGGACCACCACCGCGCCCGCCACGGTGGCGCCCAAGGCGTCAATCAGTTCTGCACCCGGGACGCTTTCAAGGCAGTACACGGCTACCGCCCCGACTACTTCATGAGCGAGGACATGGAGTTCTTCGCCCGCCTGACCGCCTACGGCCGCCGCACGGGCGGGCCGGTCGCGGTCCTCGACGACCTCCGCGTGCGGCCCTCCACCCGCCGCTACGACGCCTGGTCCACGGCCCGGATGCTTTGGTGGCAGAACCCCGTGGTCGTCCGCCTCGGCCTGACCTCGCCCCGCTTCTGGCGCAACTGGTACGCCACCACCGTCCGATGATCGGAGAACCCCAGGTGACCCGCCTTCCCCTGCCGGACGCTGACGGCATCTACACCTTCCCCACCGACCTCCTGACCGCGCACCGGGCCTGGATGGACTCCCTGACCGGGGCGAAGGAGATCATGACGCTGACGGCGCCGCTGACCCTCGCGCCGTACTGGATCGAGCCGCGCAAGCCGTCCGGGCGGCCGGTGGTCGTCATCGAACCCCACCACGACGACTTCGTCCTGTCCGCCTCCGGAACCTTCCTCGCCCGTCCCCGACCGCTGACCGTGGTCACCGTCTTCACCCGCTCCCGCAGCGTCCATCCCTCCCTCGAGAACACCTACAACGGCGTGGAGACGGTCTCCGGACTCCGCGACCGCGAAGCCGCCCAGTCCCTGTTGCCCCTCGGGGCGGCCCGGGTCGGCCTGGGGCACAAGGACGCCGAGAAGCCCTATCGGGCACCCGAGCCCGCCCAGGTGGACCGAATCACCTCCGAACTCGCCGAGGTGCTGGACGGGATGGACGACGCAGAACTGCTCGCCCCGGCCGCCGTCACTCGCCACCCGGACCATCTCGCCGTCCACGAGGCGGCGCGCCGCCTGGGCTGCCGTTGGTTCTGGGAAGACGCCGCCTTCTGGTCCACGTACGGATTGTCCGGATGCGACCGGCAGCTGTTCCGACAGCGGGTACGCGATGTCTTCGAACCGAAGCTGGAGGACATCACGGCCACCGTCCTGGACAAGGTGACCCTGCTACACATGCACGGCTCGCAGATGCACCCCGCACGGAAGATGTACCGGCCGATCCGGCACGCCCACACCGTCGCCTCCAACCTGCTGCCCGACCCGGACGGCCGTCCGCGGGGCCAGTTCGCGGAACGCTTCTACCGACTCGGGGGGTCGTGATGATCCTCGGCCTGGAAGGCCCCTCGTACGGGGGCAAGACCTCTGCCCTGGGGCGGCTACGCCGGGTGCCGGCGATGCAGGACGCGTTGTTCTTCTCCTGCTACGTGAAGTCGTTCGCGTGCCGCGAGGACATCCCCACCCCCTCCACCCGGTCGGCAGACGAGCAGGTGAAGGCGTTTATGACGTTCATGGAGATCGAGGGCAACCGCGTGGACGCAGCTCGCCGCCACGGCGGGCTGGTCGTCCTGGACCGGACCGTCGACACCTTCCTCGCCCACGCTCACGCCATGGACGAGATCTACGGCTTCAACGTCCTGCCCGAACTGACCCGCCGGGCCGAGGAGATGCCGCACCTGAGGCCGGACCGCACCCTGTACCTGGACGTGATGCCCGAGCTCCTACACCTGCGGCGCAAGGCGGCCGGACACCACGAGGTCGAGCCCGAGTACTTCCTCCACGACCCCGCCTTCCTCACGCACTTCCGCGACTACTTCTGCCGCCCGGCCCACCGCCCGGCGACTGCGGAGTTGGCCATCGCCTCCGGGGACGGCGACCGGCAGGAGACGGCCGCCGTGGTGCAAGCCCTCTTCACGTACTGGGCGGGTGTCCGGTGACCGGCCCGACGGTGGTGTTCGTATGGCGGCGGACCCCGCCACCGCTACTGATCGGGGGCGCGGAGGTCTCCCAGCAGCTCCTGGCGGAAGAGTTCGTCCGGGCCGGCTGGCGTGTCGTCTACCTCGGCAGCCATGAGGCCCCCTGGAACGGGTCCGCCCAGATCGGCCACCTGCGCGCCCACCTCCGGGCCCACGGAACCGTGTGGGAGGAGGCCTGCGGGGAGGTCCGCTACCAGTGGAACGGCGTCTCGTGCCGGGCCGTGCCGCAGGACAGGGTGGAAGCGACCCTGAAGGGCCTCCTGACCGAGGCCCGGCCGGATCTGGTGGTGACCTCGCAGGAACGGGCGGCCGACTTGGCCGCCCTTGCCCGCCGGTCCTCGCGGGTTGCCGGATGGCTGCACTCGGTCTCGGCCAACAGCATGGGCGTCCTGCATGGCCGACCGCACGTCGCCCTCGCCACGTCGAAGTTCGTCGCGGGACGGGCCCAGGCCCACGCCGACACGAAGGCGGTCGTCTTCTACCCGCCATTCGTGCCGGCCGAACGTGCCGGGCCCCTCCTCGCCGCGGGGCGCGGCACAGCCGGCCGCGTCCCCGGCGGCGTGCTGATGGTCAATCCCATCCCAGCCAAGGGCGCGGCCCTCCTGCACCAGCTGATTCGCCGGTTGCCCACCCTCCGGTTCACCCTCGTTGAGGGCTGGTGGGACACAGCCGGCGAGTTCACCGCGTACCCGAACGTGCACTGGGTGCCCCGCACCTACGCCATGGGCCCGATCTACGCCGCGAACGACCTGCTGCTCGTGCCCTCCCAGGTCGAAGACGCCTTCCCCCGGGTGATCGTGGAAGCCGGGCTCCACGGCGTCCCCACGATCGGCTCGTCACGCGGCGGCATTCCCGAGGCGGTCGGGGACGGCGGAGTGATCCTCCACCCCGACGACGTGGACGGCTGGGTACAGGCGATCGAGTCGGCCGCCCGGACCGGCCTCGGCGCGAAGGCCCGCGCCGGGGCAGCGCCGCTGGTCCGGCCGTGCCTGCCCGAGCTGGCTGCCGCCGGACTCATCCCGGCGGCAGCAGCCGCTGGCTAACGGGCCGCGTAGGCGGCCTGCACCTCGTCGGCGCGGTCGGTCCACCAGTTCAGCAGTGCCTCGTCCGTCAGGAACATCTCGCCGAAGGCGGGGTCCTGGCGGTCGAGGTAGAACTCCAGCTGCCAGAAGTCGGTCAGCCGCTTCCACCACAGCCGCTTCACCGCGTCGGCGAGGTCGCCCTCGGACAGATCGATCACGGACCGGTATCCGGAGCAGAACGCGGCAACACGGTCGAGGTCGAAGGCACCACCGACCCCGAACTGCACCTGCGCGGTCCGCGCGACCTCCTCCCCGTACGGACGAACACCTAGCCGGTCCCAGTCCAGGACCGCCACCACCCGGCCGTCGCGACGCAGCAGGTTGCGGTACTGGAAATCGCCGTGCGTCCACCCGTAGGGCCCGGCCGGCACCTCGCCTTCCGGCCGGGCATCGGCGTACCGCGCGAGGAGGCGGCGCCGGTCGTGCAGGGCCTCGGCGGCGGCCTTGTCGAAGTCCGTCACCGGAGCGGACGGCAAGCGGCTCAGGAGGGCAGCAGCCGCACGGTCGGCCTCGGTCACATCGCGGACCTTCGCCACCGGCGCCTGCTCCGGGACTGGGCCGGGACCATGCCGCCGCAAGCCCTCGTGGAGGCGGCCCAGCAGAGCACCGAGATCGCGCACCTGGTCGAGCGGGAGATCCGTCCCTTGAAGGTGCTCGCCGTCCACCCACGGCAGGACGCAGTAGCCGTGACCACCGACCTCCGCCACCAGGTCACCGTTGGCCGCGCTCAGCGGCGCCGGCACCGGGATGCCCTCACGGGCCAGGTCCACGAGGACCGCGAGGTTCCTGCGAACCTTCGCCAGAGGAACGTCGGTGATCTCCTTGAGCGCGTACACCCCGGTAGCAGTCACGAGCCGCCAGTTCCGGTTCATCAGGCCGTGGGCAAGGAACCGCCGATCACTCACCGCGCCCAGTCCGAACGCGTCGGACAGGCCGGGCAGCACTGCCGTCAGAGCATTTTCTCGTGTCGTATCCGTCACCTCCAGCACGGTACGCCGACGCCGAATCACGCACCCGAATTCGTCACCCAGATCCCCACTGAGAGTCGGACGGAGAGGCGAACCGAGATCGCTTCCGCCACCAGCTCGCCTGACTCCGCCCGTGGCGGATCCGGAACAGTGCTGGCGGCCTCACTACCCTGGCCGACGGACCACCCGCGGCCGTACGACGATCGGGAGACCATGACCACGCCCTCCGCCGCCCGAATCGAAGACCTCCTGCAGACCGGCGTTCGCGAGGAGGTCTACCCCGGCGCGGTGTGGGCGGTCGGGGACGCCGACGGCATCCGCGGGAGCGGAGCCGTCGGCCTCCTCGACCCCGACCGGCCCGACGAGCCCATGCGGCTGAACACCGTCTTCGACGTAGCCAGCCTCACCAAGATCCTCGCCGTTTGGTCCACGATCGGCACGCTCGCCGAAGAGGGCAAACTCGACCTCCACGCCCCCCTGGGCACCTTCTGGGACGAGGTCGCCGGCCACCCCCTGGCCCGGGTCACGGCCCACTACCTCCTGACCCACACCGCGGGCCTGCCCCTGCGCGCCAACCTGAAGAACCTCTACGGCACCGACCCCCAGGACATCCGCGACGGCGTCCTCCACGAAGCCCTCCACCGCCCACCGGGCGAGGCCGTCGAATACACCGACCGGGCCGCCCTCGTCCTCGGCTACCTCGCCGAACACCTCTCGGGCCAGCCCCTGGACCGGCTCGCCACCGACCGCGTCTGGCAGCCCTTGGGCATGACTCGCACCCGCTTCGGCCCCCTGCCCATCACCGAGGCGGCCCGCTGCGCCCCCACCGAGTACGACGAGACCACCGGCACCCACCTCAAGGGCACTGCCCACGACTTCTCCGCCCGCCTCGTCGGCGGCGTCTGCGGCATCGCCGGCACCTTCTCCGTCCTCGATGACCTCGCCCTCTTCCTCCGCCACATGCTCGCCCCCACCCGGGCAGCCTTCGGCCCCACCTGGACCCAACACTCCCTCCGCATCCAGACTGGCGACCTCACCCCAGCCCGCGGCCTCTTCTGGCATCCCGCACCCGGCACCGATCCTGACCAGGACATCTGGGTCCACTACGGCTTCACTGGCACCGGCATGTGGATCAGCCCGGCCCAAGGCCGCTGGGCCGTCCTCCTCACCAACAAGCTCCGCTTCAACCGCGACCGCGAACCCCTGGCGGAGATCCGCAACGCCTTCCGTGCCGCTGCGTTCACTGCGCTGGTTCGGGATTCCAGCGCATAACCACACGTTTCTTGCTGAACCAAGCTGTTAGGAGCGCAACCTGAAGGCACCCGGCCTGCGCACCACGAGCGTCGCGGACTACCACAGCGAGGCTTGGGCACCCTCCCCATGCGGCGCTCCGCTGCCGCGACCGCCAACGGGGCTGGGCATTGCAGGTTTGCTGAGGTCCAGCAGACGGCCGACTCGGAGCAGGCCGATCCGGAGACGAGCTGACCCACCGTTGAATAGGGCAGTCACGCCGGATGATAAGTCCGCCACCACGACCGGAGGGGTTGACCTGCTCGACGCGGGAAGGGCAGATAGCCGTCCCATCTCCGCCCTAACGCCCCGTCACGCAGAGCGGCATACTTCCACTTCGGGTATCCGAGACGTGCAGGGGGGTTCGGTGTACGGACGCAGCGAAGAGGAGTGGGCCAAGCTCACTGAAGCCGGCCTGGCATTCCTCATCGAGAGGGCCAGAATGAACAGGCCGACCTCATACACTGAGCTCAACACGACGCTTGTCCAGCGCGTCGGCGTGTCCGGGTTCGACTTTTCCCGGGCCGATGAGCGTGCGGCGATGGGCCACCTGCTCTGGCTGGTCGTCGAGGCCAACCGACCGGAATCCGGCCTGATGATCTCGGCCCTGGTCTTCTACCTCAACAGCAACGAGGCTGGACCCGGATTCTTCGGACTGGCCCAGGAACTGGGTCTGCTGCCCGCGAAGGCGTCCCGCCAGCAGAAAGAGGAGTTCTGGGTCGACCAGCTCCGTCGCCTGGAAGAGCGGTACTCCCGCTTCCGATGAGGGTGCGCACATCCTGGACTCCAAGGGCCCGGCAACGGCCGTACGACGCGACCACCAGGCCCACGAGTGGCTCGCTGCCGCCCGCGACGCCGATCTTCCGGTGATCACCTGGGTGCCTTGCTCTGCGATCACGCCAACGACTACACGTTTCGGCGGCCGGTCCGGCAGTAGCGGCTTGATGCATTCTCACCGGACATCAGCCAGTGATCTACCACAACCAACGATCAGATGATCGGAGGTCGGCGCCCTGGGGGGCTTGCTTGACGGGTTCGCCGCAGATCCTGTTCCGCTGTTGCCGCGCCAAGGGATGTCTGGGCCGCCTGGTCCGAGGGCGCGCCTGTTCGTAGGGCGAAGTCAGAGATTGAGGGGACAGAGGATGACACTGCAGTGGAAGCTCTAGGATGAGCGGTCTGGGGTTGGGAGAAGCGCCAGGGCTCCCTGACGGCGCGGGCTGCGGTCGCGTGAAGGGAGTACCGGCGCGGAAGTTGGAGCGGTCGCGCAGTGCACCTGAACAGCTTTGGCGTGAGCGGTTTTCGTTCGTTGACAGAGATCACAGACATACCAGTCGGGAAGCCCACGATCCTCGCTGGCCACAATGACGGGGGCAAGAGCGCGGTGCTGGGCGCCCTCGCCTTCCTGCTCGGGAAGCATGAGCTGACACTCGACGATCGCACTTATATGGATGTCGCCGGGGGCGACGAGTCCACTCCGCCGTTGAGGTGCACGGAGACCAGTGTCGTCGGACGGTTCACCCTGGACACGTGGGAGCAGAACGAGTTCGGCCTTCCTGAGCGGGTTCGACTGCGCCGTTGTGCTGGTGAGGACCTCGTGTCTCGGCTGGAGCTCTGGGAGGCCGTTCCGGATGACGAGCGGCTGCATGATCTGGCGCAGTATCAGGCTTCGGATGCGAAAGCCTTGGTGAAGGAACTGGGGCTTTCCCCCCTCTCCGCGCGCAAGCCGGACCTGCTCGGAGCTCTGCGCGCGTACGGGCGGGAGCACGCCAGTTCGGAGGGCTGGGTTCTTGCGCCCTCTGGTCTCGGAAAGCGCATGCCGCGCTATCTCCCGTTCGACGGCAAGGCTGCCAAGCCTGATGACGCAGTCAGGACTGCACTGATCGACCGCTTTTCCAGCCACATGGCTGATCCTGAGCTCAAAGGCAGACTCTCGGCCATCGAGGGCGAGGTTCAGGATCGGCTTCGCCTCGACGCGAAATCTCTGTGTGATCACATCCAGACACGCTGCCCGGATCTACAGAAGGTCTCCGTCGATCCTGACGTTTCCTTCCAGCAGGGCTTCAAGGGCGCGCCGCTGCGCATCGCCCGCCGCGCTGGGGAGGCGGTGGGACTGGATCGCACAGGGTTGGGCAGCAACCGCCGTATATCACTGGCGATCTGGGAGTGGACTCAGGAGCTGCTAGCAGCGGAGGAAGACACCGCCCCCACCGTCGGTCCAGGTGGGGGCGAGCCGCTCGAGCCGCCGACCGTGCAGACGATCGTGGTGTACGACGAGCCAGACACTCATCTCGACTACACGCATCAGCGCAAGATCATGCAGTTGATTCGGGCGCAGAGCGATGTCCGTGACGTCAACGTGGTGGTGGCGACCCATTCGATGAACCTCATCGACGGGGTCGACATCTCCGACGTGGTACACCTGAAGCTAGTGAACCACCGGACGGTCGTGGAGCGGCTCGGGGCCGGAGTTCTTGGGGAGGAGATCGACGAATACCTGGGCAAGATCGCCGCTGCGGTCGGGCTGAGGAACTCGGTGCTGCTGCATGAGCGCTGCTTCCTGGCAGTGGAAGGCGAAACCGAGCAGCAAGCCTTCCCTCTGCTGTTCCGGCTGTGCGAGGGGCTGTCGCTGCAGGCAGCTGGTATCGCTCTGTGGGCGTGCTTCAACAATGAAGGCGCCCTGCACCTAGCCCGCTACCTCGTCAGGCAGGGCCGCACGGTCATGTTGGTGGTCGACGCCGACAGCCGCAACGTAAGCAAGAGCATCTTCAAAACCCCCAAGCTCACCCAGTTCTTCGGTACCGACGCCTCCCGCTACGTGAAATTCCTCGGGGAACCCGAGGACCACGACCCACAGGGGGAAATGTTCAACGAGCTCGAGGAGCTGTTCCATGACGGCGTATGGGCTCGTGTCGCCAACAAGATCTGGCCGAAGGACGACGGCACCTGGCAGCCTGCCGACTTCGCCGCCCTCCGCAGCCAGGGCAAGTTCAGTTCCGAGGTTCAGCAGATGCTGCAGTCCGGCAGCGCCAGCGGCCCCGGCGGCAAACCCCGGATGATGTCTGATCTGGCTATGACCCTGAATGATCCGCAAGACGTGCCGATGCAGTTGCGGAACGTCTTCAAGGAGCTCAGGAAGGTAGCTTCCTGATCCGTCCCTGTGCCGCTAGCCCACCACCGGTGTCGGTTCGATCCTGCCGACGGCGGGCTAGCATGCGCTCCTTGCGCTGCTCCAGAGTGGGAGCCACCCACTCATGCCATCCCACTGGTGGCTTCCATCGCTGCATGTGCTCACGCGCTTCGATCCCACACCAGCGGCAGCCGCTCGGCGTAGGTATGCGCAGGTCAGAACCCTCGGTGGACATCGCCACTCCTTCCCCCTGACCACATTCTGCCCAACGCCACTGACAACAGCCCGCCCCGGGAATGCCCGGCAAAGCGGTACTCCGCTTGGTCAAGGCAGAGGGGCAGATACTTCACTTTGCGGCAGATCCTCCATGGCCGCGACGCAGGCCGTCTGGTCCCGAGGGCCGCCGTCCCCAGGACTCACCCACCCACCCCATTACACCGAGTGACATTGGCGCGTTCTTGCCGCGCCTGTCCGGCTCCAGCACCAGAATCCACACTAAGGAGCCTGGGCGACGGAAGATCTCACGCATCGGCGGGCTTCCTGTATCGCCGCATGCGATGCATGGAGTATGCATCTGGCTCCCGGGCAGGTTGTGCATGATCATGCGCTTACGGCAGCGCCCCGACAGGACCGCCCGTTCCCCCACCGTGTTCAGGCCAAGATATCCGCCGTGTGTTTTCGGACGGCCGTGCCTGCGCAGCCTTCAGCGCAGCAACAGCGAGCAGGCACTCGCTGCACCTGGGGGGATGTCAACGTGCCGACTGAGCCGACCGAAACAGCGTGGAAGATCCAGTCAGCCGTCGCGGATGCGACGGCCAAGGCGGACTCGAAAGCCGCGCTCGCCCTAACCCTGCAGTCCACCACGCTGGCCGTACTTAGTCTGCTGGCGAGTTCCCGGCGGGCGGCGGGCGGGTTCGAGTCCGTCGCGGCACAGACACTGTTGTGGCTCGGTGTCCTACTCATCATGGCGGGTGCCGGTTGCGCCGCATGGGCCGTTTCTCCCCGGCTCGGCAAAGAGCGGCGCGGGCCAGAGCCGGACGGCGACTTCCTGTACTTCGGACACCTGCGGCTCATGGAACCAGCCGCGCTGGAGAGGGCGCTGCGGAACACGGACCCGCTGCCTTCACTCAGCCGGCAACTGGTAGTGATGAGCGAAATAGCCTGGGCCAAACACCGACGGGTGCAGTGCTCCCTCGTCCTGGCAGTAGCTGGCTGCGGCTTCTTCGCCGCAGCCACGGTTCTCGCGTGACGCGAGAGGAGGCGTCAAGGTGAATTTTCTTTCCCTCGTCGCTCCTGATGTCTGGCGCGACTTGATCGAACGCGGGCATCGGCGCACCTACCGAAGCCAGGCGGTGCTGCTAGCCCAAGGCGAGTCACCCGACGGTGTGATCGCGCTGGTCGACGGCCTCGTCAAGGTGGTGCAGGGCAATGAGGCCGGGGACCATCTGACGTTGATGCTCCGCGGCCCCGGCGAGGTCCTCGGCGAGATGGGTGTGCTGCTCGACCGGCCGCGCTCGGCGACCGTGACTGCGGTACGTCCCTGCACCGGTGTCGTCATGGCCGCACATGCCTTCCGTGGATACGTGGCCCGGCATCGCCTGGAGCCGGTCGTGTACCGGCTGAGCGTGGACCGGCTGAACAGCCAGGAGCGTCTGCGCGCCGACCTTGCTCATCTGCCGCCGCCGGCGCGCCTAGCACGGGTGGTCGCCCATCTTGCAGACGAGGTGGGTCACCAGGACGGGGGTGGCGGTGTTGTCGTCGAACTCGGCATACCCAGGGAGGACTTGGCCACCATGGCGGGCATGAGCAGGTCGTCCGCGCTCGCCGCCCTCGCGCGTCTACAGTCCGACGGCATCGTCACGCTCGGCCGTCGGCGGCTCGTTGTCAGGGATCCTGCCCTGCTGAGAGCCGCGGCGCAGGACGACGGAGTGGGAGACAGCGACCGGCCGCCGCGCGGAGCTCCCGTCATGTGACGTGCCACACACTCGTACCGTCCAACGCTGGACGGTCGGCTTCCTGCTCGTCGAACAGGGTGGTGCTCTCCCCGCCGCGTGGGGGGGGAAGCGACGAGAGGAGCGGCACATGCTGCCGTCATGGGAGCCTTTGTGGCCCTATCGGGCCGTGCTGGCCGTGGACGCCAGGGACTTCGGAACACTTGACAGCAAGGAAATGCAGCGGGTCAACGCCGACATCCCGCCCCTGCTGGCCCAGGCGCTGAGCGCCAGCAACGTCAGCGCGCACTGGGAGCGGCGCGTGTTCGGCCAGCACACGGGCGATGGTTACGTCGCCGGCATGGACCCCGAGGTTCTGCCCGCGCTGGTGGGACACTTCCCCGACGCGCTGCGCCAGGCGCTCGGCCGCCGACGGGCTGAGAACCCGCACCTCAAGCCGCTGCAGATGCGGGTCAGCATCCACGTCGGACCGTTGCCTCGGAGCGGTCTGGGTGTGCCGATGGTGCAGACCCACAGGCTCTTGGACGACAAGGTGCTACGGGCGGTGCTCCAGCGCGGGCATCCCGAGATCACCAACACAGCCGTGATCGTCTCCCAGCGAGTGTACGAGGACGTCTTCGACAGCGGCTGCGTCAACGACGACGTTCTGCCGGCGCACTTCCACCGGCATCTGGTCAAGGTGAAGAAGTTCGAGCAGCCCGCCTATCTGCACCTTCCCGGTTTCGACTGGGGGCTCGCGGATCCGGACATCTTCGAGCCGTCCACCGCACCCGCGGATGAGGAGGAGCCGGGGACCGCGGCGCACACGGCGCCGACGCCCACGGCTCCAACGGGGCCCGGCGCTGTGACCTTCAACCAGCGCGGCAAGCAGAACACCCAGGCCTACAACCTCTACCGCGAGCGGGGCCAGCGATGAGTAACCAGAGCAGCGAGATGCCCGACCCTAACCACCGCGGTACGGAGCCGACGGAACCGCCGACGCAGGAAGCCCCGGCCGGCGCGCCGCCATCGAACACGGAGTACCGCCAATACGGCGACAACAACGTTCAGGCGCACAACTACGCCGTGCACCTGAACGGTGACTACGTCCAGGACCTGCCCATCGACGGCCGCGACTCCGCCCACCAGGCGAGCGAGGATGGGCGCTTCGTTGAGCCCCGGGAGCCGAACCGTCTACCGGACGCCGCCAAGATCCTCGAAGAGCACGGCATCGTGGTGCTGTGCGCGCCCGCCGGCAGCGGCCGACGGACCGCGGCAGTACGGCTCCTGCGCCGGGCGGCGGCACTGCAGGGCCTGGAACTGTTCGACCTCGAACCGGAGTGGTCCAAGCCGGGGACCCAGTGCCTCCCGAAGCGGTCGACGACGGGCTTCGTGCTCGACCTCTCCGACCTGCCGGACGAGCCACCCGCCCGATTCGGGCCGGACCTGGTCCTGCACGGAGCGGCGCTGCGCGAACGGGAATCATTCCTGGTCGTACTGGCCACTCCGGGCGACTGGCAGGGTGCGCTGGCCGACGCCACCGGCGGCGTCACCGTACGGCTGGAGTCTCCTGGTGCGCGGCGCCTGGTCGAGGCCGAGCTCATCGCGCGCGGTCATTTGGACCGGGTGGCCTGGCTGGCGGACGAGAAACTCTCCCCGATCTGGGCAACCGACCCATCCGCCTGCGAGGCGTTCCGACTGGCCGGGCTCCTTGGCACGGCCAAGGACAGGGAACAGCTCAAGGAAATCGTGGACCGGTTCGGGGACTGGCACACCACGGTGGAGAAACTGCTCAACAAGCGCGGTGCGGTGGACGGGGGCCCGTCGCTGCTGTCCACTCGGGTCACGGTGTGGGCGGGAGCGCTGCTCGACGGAGGGCGGCGCGGTTCCGTCGTCCGCGCGTCCGACGACCTGCTCGTCTCGCTGGGCCAGGCCCGCGGGCCGGCCGATGTGCTAGCCGATGCGACGTCGTCCCGTCGGCTTCAGGCTGCCGAGATCGTGCCGGTCGGCGACCGGGCCCACCACGACCGAAGTCGCCAGGGGCTACCCGCGGCCATCCTGCGTCATCTGTGGGACGAGTTCCCCACCCAGCACGACCTGCTGACGGCATGGGCGGTCGGGGTCGCCGCGAATCGGTCCGTCCCGGAGGACGACGCCCGCCTGGCGAGCGAGGCCCTCCTGCGCCTGGCGGTACGCCGGCACGACAGGTACGTGCTCGACGCACTCGCGACGGGCCTCACCGGCCCTCGGCGGACCTTGGCCGTCGAGGCGCTGACGAAAGCCGCGACCGACGTCGAACTCGGCCGCTACGTCCGGGACCGGCTCCTCACATGGGCGGAGTCCGGCAACGCAGAGAAGCTCGATCTGGTCGTCGACGTCTGCGGCGGACCCTGGGGCCTGGAACAGCCTGCACTCGCCCTGACCCGCCTGGGCAAGGCGGCGGGTGGGATGGACTTCGGAGCCGGGAAGCTGACCGATGCCTTCCGGGGGCTCGTCCGGCAGACCCCCGGCCTGGTGGACAAGACGGTCGTGCAGTGGCTGAAGAAGCACGGGACCGAGGCTGGCGAGAAGGCTCTCCGCAGGGCTTTGGGGGCCTTCCTGGCACTCGTCTCCAGCGACGAGGGCACCGACCTCGTCCTCGATTCGGCGCGGGAGGCGAACAACAGGGAGCACTACGTCCTTGCTTGGCAGTCGCTGCTGTCGACCGACGAGGCGGTGGCCCCCGTGCTCGACCAGCTCACCCGGTGGCAGAAGCGGTTCGAGTACGACAAAGACCACAGGGACGCGGCGATCACGCTGCTCGCGGAAGTGTTCGCCCCACCGCGACTGCGCGGGCCTTTCGACCGGCTGCTAGTGGAGGAGGGAGCGGTGGTCCAGCCGTTCTGGCGGGACGTCCTCGGTCACGCCATGCGGCACTACGACCGCGTCGGGAAGGTGTCAGAGGCGTGACCGATCGTCCCGGCCACTGGTGGAGACGGCGGGTCGGCCGGTTCACTGCGTACTGGCCCACCTGTCTACCGGGCGTCCGCTTCCTCGCGCGCGGCACTCTCACCCATCTGGTCGTTCCCCAGGTGGCCGGGACCCACCGCGCGACCGCCGCGCGAGCGGCAGCCCGCCTGGCCCTGGACGAACTCGGCCGCGGCATTGCCGGGAAACATCGGCCCGAGGAGCTGGAGTGCGCTCGGCAGAAGCTAGCCCTGGCGATCTCCCCATGGCACAACCCCACCGGCCGCCCCGGCCTCTGGCTCCGGGCCCGTCTCGTCCTCCTGCTCCCCCAGCAGGATGCCGACCGCTCCCAAAGGCACCAGGACGCCCTGCGCGATGTGGAACTCCGTCTCGCCCAGGAGCGGTTACGGCGTCAGGAGCTGGCTCGGACCGTGTGCGCCGACCAGAACACCGCCCGCTTGTGGTGGCTGGAGCAACATCTGGACGACTTGTCGGCCCTCGACTGGACGTCGTTTCAGGAGGCGATCCTGCCCGTGGTGGGAACGTCGGCCACCGAGAGCACAGAAGCAGAGCGGCTCGCTCACACCCTCCTCTACGTCTGGAAGCGATTGGACGCCATGCCAGGGCGGCAAGCACGATTCATGGCCACCGCCCGCACGCTCTTCGAGCAGATGGGCTGGGCCGACGGCTTCCCCTGGCCGCCGCCCGACGACCTGGAACCTGCGACCCCCTCCCCCACGGCCGTCCCCCTCCCAACGGAGGATGAGCAGTGAAGACCTCCGTACTGCGCTGGCTGCTCGACCCGCTCACCAGTCTGCTCGCCCTCTGTCTGTGGTCCCGGGAGCGCGGCCGCAGGCCGTATGAGACGGTGTGGCGACTGGCCAGGGTCATGCGCCACCCGGACGAGCTCGTGTACCGCATTCACGGCCACCGCCCCGACGATCCTGGAGACGTGATTCCTTGATCATGGGACAGTGCTTCCTCCTGCGAGACACGAGCCATGTGGACGCGGCATGGTCGGTGCCAGCGAGGCGGGACGTCTCGAGGGGACGGTACATGCACGATCCGGTGGTGGTGCCAGGCATCAGGAGCAACGCAGTGGGGCCAGGATGATGACTGCGACCGAGATCGTAGTCATCCGCGCCCTGGCCCTACGAACCCCGTCCGGCCGGGCGGAGCCCAAATGCCCGCTCAGCCTGCGAACGCTACGTAGTCAACGTTCGCATGGCAGGACGACGGCGTCACCAGCGGCTGCTCCCTCTCAGGGCAGCTTTCGCCCGGGGAGAATCTGGGGAGAATGACCACCGCTGGGGAGCGTCTGGGGAGAATCGACCGCGCAAATCGGCATCACTGTGAAAGCGCCGGAAACCTGCAAAGTCGCAGGCCAGACGACCTTCTGGAGCGATCTCCGCAGGTCAGCGCCTTGTGGGTGACGACTTCAAGAAGATCTCCTCGTGGGCCGCCATTCTGTTTGCACCCACGTTGGTGGGAACCATCTACGGCATGAACTTCGAGACGATGCCCGAACTGCACTGGGCGGCGGGCTACCCCTTCGCGATCCTGCTGATGGCAGCGGTGTGCGTGAGCCTGTACGTCATCTTCAAGAAGCGGGATTGGCTGTAGAGGGGGGAATCCGCCGGGCGCCGTGCCGGCGAACGGCACTGACATCGGCGCTTCAGGGTGACGATTGGCCGGTCTGGCTTGACGGTTGGTCACCTGCCCTCGCTCGCCTGAGCGATTGTGTGGATATCCGCCTGGGCGCGGTGCCCGGCTCGCGGTACGGTCGGGGTCACGGTTGCCGACACGGGGGGTTGCGCATGCTGTCCGAGGCGTTGACGGGGCTGGCCATGTCCGGTGGGACGGCGGTGATGACCGCGGCCGGGACCGCGGCCTGGGAGGGGTTCCGAAGCCGGGTGGCCGCCTGGTTCGGGCGGGGGAACGCCCAGCGCGAGAGCGCTGAGCTGGAGCGTTTGGAACGCACCGCCGCCGAGCTCGAGGCGGCCGAGGGCAGCCAGCTGGAGCGGCTCAGGATCCGGCAGGAGGCCTCCTGGCAGGTCCGGTTCGAGGCGTTCTTGGAGGATCTGCCGGACGGCGAGCGCGAGCGCGCGGGCGAGGCCCTGCGCGAGCTGCTTGAAGAGCGCGCGGCGCAGGCCCAAGTGTCGGCCGGGGATGGCGGGATGGCGGTCGGCGGAAGCGTGCACATCAGCGCACAGGAAGGCTCGGTCGCCGCCGGTGTGATCCACGGGGGTGTGCAGATCGGCCACCCTCAGGGGCCGGATCCGTCCAGGGGCTGAACGGACCGGCTACGCCTAGCCCAACACAGACCTCGCCGCCGCCGCTGTTCACGGGGGTACAGGCGAGCAACCACAGCCTCGCCGTCGGCCACGCCGACCAAGTGGCCTACTACGCCGGCCGACGTGCCCCGGCGGCCTGGCCGCACCAGGTCGGGGCGGTTCCGAACACCGCGGGCTGCTTCCAGCACCGGGCCGTTGTCGACATCCCCGACACCCCTGCGCGCTACCGGATACTGGTCGGCACAGCGGGGGTCGGCAAGACCCAGCTGGCCGCGAACGAGGCCCGGACGGCCTGGCAGGCCGGGCAGCTCGACTTGCTGGTCTGGGTGACCGCCGGCAGCCGCGTGGAGATTCTGACCGCCTACGCCCGGGCCATCGCCGAGATCACTGGTAGTGACCCAGCCGATCCGGAGCAGGGCGCGCGGGAGTTCCTGGCCTGGCTCCGGCCGGGCGGGGGCGGGGAGGCGGTCCGCTGGCTGATCGTCCTGGATGGTCTGGTCGACCCCGACGCTCTGCGTGGGCTTTGGCCTCCGAACCAGCCCGTTGGGCGGACCCTGGTCACCACCTCGCGCCGGGACTTGGCCCGCGAGGGGCTCGGCCGACAGGTGGTCACCGTGCCGTCGTTCAGCTCCGCCGAGGCCTTCGGCTACCTCACGGCGGTGCTCGCCGCGTCCGGCCGATTCGAACCGCCTGAGCAGCTGGAGGCGCTCGCCCGCGAGTTCGGACACCTGCCGGTCGCGCTCGCGCAGGCGGCCGCCTACCTGGTCGGCACCGGCCTGAGCTGCGCCGACTACCTCCGCCTACTCCGCGACGAGGGGCGGCAGCTGGCCGACCTCGTACCGGACCCTGGCGGACTGCCGGACGAGCAGAGCCTGCCTCTGCCGAACCTCTGGGACCTCGCGCTGGAGCGCGCCGACGCCCAGGAGCCGGTCGGGACGGCGCGGGCCCTGCTGGAGCTGGCGGCGCCGCTGGCTTTCGACGGCATCCCGGCTGCGGTGCTGACCCCTGCGTTCAGGTACCGCGCCCCGGAGGGGACCCCACGCCCGACGGAGGACGTGGAGCCGGACGGGAGTACCGTCGAGACGCTCGCGCTGCTGCACCGGTGGAGCCTGCTCGACTACGACCCGGCGGACCGGGACCGGTCCGTGCGGGTCCACCCGGTGGTGCAGCGAGCCGTCCGCGAGGGCGTGCCCGCGAGCCGGGCCGCGGAGCTGGTCGACTGGGCCGCCAACCTGCTCTTCGCCGCGTCCCGGAAGTCGGCGGACGAGGCGAACTCGATGACGTTCTTCATGGTACCTCCGCGTGAGCAGATGCCACATCTGCGTTCGCGCGTCCTCGACTTCCCGCCGGACGTGCTGCGTTCGAATGTCGAGGCGCTGACGCGCAATGCCCCGGTCCTCCTGCTGGGCTCCGGCGAGCCCGCGCTCCGGCACGGCTGGAGTACCGGTCCGGGGCTGCACGACCTCGTGTTCCGGGTGGGCGACGCGCTGGCGGACGACGGCCGGCCACAGGCCGCACTGGACTACTTCTTGGCGCTGCTGCCGACGACGGCCGACCGGCTGGGAACCCGGCACGAGTCCGTGACGAAACTGCGCGGCCGGATCGCCCGGCTGCGGGCGGAGTCCGGCGACCTCGCCGCCGCTATCACCGAGTACCGGCGGATGATCGACGATCAGCTGGCCCTGCTGAACCCGGAGTACGAACTGTTCCCCTCCCAACGGGTCCGCCTCGTCGCGGAGGTCACCGAGCTGCGCCACCGCCTGGCCTACTGGCTCAAAGAGGCAGGCGACCTGCCGGGCATCGCAAGCGTCTATCACGACATGATCGCCGATGATCGGTACATCGCGGCCGTTAACGGACGGACGGGCCCGCCCGACTTCACTCTGCGCCGCACCGCCGCCGAGTGGCAGGGAAAGGCAGGGGACGCTGCCGGGGCAGTGGTCGCGTATCGCCAGCTCGTTGACGAGCAGCTCCGCAACTACGGGCCGGAGTACTCGGGCACCTTCGAGACCCGCTTCCGCTTCGGCCACTGGCTGGGCGAGTCGGGCGACACGCGAGGGGCCGTGACCGTCCTGACCGACCTGCTCAACGACCAGCTCCGCCTGGAGTCGCGCGAGATCGCCCGGGCTTCTCGGAACACCTGGTCCAATCCGCACGCGGTGGCCACCGACACCGACCGGTCCGAAATCTTCCGCACCCGCGCCGCGCTCGCCCACTGGCGCGGCCGCTCCGGCGACCCTCGCGGCGCGATTGCCCTCCTCTCCGACCTGCTGAACGAGCAACTGCGCGTACTCCGCCCGGACCACCCCGACCTCGCGACCACCCAGGAGGCACTGGCGTACTGGCAGACACACTCCCGGGGCAGGGGGTGGCTACGAGGAAGGTAGACCTTGACCGGCCGCCCACCCAGGCGGCGGCCGGCACGCGCAGCCGGACCAGCAGTCAGGTGCACGCCGTCGACCAAGGCGATGAAGTCGCGCTCGCCCATACCGCGGCGTTGACCCATTGGGGAGCGGCTGGGGAGGATCGGCCGTACAAACGGGCAGCACCGCGAAAGGGCCGGAGAGGCGGATCGTCGCAGGTCGGGCCGCCTGTGCAGCCGGTTTCCGCAGGTCAGCGGTGTGAGGGTGACGACTTCAAGAAGATCTCCTCCTGGGCGGCTATCCTCTTCGCCCCCACCCTGGTCGGCACGATCTACGGCATGAACTTCGAAGCCATGCCCGAGCTCAGCTGGAGCTTCGGGTACCCCTTCGCCATCCTTCTGATGGCGGTGGTCTGTACGAGCCTCTACGTCGTCTTCAAGAGGCGGGACTGGCTCTAGACGCGGTCCGTGATGCTCAGGATGACCGGGCCGCCGTCCGGGTCCACCCGGGGGGTCCAGTGTGGGGGGAGGCGCAGGGAGCGGGTGGGGGTGAGGGGGGTTGGGGGCGGTGGTGCCAGAGGAGGCGGGTGTTCTGGTGGAGCTGGAGCTTCGGGGCCGTCAGGGGTTCGGCGGTGCGGACGAGGAGGGGGCGGGTCGCGGGGGTCGTGAGGTGGGTCGGGGTGGCCCAGGCCAGGGGGGTTGGACCAGGAGGGGTGGGCCGGGGGTGGGCCAGGGGGTGCCCGAGAGGTGGGCCAGGAGCGGGGTCGCGGCGGCGGCGCCCTCGGCGGCGGCGGTGGCCGCGGACTCGATGCCGTGGAGGGTGTTGCCCACGGCGAAGACCCCGGGGGTGCCGGTGCGGAAGGCGGCGTCCACGGCGGGGCCGCGGGTGCCGGGGGCCAGGGCGATGCCGCCGCGGCGGGCCAGGTCGTGCTCGGGGATCCAGTCGCCGGTGAAGACCACCGTGTCGCAGGCGATGACCCCCGACCGGCCGTCCTCGTGGCGGACGGCCACGCCCGTGAGCCGGCCACGGCCGTGCAGTTCCGACACCGTGGTCCGGGTGAGGAGGGGGATGCCGGGGAGGGCGGTGGCCCGCGGGTGCTGCGTGAGCATCGCCACCACCTGCGTGCCCGTGCGGCGGAGGGTGCGTGCCGCGTGGCGGGCCACCGGTTCGGCTCCGATCAGCACGGCTCTGCGGCCGATGGGGTGGTGGCCGTGCGGGTGGAGCGAGCGTTGGAGTTCTCCTGTGGTGAAGACGCCTGCGGGGCGGGTGCCCGGGACCAGGCGGGCGCTGCGGGGGCGTTCGCGGGCGCCCGTGGCGAGGACGACGGCCCGGGCGGTGATCCGCTCCAGGCCCGACGGGCTCGTGGTCTCCAGGGTCAGCGGTCCGGCCCAGCCGGTGGCGGTGACGCCGGTGCGGAGGGCGGCCCCGGCGTCCAGGGCCGCCGCCACCGCGCGCCGGGCGTACGCCGGGCCGGTGACCCAGGGCAGCGGGGGGCTGCCGAAGCCGCCGTGGTGGCAGTGGCGGGGTGCGCCGCCCGGCTCCTCCTCGCGTTCCAGGACCTCGACCCGGCCGGCGCCGGCGCGGGCGGCGCGGGTGGCGAGGGCGAGTCCGGCGGGGCCCGCTCCGACGACCAGGACGTCCACGGTCCGGTCCGTGCGGCCGGTGGGGTCGGTGCGGTTCACCGGTGGGGCTCCTCGGACTCGAACAGCGCGCGGACGGCCGCACCGCAGTGGAAGCCCTGGCAGCGGCCGGCCCGGGCGCGGGTGCGCCGGCGCAGGCCGTCGAGCGAGCCGGGCGGGATGGTTGCGGCGAGGGCGTCACGGATCTCACCGCGCGTCACGCGCTCGCAGTGGCAGACGATCCGCCCGTACTCCGGGTCCGCCGCGATCATCCCGGCGTCGCGGTAGGGGCGGGGGAACGCCTCCCCCAGGTTCGGCATCCGGACCGGCCGCGGGTCCCGGGCGCCGGACAGGGGCAGGCCGCCTTCGGCCAGCAGCTCCACCACGTGGGCCGCGATCGCCATCGAGGCGGTCAGGCCCGTCGAGCGGATACCGCCGACCGTGACGTACCGCTGGGCGGGGTGGGCGCGGATCGCGTAGTCCTCGGAGGCGGTGGCGGCCCGCAGGCCCGCGTAGACGGCGGTGACCTCCTCGTCGAGGAGGGCGGGCAGGATCCGCCGGCCCTTCTCCCGGAGCAGGGCGAGGCCTTCGGCGGTCGAGCCGGTGGCGGTCCTGTCGTCCAGGTCCTCGGCGGTCGGGCCGAGCATCACCTTGCCGTGCACCGTCGGGGTCACCAGGACCCCCTTGCCGAGCGCGGTCGGCACCGGCAGCAGGATGTGGCGTACGAGGCCCCGGGCCAGTTCGTCGAAGACGATCAGCTGGCCGCGCCGGGGGGTCACGGTGAAGTCCGCGTGGCCGAGGAGCCGGTCGATCCGGTCGGCGTGCAGCCCGGCCGCGTTGACCAGGTGGCGGGTGCGCAGCGGCCCGCGGACCGTGTGCAGGGTGTGGAGGGCGTGGCGGGTGTGGAGGGCGTGGCGGGTGTGGGGGGTGTGCACGTCGTCCGGGGCCGGCCGGGGTCCCGAAGTGATGGAGGTGACGCGGCAGTTCAGGTGGAGGTCGACGCCCGAGCGGACCGCCTGCGTCGCGTAGGCGAGGGTGGTGGTCCAGGGGCAGATGACCGACTCTCCCGGTACCTCCAGCGCGCCCAGCACTCCGGGCCCGAGTTCCGGTTCGCGGGCCCGTACCTCCTCGGCCGTGATGATGCGGGTGTCGTGGCGGCCGTTGCGCCGCGCCTTGGCGGCGAGGCCGGGGAGGACTCCCAGCTGGTCCTCGTCCCAGGCCACGAGGAGCGCCCCCAGCGGCTCGACGGGGATGCCGCTCTCGGCGGCGTACGCGGCGAGCAGCCCGCTGCCCTCGCGCACGAGCCGGGACTCCAGGGAGCCGGGCACCGCGTCGAAGCCGGTGTGCAGGATGGCGGTGTTGGCCTTGGAGGTGCCGTCTCCGACGTCGTCGCGGGCTTCGACCAGGGCGGTCCGCAGCGGGAACCGGGCCAGTTCGCGGGCGATGGCGGAGCCGACCACTCCGGCGCCGATGACCGTGACGTCGTACTCCCCGCCGGGCAGGGGGCCACGGGTGGTGACGCTCATGCCGGGCCGTCGAGGAGGGCCGCGACCGCCGCGCGGAACCGTGCGCGGCGGTCGGCGGCCTCGTCGGCGCCGGCCCTGGGCTCGTAGACGGCGGACGGCTTCCATGCCGGGACCGCGTCGCGGACGGTGAGGGAGGGGTCGAGACCGAGGCGGGCGACCGCGCCGACGCCCAGCGCGGTGGCGTCCGGCAGGGCGGACACCTCGACCGGGATCCCGAGCAGATCGGCCTGGGCCTGCATGAGCAGGGCGGAACGGGTCAGGCCGCCGTCGACGCGCAGGGAGGTGAGCGGCGCGCCGAGGTCCGCCGCGGCGGCGTCCGCGAGCTCGGCGACCTGGGCGGCGATCCCGTCGCACAGGGCGTGCACGAGGTGGCCGGCGGTGGTGCCGAGGCCGAGGCCGGTGACGGAGCCGCGCAGGTCGCCCCGCCACCAGGGCGCGGCGAGCCCGGCGAGGGCGGGGACGAAGGTGACGCCGCCGGAGTCCGGAACGCTCGCGCCCACGGTGTCGAGGTCCTCGGCGCCGGAGATCACTCCGAGGTCGGTCAGCCAGCGCACGGCGGAAGCGGCCGTGTAGACCTGCCCGTCGAGGCAGTAGCTGGTGCGTCCGGCGATCCGCCAGGCCACGCAGCCGACCAGTCGCGTGGAGCTGCGGCGGGGTTCGGGGCCGGTCTGGGCGAGCAGGAACGCCCCGGTGCCGTAGGTGCACTTGGCGGCGCCGGGCACGGTGACGCTCTGGGCGAGGAGGGCGGCCTGCTGGTCGACGAGGAGGCCGGTCAGCGGCAGTTCGGGGCCGAAGGCGCTGGTGGTGCCGACGCGGGTGTCCGCGTCGACGATCCTCGGCAGCGGTTCCCCGTCGAGTCCGAAGGCGGCGAGGGCCGGCCGCGACCAGCCGACGGTGTCGAGGTCGAGCAGCTGTGTGCGGCCCGCGGTCGCGGCGTCGGTGACGAACTCGCCGGTGAGGCGGTGCACCAGCCAGGCGTCGCTGGTCGTGACGACGCCCCGCCGCGTCTGGTGGCGGCGTATCCAGGCCATCTTGGGGGCGGCGAAGTAGGGGTCGAGCGGCAGGCCGGTGCGCTCCCGCAGCAGGTCGGCGTGCGGGGCCAGTTCGGTGCAGAGCCCGGCGGCGCGCCGGTCCTGCCAGACGATCGCGTCGGTCAGCGGTTCGCCGTCCGCCGGGTCCCAGGCGAGGACGGTCTCGCCCTGGTTGGCCAGGCCCACGGCCACCGCCGGTTCGCCGGCCGCCGCCAGGGCGGCCCGTCCGGCGTCGACGACCGATCGCAGCAGGTCGCGGGGGTCCACTTCGACCCGGCCGTCCGGCAGGTGGCGAGGGCGTACAGGGGCGGAGGCGGAGCCGATGACCCCGCGGTCCGGACACAGGACGAGGGCCTTGGTTCCCGAGGTGCCTTGGTCCACTGCGAGCACCGGGCCCGTCATCACGACTCCGTCCGTGTTCCGGCAGGTCCATCGATCGTCGGTCGGAAGCCTTCCCCAGCGTGCGGGCGCCCGTCAAGATCCGTCCGGGCGGCGGGGGTCCGGATGGCGCCACCTCATATCCCTTGTGTGGCTTGATACTTGCGTTCGAAAAAGTTTCCGGGTGCAGCCGGCCGGACTCGCCTTATAGTGATCGCCGATCAACGGTCGGTAAGGGCGCCGTCCGTGGGTCGACGGCGGGGGTTCGCCGGCCAGTTCGCGCATGGTTCACGCATCCCCGCACCTCCATGCGATCCGAGGACCCCGATGACCACGAAGACCGCAAGACGAGCCCGAACCTGCCGCACCGCACCCGGGACGAGGTGATGGCCGGCAGCGATTTCCGGCCCGTCTACCACCCCGCCGGCCGCGACGACGACCTGCGCGCCGCCGTCCAGGACCTGCGCGCCGGGCGCTGGCTGTCGATGGCCCGGCTGCTGGAGCGCACGGACGGCTGGGGGCTGTGGACCCAGCGCACCCAGGTCCTCGCGGCGGTCGCCGCCCGCTCCGACGTGGTCCTGGCCTGGCGCGCCGAGCAGCCCACCAGCCTCGCCGCGACCGTCATGCACACCCGGGTCGCCGTCGAGCGCGCCGTCCGTGCCCACCGCTCCGGCCATCCCCGTACCCACGAACTGTGGCAGGAGGCCTGGCAGGCCTGCCGGAACACCGCCGCGATCAGCCCGGCCGACCCGGTGCCGTGGGTCTGCCTGCTCGCGCTCGCCCTCCTCGACGGGCACCGGCGGATGGACGAGCACCGGCTCGCGCCGCCCGGCCCGATGCTGCCCCCGGGGCCCTGGGGGATCCTCGCGCAGGCCGACGAACGGGACCCGTACAACCGCGAGGCCTATCACCGGATGCTGCAGTTCGTGCTCGCGGGTGCGGCCGGCCCGCGCTCGGAGGGCGTCAACTTCGCCCGCTGGGCGGCCGGTACGGCCCCGCCCGGGTCGGCCGTCCACCTCCTGCCGCTCTACGTCCACGTCGAGCGGTACCGCCGCGAGGGCGGCCACGAGCGGGCGCTGGACCTGCACTGGGTCGCGGAGGACGCCATCCGCGCCGCGGTGCACGCCCTGGACGCCTGGTTCGCGTACGCCGACCCGGCGTACGCCTCCCCGCTCGACCTGAACCACCTCGCCCACGCCCTGTGGGGGGCCCACCGGTTCGGCGGGGCGGCCCGGGTCTTCGAGGCGATGGGCGGCTACTGGACCACCTCGCCGTGGGCCCAGCGGACCCGCGACCCCGCGGACCAGGCCCTGGCCGAGGAGGTCTTCCTGCGCGCCAGGTCGCGCAGCCTGGCCGACCGGAGCTGACCTCCCGCCGCACCCCCCCGCGCCGCGGCCCCCAGGCAACACCCCGCTCCCCTCCCCCGTCCCCGTGCTCCCACCCCCTCGGAGGTACCCCCGTGTCGCGCACCACGCCGGCAGCCCGCCCGGACCACCAGGCCCCGCCCCCCATGGACGAGGAGGAGCGGCTCAGGGAACTCGGCTACCAGCCCGTCCTCGCCCGCCGGATGGGCGGCTTCGGCAACTTCGCCATCAGCTTCTCGGTCATATCCGTGCTGTCCGGCTGCATGACCCTGTACGGCTTCGGCCTGGGCACCGGCGGCCCGGCCGTGATGCTGTGGGGCTGGGCCGGCGTGGGCCTCTTCGTCCTCTGCGTGGGCCTCGCCCTGGCCGAGGTGACCAGCGCCTACCCCACCTCCGGGGCGCTCTACTACATGGCCGACCGGCTCGGCGGGCGCCGCTGGGGCTGGTACACGGGCTGGCTGAACCTGCTCGGGCTGCTCGGCGCCATCGCCGGCATCGACTACGGCGCCGCCCTGTTCACCGGCGCGTTCCTGAACCTCCAGTTCGGCTTCACGCCCACCCCGGGCTCGACCTTCCTGATCTTCCTGGCGATCCTGCTGCTGCACGCCGTGCTCAACCTCTTCGGCGTCCGCCTGGTGAGCGTGCTCAACTCCGTCAGCGTCTGGTGGCACCTGGGCGGCGTCGCGCTGATCGTCGGCGCGCTCGCCTTCGTCCCCGACCACCACCAGCCGGTCTCGTTCGTCTTCACGAAGTTCGTCAACGACACCGGCTGGGCCAACCCGTTCTACGTCGCCGCCGTCGGCCTCCTGCTCGCCCAGTACACCTTCTCCGGCTACGACGCCTCCGCGCACCTCTCGGAGGAGACCTCCAACGCCTCCGTCGCCGCGGCCAAGGGCATCGTCCGGGCCATCTGGGCCTCCTGGCTCGCCGGGTTCGCACTGCTGGCGGGGCTCACCTTCGCCATCCAGGACTACGCGGCCGTCGCGGGCAGCGCCACCGGGGTCCCGCCCGCCCAGATCTTCCTCGACGCCCTGGGCTCCGGCGGCGCCAGGGCGCTGCTGCTCGTCGTCATCGTGGCCCAGCTGTTCTGCGGCAACGCCGAGGTCGCCGCGGCGAGCCGGATGGTCTTCGCCTTCAGCCGTGACAACGCGCTCCCCGGCTCGGCCCTGTGGCGCAAGGTCAGCGGCCGCACCCAGACCCCGGTCCCGGCCGTCTGGCTCTCCGTCGCCGTGGCCGGCGTCCTCGCCCTTCCCTCGCTGTGGTCCGCCACGGCGTACGGTGCCGTGACGGCCATCAACGTCATCGGCATCACCCCGGCCTACGCGATCCCGGTCTACCTGCGGCTGCGCGCCGGCGACCGGTTCGAGCCCGGCCCCTGGAACCTGGGCCGCTGGAGCCGGCCGGTCGGCTGGGTCGCGGTCGTGTGGGTGGCCGTGGTCACCGTGCTGTTCTGCCTGCCGCAGAAGTCCCCGGTGACGATCGACTCGATGAACTACGCGGTGATCGCCCTCGTGGTCGTCCTGGCCCTCGCGAGCGCCTGGTGGTACGCGGCACGGCGCTCGTACAGCACCCCCTCCGCCTACGGCAACGCCCGCGAGCAGGCGGACATCGCGGAGGGCATCGTCTGACCCTGTCCCGGCCCCGGTCAGGCGTCCGGGTCGCAGGCGCCCGGGTCGCAGGCGCCTTCGTCCGCGACGGGCATGAAGCCGATGCATTCGACGTCGATCTGGTCGGCCAGTTCCACCAGGATGTTGGCCAGGCCCAGGGTCGTACCCGGGTCGAGGTCGGTCTCGCCGTCGTACACCGACTGCAGCCAGCCGCCCGCGAGGCGCCGCAGCAGGGCCGTCACCTCGTTGGCGGGGATCAGCAGTCCGCCGTCCGCCACCGAGACCAGGGGTACGTACGCGTTCATGGCGACACCTCCTCCGCTGTTGCGTTCAGCTGTCGGGTCCGGCCGCCGCGATGGCGGCGAGGGCCGAGCCCGGGTCCTGCTCCACCACCAGGTCGCCCAGGCTGACCACGCCGACGAGCCCGCCGTCCCCGGTGACCACCGGCAGGCGGCGCAGGGCCTTGCGCCGCATGAGGGTGATGGCCTCGTCGACCCCGTCGTCGGGGCCGACGGTGACCGGGTCGGTGGTGCAGACGGCATGCACCGTGGTTTCCGACGGGTCCCGGTTGTCGGCCATGGCCCGGACGACGAGGTCGCGGTCGGTCAGGATGCCGCGGAGCCTGCCCTCGTCGACGACGAGGACGTCGCCGATGTCGGCGTCCCGCATCACCCTGGCCGCCTCGGCGAGCGAGGTCTGCTTCTCGACGGTCACGGGGTTCTTGGTCATCACCTCGTGCACACGACGGGCCATGGCTCCTCCCAGTGCCGGATAGGGCCCCCAGCAGGCGGTTACCCGCCCCGGGCCGGGGCAATCTCCTCCGCAGCCGGGTAGGTGTGGCGCTCAGGCGGCGGGGGCCGGCAGGGCTGCGTCCAGGCGGTGGAGCGCGGCCCGGCGCTGGACCAGGGCCAGGCCCGCCACCCCGGCGCCGAGGGCCAGCCAGCCCGCCGGGCCCGCGGCCATGACGGCGCCGGTCAGCAGCAGCGGTCCGACGGCCTTCTGGGCGGACGGGGAGATGCCGGCCACCCCCAGGTAGGAGGCCCGTGCCTGCTGCGGCGCGAGGGAGACGGCCAGTTCCCAGGAGCACACCGAACGCACCAGCTCGGCGGCGGTGACCAGGACCGCGGCGCCGAGCAGGGTGGCGGAGGCGGTCCAGGGGCCGTGGGCGGGGGTGAGCGCGAGGAGGGCGCAGGCGGCGAGCAGGAAGAGCCCGTACCAGCCGACGGCGCCGGCCGCCTGGCGGGCGGTGCTCACCTTCGCGGAGACGGCGAGCTGGAGGACGACGACGAGCACGGTGTTGAGGGCGAGGAAGGCCGGGACGACGGCGTGCGGGGCGTCGGTGTGGTGGACGAGCCACAGGGGCAGGCCGACGTTGAGGAGCGAGTCGTCCAGGTTGAGCGGCATGTCCAGGAGGACGAAGCGGAGGTAGCCCCGGTCCCGCCACGGGCTCCTGGGGGCGGACGCGGAGCCGGCGGAGGGCGTGGCCCCGTCCTGCGCCGCGCCCTCCCCCGCGGCCGGGCGTGCCGCGGCGATCAGGCGGCCGTGGCCGTGCGGCTCCCGGGTGCGCCAGACCAGTGCCGAGGCGGCCAGGAAGGACAGGGCGTTGCCGAGGATGAGGAGCTCGTACGCCCCCCGGGTGCCCACGGCGAGGCCGATGGCGGCGATGCCCGCGCCGACGGCGTACCCCGCGTTGGCGGCGCTGCGCGACAGGGCCTGGTACGTGGCGCGGCGTTCGCCCGCCACCCGGGTGGCGAACAGCATCTCCAGGGTCTTGGCCGCGCGGTCGCCGAGGTGGGTGAGGGCGACGATGGGCAGGAGCAGCTCGAAGCGGGTGACGACGAGCATCGCGCAGAGGGCGGCGAGCCGCAGCAGGTGACAGGCGATCAGGAGGGGGCGTACGGGGTACCGGCCGGCCAGGTGGCCGGCGAGCGGGGAGCCCGCGATGCCCGCGAGGGCGCCGACGCCGAGCATGAGGCCGAGGCGGCCGGCGTCGAGGCCGACGACGAAGGTGAAGAAGAGGACGGAGGAGGCGGCCCAGACGCCGGTCCCGGTGCGGTCGAGGAGCTGGCCGAGAAGCATGATCCGGGCGTCCCGGCCGCCGGGAGGCCGCCGCAGCTGGGCGATCAGACCACCCGTCGCGCCCCCTGCCTCCGGGGCGGGGCCCGGGCCGGGCGGAGGGTCCGTGGGCCGGGCCGGAGCCGGGTGCGCGGCTGAAGCGGGGCCCGGGCCCGGGGCCGGGACGGGGCCCGGAGCCGGGACGGGGCCTGGGGCCGGGACGGGGCCCGGGGCCGGGACGGGGGCCGGGCCCGGGCCCGGGGCAGGGCCTGGGGCCGGGGCCGGGGCCGGGGCAGGGGCCGGGGCAGGGCCCGGGGCCGGGGCCGGGGCCGCCTGCGCGGGCTGCTCGTCGGTCGGGCCCGGGTCCGGGGCGCCGTCGTGCCCGGTGTCGTTGCCCCTGTCGCGCCCTGTCGTGCCGTGCCGCCCCATGCCCGGTCTCCGCCTTCCCCCGTCCGAAAGTATCTCGATGTCGAGATACCAGGCGGTAGCCTGCCCTCCCAGCTATCTCGACGTCAAGATATTTCGGAAGCCGGGTCCCCGAAGCCCCACCCCGCCCGGCGTACCGGGCGGGGCGGGGCGGGGCCGACGGCTAACCCGGCAGCAGGGTCGAGGCCACCCCCGCCGGGACCGGGGCCAGGCCCGCCGGGCGGGTGGTGAAGGTGCCCCGGCCCTGGGTGCGGCCGCGCAGGCGGGACGCGTAGCCGAAGAGTTCGGCCAGCGGCACCGTCGCCGTCACCACCGCGGTCCCGGCCCGGGTGGCCGAGCCCGTGACCCGGCCCCGCCGGGCGGCGAGGTCGCCGAGGACCGCGCCGACGGACTCGTCCGGGACGGTCACGGTGACCTCCGCGACCGGCTCCAGCAGCTCCAGCGTGCTCGCCCGCAGGGCTTCCCGCAGTGCGAACCGGCCGGCCGCGCGGAAGGCGAGCTCCGAGGAGTCCTTGGAGTGGATCGCCCCGTCGGTGAGGACGACCCGCAGCCCCGTCACCGGGTGCCCGCCGAGGGGACCCTCGGCGAGCGCGTCCCGGCAGCCGGCCTCCACGGCCCGCGCGTACTCCGCCGGGACCCGGCCCCCGACGACCGTCGAACGGAACGCGAAGCCCGGCTCGCCCAGCGGCTCGACGTCGATCACCACATGGGCGAACTGGCCCGCGCCGCCGTCCTGTTTGACGTGCCGGTGGACCAGCCCGGTCACCCCCTCCACCACGGTCTCCCGGTAGGAGACCCGCGGACGGCCCACGACGACCTCCACGCCCTGGTCCCGGCGGATCTTCTCCACCGCGACTTCCAGATGGAGCTCGCCCAGCCCCGACAGCACGGTCTGTCCGGTCTCCGCGTCCGTCCGGACCACCAGCGAGGGGTCCTCCTCGGCGATCCGGGCCAGCGCGGCGGAGAACCGGCCGGTGTCGGTGCTGCGGCCCGCCTCGACCGCCACCGACACCACCGGATCGGCCACGGACGGCGGTTCGAGGAGCAGCGGGGCCCCCGGCGCGCACAGGGTGCTGCCGGCCCGGGCCGCCTTGGGCCCGATCACGGCCACGATGTCACCGGCCACCGCCTCCTCCCGTTCCTCGTGCCGGTCGGCCTGCACCCGCAGGATCCGCCCGACCCGTTCCGTCCTGCCCGTACCGGGGTCCAGTACGGTGTCGCCCTTGCGCAGGGTGCCCGCGTAGAGGCGTACGTACGTCAGCCGTCCGGTCGGCGTCGCCGTCACCTTGAAGGCGAGCGCCGCCAGCGGCTCCGCCGGGTCGGCGGCGCGGCCCTGTACGGGCGGCATGTCGGCCGGCGACGGCAGGTACGCCACCACCGCGTCCAGCAGCGGCTCGATCCCGCGGTTGCGGTACGCCGAGCCGCACAGGACCACGACTGCCTCCCCGGCCAGGGTCAGCTCGCGCAGGGCGCGGACCAGCGTCGCCTCGGCGAGGGAGCCCGTCGCGCAGAACTCCTCCAGGGC
The DNA here is from genome assembly GCF_002028425.1 of Streptomyces katrae. Lineage (GTDB taxonomy): Bacteria > Actinomycetota > Actinomycetes > Streptomycetales > Streptomycetaceae > Streptomyces > Streptomyces katrae_A. The sequence goes on along the minus strand of NZ_CP020042.1, from coordinate 6,137,818 downwards.
GTCCGCATGGAGTTCGGCCACCGTCTCCTCCAGGAGGCGCCGGCGCCGCTGCGCCTCCTCCAGCAGCGCGTCGGGGACGGGCGCGGTCTCGTACGAGTCGGCGCCCGCACCCCAGAGCAGGGCGCGCATCCGCAGCAGGTCGACGACGCCGGTGAAGGCGTCCTCGCGGCCCACGGGCAGCTGGACGACCAGGGGGACGGCGCCGAGCCGGTCCCGGATGGAGGCGACCGCCGTGTCGAGGTCGGCGCCCGCGCGGTCGAGCTTGTTGACGAACGCGATCCGGGGCACGCCGTGCCGGTCCGCCTGCCGCCACACCGACTCGCTCTGCGGCTCGACCCCGGCGACGGCGTCGAACACCGCGACGGCCCCGTCGAGCACGCGCAGGGAACGCTCGACCTCATCGGCGAAGTCGACGTGGCCGGGGGTGTCGATCAGGTTGATCCGGTGTCCGTCCCAGGCGCAGCTGACGGCCGCGGCGAAGATGGTGATGCCGCGGGCCCGTTCCTGGGCGTCGAAGTCGGTGACGGTGGTTCCGTCGTGGACCTCTCCGCGCTTGTGGATGGTACCGGTGGCGAACAGGATCCGCTCGGTGACGGTCGTCTTGCCCGCGTCGACGTGGGCGAGGATGCCGAGGTTGCGGACGGCGGCGAGGGGGGTGGTGCTGGTGCGAGTGCGCATGGCCCATGGCCTTTCGGTGCCTTGGATCAGGAGGTGGGCGGCGCGATTCCCGTGCGTACCCCTACGCGCATGCGCATGTGCGTGTGCGTGTGCATGCGCGGCCTTGGACGACAGGGCGTCATCGTCGGCCGGGCGAGGACCACTTCATGGCCCGGGCGGGTACGTTCACGGGCGTACGGTGACAGCCGCGCAGCTGTTACCGCGCGGTGCGAGACACCGGGATCACGTCGTACCGGGCCGGGGGAACGAGGGCGGCGGCGGTGTGCGTGCGCATGTCCCTGCTCCCCTTCTCTTCGTCCGACGGCATGAGGCGCGCGGGCCGGTCCGGCGGCGCGCACGGCGAGTGTAGGCAGCGCGCGCCGCCGGGCGCACCGGGTTTTCGCGTCCTCAGACGAGGAGGCGTTCACGCAGCCGGCCGACGGTGTCCGGGGTGATGCCGACGGTGTCGGTGAGGTAGGCGGACGGGGAGCCGTAACGATCCGTCAGGTCGGCGAGGACCAGGGCCATGACGGTGGCCGGAGCGCGCCCGTACGAGGGCCAGAGCAGGGTGCGGCCCGGGTTGGCGGCGTGCCAGTCGGCGGTCAGGCGGGCGGTGGCGAGCTCGGTGAGGGCGAAGTCGGCGAGGATCTCCTCCTCGGGAGCGCCGAGGAGAGTCAGGACGAGGGCGGCGATGAGGCCGGTGCGGTCCTTGCCGGAGGTGCAGTGGAAGACGGCGGGTCCGGGTCCGTCGGCGATGAGACCGATGGCCCGGCGGATCTCCTCGACCCCGTCCTCGGCGACTTCGGCGAAGCGGTCGGCGAGGTAGCGCCAGGGGTCGAGGGCGGGGTCGATGGCGGCCTGGTCGTACGGGCGGTGCTCGATGCTGAGGTTGGCGTAGGTGAAGCGCTCGGCCTGCGGTATCCGGCCCTTGGCCTCGATCTCCCAGGGGTAGCGGAGGTCGATGACGGTACGGATGCCCAGGCCGAGGAAGCGCTCCCAGTCGGCGCCGGCCGGGTCGAGCTTGCCCAGGGAGTCGGCGCGGTAGAGGACGCCCCAGGCGGTGGTCCGGCCGTCGGCGCAGCGGTAGCCGCCGAGGTCGCGGAAGTTGTGCAGGCGGGTGAAGGGGATGTGGCGCGGGGAGGACATGGGCGAACTCCTGTGGCGGGTGGGGAGGTTGTCGCCCCAGGATGCAGGATCCGGACGCAGGACGCAGGACGCTGGACGCTGGATACGTCACGCGTCGTCGGGGGCGGCGTCTTCCGGGAGGGAGGCGGCGGGGTGCGGTGAAGTGATGTACCACAGGCCCGCGTCGGACCTTCTCGCGGTCCAGTCGCCGGGAAGGGGCAGGGACCCGGGGAACTTGACGCCGGTGAACTCGGTCCGGGCGTTGAAGGCCGTGCCGTCGAAGGTCAGACCGGCACGGAAGGTGGTGTCCGCGAGGGTGACGGTGCCGTCGAAGGCCGCGCCGTCGAAACCCGTGCCGGTCACGAACTCGGTGCGCAGGAAGCTCACCGGCCCCAGGAACCGCGCGTCGGCGAAGCTGCTCGGCCCGTTCTCGACCGTCATGTCGCGCCACGTGAGCGAGCCGGAGAAGACCGTACGGTCGAAGGAGACACCGCCGGCGCAGACGGTGCTCGCGAACGAGGCGCGCCCGTTGAAGGCGGCCCCGGTGAAGACCGCGGCCTCCTCGAACGCCCCCATGGAGAAACTCGCCGCCCCCTCGAAGACGGTGGAGGCGAAGCGGGCCGGGCCGTTGAAACGGCCGGCCCGGAGCAGGGCGATCCCCTCACACCGCGCGAGGTCGAAGACCGCCGTCGACATGAAGCGCGTATCGGCCACCGACAGCGAGCCCCGCCACACGGCGGACTCGAAACTCACCGGCCCGGCCAGGGTGGAGTCCTCCAGCAGCATCGAGCCCTCGTACCGCACGTGGCGGAAGTCGGCCTCCCCCTCCACGGTCACCCGCCGCAGCCGGTGGAAGTCCCCCATCAGAGCACTCTGGAAGCAGACATCGCCCTTCCAGGTGACCTGCGTGAAGTGCGCACCCCGCCGGAAGACCGCCCGGCGGAAGCCGGCCCGGCCCTCGAACCTGCTGTGCGGGAACCCCACGGTGTCTTCGAAGACGGCCCGGTCGAAGGAGGCGTCCGCGCGGAACACCGCCCCCGAGAAGTCCACCGGGCCGGCGAAGGAGGCGTCCGAGAAGTCGGCCGCTCCGGTGAACACCACCCCCTCCTCCTCCCAGCCGTCCACGAAGCGCGCCTGTGCGAAGGCCGCCGCGCCGAGCGTGATCTGTCCCGTCCCCGGCTCCCGTACCGCGTCGAGGACACGGCGCAACAGGCCCTGGGTGAGGGGGATCCCCCTGAAATCGACCGACGAGCCCGGGCCGAGGGAGCTCAGCACCGCTTCCTGTTCCCCGGGCGGCAGGTGCGCCAGGCAGGCGTGGCGCTCCAGCAGCCGGCTGCCCGGGCAGCCCAGCGGGTCGGTGTCCGAGGCACCGGCGCGGCACCGGTGCCAGGTGACCGCCGTGCCGCGCGCGGACTCGTCGGCCTCCGTCAGCAGTTCCGCCAGTTGCCGGGGGCCGCCCTCGTACACCCAGGCCCCGGCACCGTCCCCGAGCGGGGTGAGCACGCTGAGCGCGGTCGGGCCGAGCAGTGCGCCGAGTTCCTCGTACAAACGCTGGGAGAGGACGAGCAGGAGCCGCCCGGTCCGCCCCCGCCGGGCGCTCCGTAACCGCTCCCCGATCAGGTCGTGCTCGATCAGCCGTTCCGGTTCCCGCAGCGGATGCTGCGGGTCGCCGGTCCCCAGCACCATGGCGAGCGGCGGCTGGACACCCTGCCCGGGTCCGTCCCCGTACCGGGCCAGCGTCGCCGGCAGTGCCGCCAGCAGCCGCCCCGCGCGGCCCAGGGCGCCGGGCGCGTTCAGGACCACGTGCAGGGTCCTCGAACCCTCTCCGCCGACCGGTGTCCCCCGGACCTGGGCATCCGTCATCAGCCGGGCCATCAGGTCGCGCAGCTCCGCGCCCGCCGAGCTGCCGCGGGGCACCGCCCCCTGGCCCACCCGTACGTCCACGGTCACCTGCGGACCGCCCTCGTCCCCCCCGAGGTGGGGGACCGCGGCCGGGTGGCCGTCCAGCGCCGCGCGGAAGGCGGGCTGCTCCAGCAGGGCGGCGGCCGTCAGGAACACCAGGCGGTCGCGGTACACGGTGTGCACCACTCCGAGCAGCCGGCCCTCGTGGGACACCGGGGCTCCGACGAAGTGGGTCCAGGTCTCCGGGTCCGGGGAGGGCAGGACCAGTTCCCCGTTGGCCGCTCCGCCGTCGCGGACCAGGGTCGCGGTCAGCGCGGCCGGCTGCCCCGCCTCCGTGGCCCCGTCGACGCGGACGCGCGCCGCGGCGCCGGCGGGGGCCGTCCCCCAGGGCTGCGGGACGAACCCCGCCGGGTCCGTCAGGTCCCCCTCGCTCTCCAGCAGCAGTACGGGCGGGCTCGCGTCGTCCCACCACACCGGCCGGCAGGCGAACTCCCGGCCGCCCGCCCTGACCCACACGGTCTCCCCCGGCCCCGCCGCCTGCCCCACCGTGAGCACCAGCCGCGGCGCGAGCAGGATCCCGACCTCACCGGGCTCCCTCAGCGGGTCGAAGCCGACCCGGACCACCCGGCCGCCGGGCCCCGGGTCCGCCACGGCGGCGGCCGCGCCCGGCTCCCGGCCCGCGCCCGTCCCCCGGCGTTCGCCCGGCTCCCGGCCCGCGCCCGGCCCGCGGCGTTCGCCCACCTCCCGGTCCGTGCCCGGCCCGCGTTCCCCCACCGGCCCGCGTTCCGCGAACGGCAGAGCCCCCTCCGGGACCAGCCGCCGGCCCTCCGTCCCCGTCGTGACCCGGGTCGCCGAGAAGTCGGGGCCCGTGCCCCGGTTGCGGGACATGTACTCCCACACCCTGCGGCGTACCAGTTCCCGGACCTCCGCCACGTCCCCGCGCAGCTGGGAGCCCAGCAGCACCTCCCGCACCCCCGGAAGGAACTCGAACTCCGCCTCCTCGGGCCGCTGTTGCCCCCGCCACGGGGCGAACAGCCCGCCCAGGGCCACCTCGGCCAGGTGGCCGTGCTCGGAGCCGCGCAGCAGGGAGCGGCGGACCAGGGTCATCACGGGCAGCGTCAGCGGTACGGCGGCCAGGTGCGCGGCGAGTTGCTGCGCGGTCGGGGAGGCGCCGGCCCGGAAGCGTTCCACCAGCTCCAGCGGGTCGGCCGCCGGGCGCGCCGGCCCCGGCACCGGCGGCGTCACGGAGGCGCCCGCGTCGAGCCGCAGGCAGGCCAGGCGGCGCCAGCGCCCGTCGCCGGACACCACGCGGACGAGGCGGGCCAGGCTCCCGGAGGCGAGGCCGACGACCGGGACCACCGGCCCGCCGCCGCGCGCCCGCCGGGCGGCCGGCACCCGCTGCCAGGAGCGGGTGGCCGCGGCGGGCCGCTCGGAGCGGACGGCGAAGGGCACGGGCGCTACGGCGCCCCGGGTCCACAGCCGTTCGGGCAGGACGTTGAGCACGGCCACGGCGTTGTGGCTGCTCCAGTGGCGCAGGACGGCGCGCAGCGGGGCCTCCTGCCAGCCGCCCGCCACGGTGTCGGAGAGGACGAGGATCAGCCGCCGGCCGGCCGGGTCGGCGAGTTCGAGGGGGTTGCGGGGCGGTCCGCCGGGGCCCCGGGCGAGCTGGGGGGTGCCGCCGCGGCCGGTGCCGGTGAGCTGCCAGGTGCGTACGTCGCGGAAGACCCCGCTGCGGGTGAGGACCCCGCGCAGTTCGGCGACGAGGTCGGCCCACAGCAGCATCGAGTGGTGGGCGTCGACGACCAGGGCCAGGTCCAGCCAGCGGCTCTCGGCGGGGCGCAGCACCGGGGTGGGGACCATGGCCTCGATGCTGCGCTCGACGGTGAGCTGTTCGTCGAGTTCCTCGCCGGGGCCGCCGATGGAGCGGCGTCCGACGGGCCGCAGGGAGCGCATGAGGCCGAGCGGGTCGTCGAGGGAGGCGGTGCGCGGCAGGCGCAGGGGTACGCCGCGCCGGCCGGACGCCCCGTCGGCGCGGCCGTCGGGCGGGCCGGGGCGGGTGGTGGCGGGGAAGAGCTGGTCCGTGCCGGCGCCCGGTGCGGGGGCGGGTCCGGCCGGGGGGTCGGGCGGGTCGGGCGGCGGTGCGCAGGCTTCGGCGCCGTCGGCGGCCGGGGCGGGCGTGCGGGCGTCCGCGGCGGCGGGGTCGACGCGGGCGGCCAGCCACAGGATGTCGGCGATCTCCTCCGCCCCGATGGCGGTGCGCGGGGCGGCTCCGGCCTCGGCGCCTTCGCCGAAGGCGGCGAGGAGCTTCTCGATCACGCGGTGGGCCCGGTCAGGTGCTGCATGACGGTGGCGAGGAAGCGGTCGCGGTCGCCGGGGGCCGACCAGGCACCGGCGAGGCGCAGTTGGATGGCGTTGAGGAGCTGGTCGGTGGCGAGGTCGCCGTCGTCGGCCCGTTCGAGGAAGCTGCGGACGAGGTCCTGGTACTCGGCGCCGTCCGCCGCGGTGATGTCGACGCCGAGCCGTCCGCGCACGATCCGGGCGAGCTTCTCGGGGCCGGGGGCGTCGAGGTGGAGGCGGACGCAGCGGCGCAGGAAGGCGGGCGGGAAGTCGCGTTCGCCGTTGCTGGTGAGGACGACGACGGGGAAGTAGCTGCACTGCACGCGGCCCTGGGTGACGGCGACGCCCGCGTCGGGGTCGTCGTCGGTGCCGATGGCGACGGTCGGCTCCTCCTTGGCGAGGCGGGCGAGTTCGGGGATGACGAACCCGCCGTCCTCGAAGACGGTGAGGAGGTCGCCGGGCAGGTCGATGTCGCTCTTGTCGATCTCGTCGATGAGCAGGACGCGGGGCCTGGGCTGGGGCAGCAGGGCGGTGCCGAGCGGGCCGAGGCGCAGGTAGCGGGCGACGGAGGGGGCGGGGACGGCCGGTCCGGTGGCGGCCGGGGCGCCGGGGAGGCGGACCTGTTCCAGTCCGGCTTCCTGGAGCCGGCCGATGGCGTCGTAGAGGTAGAGGCCGTCCCGCAGGACGGTGCGGCTGGTGATCGGCCAGTGCAGGACGGGGCCCAGGGCGAGGTCGGCGGCGATGCTGTAGGCGAGGGTGGACTTGCCGACGCCGGGCTTGCCGGTGACGAGCAGGGGCCGGCGCAGGTGGAGGGCGGTGTTGACGACGTCCTTCTCGGGTTCGTCGGGGACGTACCCCTCGCCGCGCCGCCGGGTGCGCTCCCAGGCCTCCCCGGTGCAGCCGGGCGGCCGGTAGTCCGGGTCGGGGCGGCCGGTGAAGTCCCGCCAGGGCGGCGGCGATCCGGCCTCCAGGCGGGCGCGCCGGTCCTCGCCCCGGCCCGTGCCCTGGTACAGCCACCAGTCCTTCGCCACTGCCTCTGCCTCCATCGTCATCGTCGCGTGAAGTCGTCGTGAAGTCGTGCGGTCGGTCGGGCCGTTCGGATCGTGCGTGTGGTCCGGATACTTCGGGTGCTTCGGGTGCTTCGAGTGCTTCGAGTGCTTCGGGTGCTTCGCTCGGATACGGGGTCACAGCAGGGAGCGGAGGTCGATCGTGTCGTCGGGATCGTCCCACAACAGCACCAGCCGGTCTGCCCCTTCGGCCGCTCCCCCGGCGGCCGCCCGGCGCGCTTCGCGCACGCGGGCGGGCAGGCCGAGCACCGCCGGTGCGCCGGGCAGGGCCTCCGGGGAGAGGCGGGCGGGCAGGCCCCCGGCGGGCGCGCCGCCGCCGCGCTGCCAGACGGCGGCCGGGACGCCCCCTTCGAGGACCGCCTCCAGCAGGGCCTCCGTCCGGGCCGCCGAGGCGTGCCCGAGGACGCAGGCGGGCGCGGTGCGGGCGCCCAGCTGCACCCCGAGGGCGTCGGTGACCTCCGGGTCCTCCACCACCCGTACGGTGTCCGGGTGGCGGCCTCCCTGGGCGTGCATCCAGCGCCATTTGGCCCGCCATTCGGTGCGGGTGTCCTCCCGTTCCTGCGGACAGCGCACCACCACCTCGTAGAGCATGCCGAGGGGGCGGGTGCGGCCGCCGGGTCCGCGGGGGACGGGCCACTGGTCGAAAGCCGTCTCCAGCATCTCGTACGGCACGTGGAACTCGATCCGCCCGATGCCCTCCGAGGCCTGTCCGGTGCCGTCAGCCTCCTTCGGCTCGGCGCCGAACAGGGCGAGCTGGCGCAGCAGTTCGGCGCGCACGACGGCCGCCGGCACCGGGCTGCCCTCCGACTCCCATATGTGGCGGGTGTGTTCGCCGCGCAGCCACATCCGGGCGAGCAGGCCGTCCTCGCCGCCCGGCGGGGACTCCAGCCGGACGTGCAGCACGGCCTGCCGGGCGGGGCCGGGCGGCGGACGCAGCACGGGCAGGGAGAGGCGCCGGCGGGCGGCGCGGACCCACAGGGCGAGCCGGGCGGCCCAGACCGGGTCGCCGAGGCCGCCCGCGGCGCCGGCGGGACGGGCGGCCCGGTCGGCGAGGTAGTGGACGAAGGGCACGGCCAGGGGCATGCCGCCGCGGCCGCCCTGCCGTTCGTCGAGGTCGGCGGCCACGTCGAGGAGGCTGTCGGCGGGCAGCCCGTGGTGGACGGGGGCGGCGCAGCCTGCTTCCTTGAACGCCCACGCGTAGGCCTCGTAGGCGCAGCGCGGCAGGGCGCGGCCCTCGAACAGCTCGCCGAGTCCGTCCCAGCCTGCCTGGTCGAGGCGGGCGGCCCGCGGCAGGGCGGGGCCGTAGAGGCCGTCGTCGAGGAAGGAGCCGGCGTCCCAGTCCCGGTCGACGAGGAACTGGGGCAGCTGCCAGCCTTCGCCGCGTTCGCGCAGTTCCTGGAAGGTGCGGTGGATGCGGCGGGCGGCTTCCGGGAGGCCGGTGACGCCCTCGCGCACGGACCGGTCGCCGAGTTCCGCGAGGAGGGCCTCGGTGAACCGGCCGGCGCCGCGTTCGGCGTCGTTCTGCGCGGCTTCGCCCTCGCGGGAGGCGTAGAGGCGGAACTGCCGCCGGCCGGGGACGGTCGCGCCGCCGCCGTAGTCGGTGCTGCCGAAGTTCCACCGGCTGTCGCGGGGCGCGTCGACCCGGCAGGCGTCCACCAGCGCGGCCTGGAGCGGGAACCGGCGGTGCTTGACCAGGTCGGTCTTCCACCAGCGCAGCGCGGAGTCGAGGTTGAGGTGGCGGATCTGGCCGGGTCCGGCGTCGGCGCAGGGCAGCATCAGCTCCCCGTCGCGTCCGAGGTAGCCGTGGCCGGCCCAGAAGATCCACAGCAGGTCGCCGTCGCACTGCGGGAGTTCTTCGAGCAGGGCCGACTTGACGTTCGCCTCGGTGGCGGGCCGGTACGCCGTCCTCAGCTCGGCCAGGCCCGGGGAGGCCGTCCAGTCGAGCCGGCCGGGGTCGTCGAGCGGGGAGAGCAGCAGCCGTACGTTCGCCGCCGGAACCTGGCCGGGGCCGGTGAGCCAGCGGGCGAAGCGCAGGGCGTCGCGGGCGGGTCCGCGCAGGTTCCAGTGGTGGCTGATCCCGTACCGCTCGACCCCTGCGACGAGGGCGAAGGTGCGCCGGGGCGCCAGGGCGGCGGGCAAGTACGGTGGGCCGGACGGGAGTTCGAGGTCCGTGTCCGGCCGGAGTCCGGGGTGGGTCACCCGATGCCCGCTTCGGCCACCGCCCGTTCGATGCGCTCGTAGAGGGACCGCTGTTTCCAGTAGGCGCTGTGGGAGGCCGGGAACGGCTGGCGGCTGCGGATCTCGTGGTCGGTGACGCGGGGGTCGCCGGGGAAGACGGGTCCGGCGACGTAGGAGAGGACGTCCTGGCGGTCGTACACGTTGAGCCAGCGCGGGAAGCCGTACGGGAGGGCGCTGCCGGGCGGGAGGGCGGTGAGGGCGCCGAGTTCGTACAGGTACGGGGCCTGCGAGCCCACGGTGACCAGCAGTTCGGCGCCGGGCACGGGCCCGCCGGTGGCGGCCTCCAGGGCGAGCAGGTCGACCAGGGCGATGCCGCCGAGGCTGTGGCCGATGAGTACGGTCGGGCCCGGTTCGGCGGTGATCCTGGCGTGCAGGAACGAGCGCAGTTCGGTGCCGCGGGCCTGGTAGCGCAGGATGTCGCCGAGGGCGGGGGTGGCGCCGGCCGTGAGGGAGCCGCGCCAGGCGTTGAGCAGCGGCTGGGTGGAGACGCGCAGGGCGAGCCGGCCGAGGAAGGCGGCCGCGCGGGCGCCGGGGACCCGGGCGCCGCCGCCGAGGCGGGCGGTCAGCAGTTCGACGAGCCGGTCGCGTTCGGCGGCGGTGCAGTCGGCGTCGGTCCCGGCGGTGGCGAGGGCTCCGGCGGTGACGGACCGGGCGAGGGCGGTGGCCAGCTCGCGGGCCTGCGGCTCGGCGGTGGCACGGGCCCCGGCGCGGGCGGCCTCGGCGGAGCCGGCGGCGGCCCGCAGCGCGGGGCGGAACCCGGGGGCGAGGCCGGTGCCGTCCAGCAGGGCGCGGAGCTCGCTGCCTTCGCCGCGCGGGCCGTAGGGGGCTTCGGCGAAGCGGTGCAGCAGGTCCAGGACGCGGGTTCCGGCGGGCTGGACGCCGGGCATGGCGAAGGGGTCGTCCCCGGCGTCGGCCCCGGGCCCGCCGGCGTCCCAGCCGGCCTCCGCCAGCACCCGGAGCTCGCACAGGGGGTCGGCGAGCAGCAGCCCCCACTCGGCGGTCTCGGTGTCGGCCGCGTCCGCGCCGCCGGCTGCGGCGGCGCGCAGTCCGGGGACGGAGCGGCCGCCGGAGCCGAGGGCGGCTCCGAAGCGCTCGCCCCAGAAGCAGGAGTCGACGGCCGCGCCGGGGAAGCGGCCGGTGAGCCGCTCGCGCACCAGCGCGAAGAGGGTGTCGTGCCGGTCGCGCCGTACGCCCGTGCCGTGAACGAACAGAAACCGCATCGCCTTTACCGCCCCCTCGTCTGCCGGCGCGTCTGCCCCCGCCCGGCACGATAGCGCCGTGCGGCGAACGGGGGGTGGCGAACGCGGAGTTCAGGCCGCGGATGGTGCGGGGAGGGTCATGCGGGGGGTTGTGGGGGGACGGCCAGCGGTTTGCCGAGGGGGCCGCGCGGGATGTGGTCGACGAGGTGGACCCGTCGGGGTTCGGCGCCGAGGCCGCGGGCGGCGGCGCGTACGCCCTCCGCGGTCAGGGGGCCTCCCCCGGCGACGAGGATGTCGTACGCCTCGCCGCCCCGCGGTCCGGGGGTGCGCACGCAGGCCACGTCCGCCCCGGGGAGTGCGGCGGCCAGCCGGGCGGCGATGGCGCCCAGGTCGTGCCGGATCCCGTTGGCCTTGAGCAGGTGGGCGCGGCGGCCGCGGCGCAGGAAGAGCCGGTCGCCGAGGCGGTGCACGAGGTCGTCCATCTCGTGGTGCGCTGGGCGGCCTCCGTCGGGGAGGGCCGCGAGGCGGGGGCCGGTGACGGTGAGCGGGCCCTCTGCGCCGACGGCCGGGGCGGCGAAGGCGACGTCGTCCAGGAGGGTCCACGCCCCCTGCGGGTCCCAGCCGCTGCGGTGCGCGACGGCACCGGTCTCGGTGGAGCCCAGCAGCTCGATCAGGTCGATGCGTGGGTCGTCCCGGAACCGGCGTGCCTCGGGCGGGAGTTCGGCGGAGCCGTGGAGGAGGACGAGGTGTTCGAAGGAGGCCGTCCAGCGCGGGTGGCGGGCCAGGGCCCGGAAGGTCCGCGGGATGGCGACGACGGCGATCCGCCGGGCGGCGACGGGCGGGGGCGGGCAGTCGTCGGCGGGCCAGAACCACACCGGCAGCCCGGTGAGGGCGGGCAGCATCATCGTGGCGGAGGCCCCGAAGGCGTGCCGGGGCGGGACGAAGCTGACGACGGCCCCGGGGGCGTACGGGGCCAGCAGGCGGGCGGCGTGCGCGGCGTCGGCCGCGAGCAGTTCGCCGGACAGGACCCGTCGGACGGGCTCACCGGTGACGCCCGAGGTGTGGAACTCGTACTGCCCTGCGCGGAGTTGCCCGAGCACGCGAGCGGCTTCGGCGGTGCCGAGCCGGTCCCAGGGCAGGTGCCAGCCGCCGGGGGGCGTGCGGTCGGGGGCGGCGGCCCCGATGCCGGGGCGCTCCGCCGGCGCCTCGAAGGTGAGGGTCGCGTACCCCTGCGCGGGGAGCGGGGCCACGCCCTCCGGGCCCTCCCGGCCGTCCGGGCCGCTCACGACGCCTCCGGCGGGGCGTCGCAGGGCCGGCCGGGGCGGACACCGAGAGGGTCCCGGGCCGGATATCGACGGCGTTCACGGTCACGGCCGGCGCCGAGGCCGTCCCGGTCCGGCCCGTACGGGGCGTGGGGCCGCCTCCGGCGGTCGCGGTGGCGTTGGCTGAGCATGCGCGGGCCCCCTGTGCGGTCGGCTGCGTCGGGCCGCACCGGCTGCGGCCTCCGCTCGCCTCAACGAGGCCGCGCCCCCGGGGAAACGGCACCGCCGGGCTCCCGCGCGGGCGTACCGCTGCGCGGAGCCGTCTCCCGGTCCCGCCCTTTCGCCGTTTCTCCCCCGGACCCCGTTCCCGGGCTCCACCCCCAGACCCCCAGCGCCTCGAACGCCGGCGGCGCCGGATTTTGGGGGCAGGGGTGGAGCCCCTGGGCACGGAGGAAGGGCGGGCAGGGGACCTCGCCCCGCGCGGCGCCCCACGGGCCCCGGCCCCTCGCCTCACGCCCTCTAGCCGTCACCTGTGACATGTGAAATATTACCTGCGCCCCAACTCCCGGAAAGGTCACCCCCGTTGCGCAGACTTGCCGCGGCGGGAGCGGCGATATCACTCACCGCTCTCGCCTTCCTCGCCACCCCCGCCCAGGCGGCCGCCCCGCCCCCGCCGGCCCCCGCCGCCCCGCAGGCCGGACAGGAGGCCGCCCCGCCGCCCGCGCCCCTCGAACTCCAGCGCCAGGCCCTGCGCCGCCAGGCCATGGAGGGCGTCGCGGCGAGCGGCGGCGCAGGCGGATCGCGCCGGGCCGGCCCGGCCCCCCGTACCGCCAGGATCGGCGACCAGTACGTCGAGCTCTCGCAGGAGCGCAAGGACAAGGTGTTCGTCATCCTCGCCGAGTTCGGCGACGAGACGGACCCCCGCTTCGGCGGCACCCCCGGCCCCGTGCACAACACCATCGCCAAGCCGCCCAAGGACGACAACCACACCCTCTGGCGCAAGGACTTCGACCGGGACTTCTACCGGCAGCAGTTCTTCTCCGCCGACCCGGGCGCGGCCTCGATGCGGGCCTACTACAACCTCCAGTCCTCCGGCCGCTACGACCTCGACGGCACGATCACCGACTGGGTCAAGCTCCCCTACAACGAGGCCCGTTACGGCACGGACAAGTGCACCGAGTCCGGCCAGTGCCGCACCAACTGGGACCTGGTGCGCGACGCCACCAAGGCCTGGTACGACTCCGAACTCGCCAAGGGCCGTACGCCGGAGGAGATCAAGGCCGAGCTCGCCCCGTACGACGTGTGGGACCGCTACGACGCCGACCACGACGGCAACTTCAACGAGCCCGACGGCTACCTCGACCACCTGGTGATCGTCCACGCGGGCAAGGACCAGACCTGGGGCGGCGGCGACCAGGGCAAGGACGCCATCTGGGCCCACCGCTGGTTCGCCTACTGGGACCAGGCCGGCACCGCGGGCCCGGCCGGCAACAAGGCGGGCGGCACCCCGGTCGGCGACTCCGGCATCTGGGCCGGCGACTACCTCACCGGCGGCGAGAACAGCGGCGCGGGCCTCTTCTCCCACGAGTTCGGCCACGACCTGGGCCTGCCCGACCTGTACAGCTCGGACGGGGACAACGCCGTCAACTTCTGGTCCCTGATGTCCTCGGCCTCCTACCTGGGCAAGGGCCCCAACACCACGGGGCAGTTCCCCGGCGACCTGGACCCGTGGAGCAAGCTCCAGCTGGGCTGGCTGGACTACACGGAGGCCGACGCGGGCCGCAGGACCCGCGCCACCCTGGGCGTCTCGGGCTACAACACCCAGGACCCCCAGGCCCTCCTGGTCCACCTCCCGCCCTCCACCACCCGCACCGAGCTCACCGACCCGTACGAGGGCGCGAGCCAGTGGTGGAGCGGCACCGGTGACTTCATGGACAACACCCTCACCCGCACCGTCGGCCTCTCCGCCGGGCCGGCGACCCTCGGAGCCCGCCTCTGGTACGACACGGAGCAGGACTTCGACTTCCTCACGGTCGAAGGCTCCTCCGACGACGGCGCCACCTGGACCCCGCTGCCCGGCACGGTGAACGGGACGGCCATCCCCGCGAAGGGGGTCTCCGGCTCCTCGGCCGGCTGGACCGAACTCAAGGTCCCGCTCCCGGCCGCCACCACCCGGATCCGCTTCCACGCCACCTCGGACGGCAACACCCACGGCCGCGGCGTCACCTTCGACGACCTGCGCATCACCTCGGACGCCGACGGCCGCACCCTCTTCACCGACGGTGCCGAGAACGGAACCGGCGACTGGACGGCCCGCAAGTGGTCCCGCACCGAGGGCCGCACGGGCACGGAGTCCCACCCGCGCGCCTACTTCGCGGAGAACCGCCGCTACACGGGCTACGGCTCCTACCTGCGCACCGGTCCGTACAACTTCACCTCCACGGACAACCGGGTCGAGTTCTACCCCTACCAGCAGGGCGTGCTGCTCTGGCTCTGGGACACCGCCTACAGCGACAACACCACGAAGGCGCATCCGGGTTCGGGCCTGATCCTCCCGGTCGACGCCCGCCCGGACGCCCTCCGCTACCCCGACGGAACCTTGGCCAACGCCCGGGCCCAGACCTTCGACGCGACCTTCTCCACCCGCCCCGCCGACCGCGTCACCTTCCACAAGACCGGCAGCACCCTGACCGTCCCCTCCCGCCCGGGCGTCGCCGTCTTCGACGACCACCGCACCTCCTACTGGAACGCGGACCTGCCCCAGGTGGGCGTCAAGGTCCCGGACACCGGCACCCGCCTCCAGGTCCTGCGCGAATCCGCCACGACCACCACCCTCCAGCTCTCCCCGTCCGCCCCCTGACCCCGGGCGCGCACGCGCGAGCGCCCCGCCGGGACCGCCCGGCGGGGCGCTCGTCTTCCGCTGTGCGGGTCAGCCGCGGGGCAGGACCGTGGCGAGGACCGAGGGCAGGGGGTACCAGTCCGCGGAGGTGATCGAGGCGTGGTGGCCCGCCATCAGCGCCACCCGGTCGCGGGCCTGGGCCTCCGTGGGGTGGACCGCGTCGATCGCCGGGGAGACGTTCTGGGCGTCCGTGGCGATCAGGAGGTAGTGGTTGCGGTCGTACCAGGCGGTGTCGATCGTGCCCGAGGCGTAGGCGGACGCGTCGCCGTCGAAGACGACGAACCAGGGGCGCAGGGCCGGGTCCGCGTAGCGGCTCCGGGGGTCGCCCGCCTCGGCGCGGTGGACCGCCGGGAAGGCGGCGGCCGTGGAGAGGTGGTCGCGCAGGTACTCGGCGTACTCGCGGTCCGTCCAGAGCCTGTCCGCGCTGTTGCCCTCCTCCAGGGTGCCCGGGATCAGCTCGACCAGGAACTTGCCCGCCATCTGCACCCGGGTCGGCCAGGCGTCGGCGCGGGCCGCCGTATCCAGGTCGGGGTAGCCGGCGGCCAGCCGGCCGGGGGTGTAGAGGGCGTCGCCCAGCTTCGAGGTGAGGAGGGAGTCGAGCGCGGCCGGGCCCCGGCCCAGGTTCGCGGCGAAACCGTCCTTGAGCTCCAGCTTGAGGACGACCGGGCGGTGGCCGGGGTGGGCGTCGTGCCAGCTGCGGATGTCGGAGAGGCAGCCCGCAAGGTTCTGGTCGCGGGACTTCGTGCGCAGCTGGGCGGGGGTGGCGGCGTTCTCGCAGTTGTTGTCGTTGCCGAAGGGGTTGTCGTGGGAGACGCGCCAGGAGCTGCCGAAGAAGTTGGTCCAGACGTCCAGCTCCAGCATGGCCGCGCCCGAGTCCAGGGCGTCCGCGAGGTAGGGGTACTTGGCCTTCTCGTAGGCGTTGTGGACTCCCACGCCGGTGGACGCGGAGTACCGGAGGTCGCCGGTCGCGGAGGCGCCCGTGGGGGCGGAGGCTGCCGGGGTGGCGGATACGGCGACGGTCGCGAGGGCAGCGGTCAGCAGTGCGGCTGCCGCGCGCAGGCGGGTGCGGATGGACATGGGTGTGCGGCTCCCCTGGGTTACCGAGTGGTAAGGCGCCTGGAGCGTAGGGGAGTTGGGTGAAGAGGGGAAGGACTGGGGATGGCGGGCCGGGGACGGGCCGTGAGGAGGGTTGTGAGGAGGGGCACATTCCGGCCGGGAACCCCTGGGGGCGGCCGGCCGTTCCGGGGTGTTGACGGGTGATCCTCGGCGGCGGGAGTGGCGCGATGACGGGCAGGGCCGTACGGGTCTGCGTGCTGGCGGGCGTGTGCTGCGCCCTGGTGGCCGCCGGGGTGGCCTTCGGCATGGGCCGGATGGGGACCGTCGCCCGCGGGGACGGTGAGCAGGGGCGGTACGTGCAGGACGCCGCGCTCGCCGACGAGTCCGCCGCCGCGGCGCTGGAGAAGCTGACCGAGGGGGCCCCGGAGGCCCAGCCGCCGGTACGGGGCTTCGCGGACGGCGACTGGAAGGCGTCCGAGCCGCTGGAGGCCCGGGAGGTGCCGGCCGAGCCCGCCGTCGGAGCGCTGTTCTCGCCCGGCCTGGACTGGGACGACGACCACCACTGCTCGGGGAGCGTGGTGCACTCCGCCGCCGGGGACCTCGTCGTCACCGCGGCGCACTGCGTGTACGCGGGCGGGTTCCGCAACAACCTGGCCTTCGTGCCCGGGTACGAGGAGGGCAAGGCGCCCTACGGGGTGTGGGTGCCCACGCGGATCGACGTGGACCCGCGGTGGGTGCGCGACTCCGACCCGGACGTCGACGTGGCCTTCATACGGGTGCGCCGCGCCGGGCACCCGGGGCAGCGGCTGGAGGACGTCACGGGGGCGCACCCCGTCCGCTTCGGCCAGCAACTGCCGGTGCCGGCCCGGCTGGTGGGGTACCCGAACGACACCGAGCGGCCGCTGGGCTGCGCGAACACTGCCGTGGCCGACGGGCCCGCGCAGCTGCGGTTCGACTGCGCGGACGTCCCCAACGGCACCAGCGGCGGTCCCGTCCTCAGCGCCGGGAACGCTCTGATCGGGGTCATCGGCGGGCGGGACGGGGGCGGGGACGAGACCACCTCGTTCAGCAGCTACTTCGGGGACGACATACGGGCCCTGTACGAGCGGGCCGTGCGCGACTGAGGACCGCGCGGCCGCCGGCCCTGCCCTGCTACCGGGTGTGGTGCGGCGGGTAGGGCGGGGCGTCGGGGGCGGTGGGCAGGCGCCACTTCGACAGGACGCGCAGCATCGTGCCGGGGGCGAGGAGGGTGTTCGGCGGGGCGGACAGGGACAGGACGCCGAAGAAGGGGGCCGAGATGGCCGGGTCGGAGTTCGCGCCGGCCATGACGCGGGACATGTAGCGCTGGAGGACCCGGGTCGCGCGGTCGGGCGGCGGGCCCTCGGTCCAGGGGTAGCGGAGGTCCTCGCTGGTGGCGATCTGCCAGGCAACCGCGGAGGCCGCCGCCGTACGCCGCTGGAGGGTGGGGCACTCGGCGGGGATCCGCCGGGCCGGCAGGCCGGCCAGGGCCTCGCCGAGGGCGTGCGCGGCGGTGGCGGCCACGGTCATGCCGTGCCCGTACACGGGGTTGAAGCGGCAGGCGGCGTCACCGATGACGAGGAGGCCGTCGGGCCAGCGGTCCAGCCGCTCGTAGTGGCGCCACTCGTTGGCGGTGGCGCGGAAGCCGGCGGGTTCGGTGAGCGGTTCGGCGTCGCGGACGGCCTCGTAGAGGGCGGGGCTGCGCAGGGTGCGGGTGAACTCCAGGAACTCGGGGTCCTTCGTCGGCGGGGCGTGCTCGCCGTTGCCGACGAGGGTGGCCAGCCAGCGGCCGTCCTCCAGCGGGACGAGCACTCCGCCGCGCGGGAGGTCGGTGCGGCCCTGGACGTACATCCCGCGCCAGCGCCGGGCCGCCGGCCCGGCGGCCGGAGCTTCGGGGAGGGCGTAGAGGCGGCTGGAGTAGCCGAGGTGGGAGTCGTACCGGGTGACCTCGGGGGCCGGGTGGCCGAGGGCGGCGAGCCAGGCGGGGGTCCGGGAGGTGCGGCCGGTGGCGTCGACCACCAGGCGGGCGGCCAGCGGGGCGCGGTCGCGCAGGGTGACGCCGGTGACGGAGCGGCCGTCCGGGCCGGCGACGAGCCCGGTCACGAGCCGGCCGCCCAGCACCTCGATGCGGCGGTCCCGGCGCACGGCCCGGCACAGCGTCCAGTCGAGCAGCTCGCGGCTGCCGACCAGCATCCTGGCTCCGGGGACGGGCTGGAACCAGTCGGCCGGGCTGAGCCAGAGGAAGTCGCGCGGGGATTCGAGGAGTGCGGCGCCGGCGCCGGTCAGCTCGGCCGTGATCCCGGGGAGCAGCCGCTCCATGGCCTCGATGCCGCGCGACCACAGGACGTGCGCGTGCCGGGACTGCGGCACGCCGGGGCGGAACGCGGGGCCGTGCTCGGGGAGTTCGTCCCGTTCGAGGACGGTCACGCGGGCGAAGTGCTCCGCGAGGACCCGCGCCGTCAGCAGCCCGGCGAGCCCGGCCCCGAGGACCACGGCGTGGCCGCCGCCGTCGTCTCCGTCGTCCTGGGGGTGGTCGGGGCCGCGGGCCGGGCCGGCCGCGCGGGGGCGTACGTGGGCGTCGTCCGAGCCTGCTGGGTGGTTGTCCGGAGTGTCGTCCATCTTCCGAGTGTGGGGCGGCGCGGGTACCCGGGGCAGGTTCCGCCCGGGGCGGACGGGGGCGTGCCGGGGGCGGACGGGGGCATGCCGGTGCGCAGCACCCGCAGGGGCGTTCGGCGGGGCATGCCGCCGCGGCGGGCGGGGCCGGCTGCGCGAGGGACCCTCACGGGCGGTGGCAGGGCGTGCCGACGGCCGACGGGGCGACGGCGCGAGGGGCCCGCCCAGGCGGTGGTGCGGCATGCCGCCGCGGCGGGCGGGGCCGGCTGCGCGAGGGACCCTCACGGGCGGTGGCAGGGCGTGCCTTCGCGGTGGTCGCGTCCGTGGGGCGGCGGGGGCGTCGGTGCTGGTCACCCTGGCAGGGGGGCCGTGGCCGCGCCCCAGTAAGCTGCGGGTCCGTCCCGCGCATTCGCCCTCTCCCCCTGCCGAGGTACCGCAGTGAGCTCCGCAGCACCCCCCATGGCCGTGGCCGTCGTCGGTCTCGGCGCCGACGGCTGGGCCGGGCTCACCGACACCGCCCGGGGCGCGCTGGCCGGCGCCGAGGTGCTGATCGGCGGGCCCCGGCAGCTGGACCTCCTCCCGGCCGGCGAGTGCGCCGGGCTGCGGGTGGCGTGGCCGAGCCCGCTGCGGCCCGCCGTGCCGAAGCTGATGGCCGAGCACGCCGGGCGCCGGATCGCGGTACTGGCAAGCGGGGACCCGATGTTCTACGGGATCGGCCGCGCGCTCTGCGAGGAGCTGGGCCCCGACGCGCTCCGCGTCCACCCGCACCCCTCCTCCGTCTCCTACGCCTGCGCCCGCCTGGGCTGGCCGGTGGAGGACACCGAGGTCGTGACCGTCGTCGGCCGGCCCGTGGCCCGGGTGGCGGCCGCACTGCACGAGGGGCGGCGGCTGCTGGTGCTCAGCGCCGGAGCGGCCACCCCGGGCGAGATCGCCGCCCTCCTGCGGGAGCGGGGCTTCGGCCCCAGCCGGATGCGGGTCCTGGAACAGCTCGGCTCCGAGCGCGAGGACGTGTACGGGGGCACCGCGGACACCTGGGAGCACGGGCCCGGCGATCCCCTCAACGTGGTCGCCGTGGAGTGCCGCCGGGATCCCGGCGCGGCGGTCCCCCGGCTCGGCGCCACCCCCGGCCTGCCCGACGCCGCGTACGAGCACGACGGGCAGCTCACCAAGCGCCACGTCCGTGCCGCGACCCTCTGCGCGCTGGCCCCCGCCCCCGGCGAACTGCTGTGGGACATCGGCGGCGGCTCCGGCTCGATCGGCATCGAGTGGATGCGCACGCACCCCTCCTGCCGCGCCGTGGCCGTCGAACGCGTCCCGGAGCGGGCCGGGCGCATCACCCGCAACGCGGCGGCCCTCGGCGTCCCGGGCCTGCGCGTGGTCGTCGGCGCGGCCCCGGCGGCCCTGGAGGGACTGCCCGCCCCCGACGCCGTGTTCATCGGCGGCGGGCTCACCGCGCCGGGCCTGCTCGACGCCGCCTGGGCGGCGCTCGCGCCCGGCGGCCGGCTGGTCGTCAACACGGTGACGCTGGAGTCGGAGGCGGTCCTCGCCGGGCAGCACCGGCGCCTCGGCGGCGAACTGGTGAAGCTGTCCGTCGCGCACGCCGTGCCGGTCGGCGGCTTCACCGGCTGGCGACAGGCGATGCCCGTCACCCAGTGGTCCGTGACGAAGCCGAAGCACCAAGGAGAATGACATGACCGTGTACTTCATCGGCGCGGGCCCCGGCGCCGCCGACCTCATCACCGTACGCGGCGCCCGCACCCTCGCCGCCGCCCCGGTCTGCCTCTACGCCGGCAGCCTGGTCCCGCGCGAGCTCCTGGAGGAGTGCCCCGAGGGGGCCCGGCTGGTCGACACCTCCCGGCTGAACCTCGACGAGATCATCGCCGAGTGCGTACGGGCCCACGAGGCGGGCCTGGACGTGGCGCGGCTGCACTCGGGCGACCCCTCCATCTTCAGCGCCGTCGCCGAGCAGATGCGGCGCCTGGACGCGGCGGGCATCCCGTACGAGGTCGTCCCGGGCGTGCCGGCGTTCGCGGCGGCGGCGGCCTCCCTCAAGCGGGAGCTGACCGTGCCCACCGTCGGCCAGACCGTGATCCTGACCCGGATCGCCCAGCAGGCCACCCCGATGCCGCCCGGCGAGGACCTGGCCACGCTCGGCCGCAGCGGCGCCCTGCTGGTGCTGCACCTGGCCACCCGCTACGTGGACCGGGTCGTGGAGGAACTGCTGCCGCACTACGGGGCCGAGTGCCCGGTGGCGGTGGTGGCGATGGCCAGCCGCCCCGACGAGCTGATCCTGCGCGGGACGCTCGCCGACATCGCGGGACAGGTGAAGGAGGCGGGACTGGTGCGCACCGCCGTCATCGTGGTGGGGCGGACGCTGGGCGCGGAGCAGTTCCGCGACAGCCACCTCTACTCCCCCGAGCGCGACCGGCATGTCTGCTGAGCCGCCGCACACCGTACGGGAGCCCGCGCGGCACGTCCTGATCCTGGGCGGCACGACCGAGGCCCGCCGGCTGGCGGAGGCACTGGCGCGGGACCCCGCGTACGCGTCCTCGTACCGGGTGACGAACTCCCTCGCGGGCCGGGTCGGCTCGCCGGTGCTGCCGCCGGGCGAGACCCGGATCGGCGGGTTCGGCGGGGTCGAGGGGCTGGCCCGCTGGATCACCGCCCACGGGGTCACGCACGTCGTCGACGCCACGCACCCCTTCGCCGAGCGGATGAGCTTCCACGCGGCCGGGGCGGAGGTGCTCACGGGCGTGCCCGTGCTGGCGCTGCGGCGGCCGGGCTGGAGTCCGGGCCCGGGCGACGCCTGGACGTTCGCGGACGACCTGGCGGGCGCCGCCGCCGTGCTGCCGTCCCTCGGCGGGCGGGCCTTCCTGACCACCGGACGGACGGGCCTGCACGCCTTCGCGCACCTCACCGGCACCTGGTTCCTGGTGCGTTCGGTGGACCCGCCGGAGGGGCCGGTGCCGCCCCGCCTGGAGACCGTGCTGGCCCGCGGCCCGTTCGGGCTGGAGGAGGAGCGGGAGCTGATGGCCCGTCACCGCATCGACGTCCTGGTCACCAAGGACAGCGGCGGCGACGCGACGGCCCCCAAGCTCACCGCCGCCCGGGAGGCCGGGATCCCGGTGCTGGTCGTGCGCCGTCCGCCGGTACCGGAGGGTCCGGCCCGGGCGGAGTCGGTGGACGCGGCCCTGCGCTGGCTCGGGGACGGAGCGGGCCGCGCCCCTTAGGGTGGAGGAATGCGGATACGTCACCCCCTCGCCCTCGTCCTGGCCCTCGCCGCCGCGTCGGCGCTCGTCACCGGATGCGGTGGGGGCGCGGCGCCCGAGCCCCAGGGCTGGGAGCCCGACGACGCGCTCCAGCGGGCCGACGAGACCCTGGGGAAGGACGTCGCGGCCGGCGCCCGCGTGACCATGCGGGGGACGGGGTTCCTGAAGGCGGGGATGGAGAAGACCCTGGAGACCGGCGGGGAGCGCCCGTACCGCTTCGACATCGCCTGTGACAGCGAGGAGAGTTCCCGGGTCACCCTGGTGCTGTCCCGCGAAGGCGGCTCCGGGGACCGGTCGTTCGACGTGTCGTGCACCGCCGGGGAGGTGACCCGGCTGAACCTCCCGGCGGGGTCGGCGCTCAACGCGCACATCGACCCCGCCCTGGAGGACTCGCCGCCGGCCGGGGTGGTGTCGTGGCAGCTGCTCACGCTCGACCCGGCGACGGTCCACGGCTGCCCGGACGCTCTGACGGGCTGCCCGGGCTGAGCGGGGGCGGCGGCCTGTCCCGCGCCCCGGACGGAACGACGGTCCGGCCGTGGCCCGGTCCGGGGGATCCCGGTCCGGCCGCGGCCCGGTCCGGGGGATCCCGGTCCGGGCCACGGCACCACCGTCACGGATAGCGGCGCGGCGTCCACGTCACCCGCGACCCGTCGGGCCGCTCGGTCACCTGCGTCTGCGAGGAGCCGATCAGCAGGATCGTCCGCATGTCCACCTCGGACGGCTCCAGTTCGGCCAGCGTGACGATCCGCACCGACTGCTCCGGGCCGCCCACGTCCCGGGCCACGACCACCGGCGTCTGCGGCGCGCGCAGCTCCAGCAGCAGTTCCCGTGCCTGGGCCACCTGCCAGGTCCGGCTGCGCGAGCCCGGGTTGTACAGGGCGAGCACCAGATCGGCGGCGGCGGCCGCGCGCAGCCGCTCCGCGATGACCTCCCACGGCTTGAGCCGGTCGGAGAGCGAGAGGGTGGCGTAGTCGTGGCCCAGCGGGGCCCCGGCCGCGGCGGCCGCCGCGTTGGCCGCCGTCACGCCCGGCAGCACCCGTACGGGCACGTCCGCGTAGGGGGCCTGGCCGGCCACCTCCAAGACCGCCGTGGCCATGGCGAAGACCCCGGGGTCGCCGCCGGACACCACCGCGACCCGCTTGCCGCGCCGGGCGAGGTCGAGGGCGAACTCGGCCCGCTCGGACTCCACCTTGTTGTCGGAGCCGTGCCGCACCTGGCCCGGCTTGACCGGCACCCGGTCCAGGTAGGTGGTGTACCCGACCAGTACCTCGGCGTCGGCCAGCGCCCGCTTCGTCTCGGGGGTCAGCCACAGCGGCCCGGCCGGGCCGGTGCCGACGACGACGACCTCGCCGGGCCCGGACGGCGCGCTGCCCGGGTTGCCGATGCGGCTGGGCACGACGGCGACGGCGAAGTACGGGACGCTGTCGGGGTCGGTGTCCGCGAGGACCCCGGTCCGCTCGCCCTCCATCGTGGCGCGCTCGACGTAACGGGCCTCCGCCAGCCGGCCGCTGCCCTCCATCGCCCGCCGCACGGCGGGGAAGGTACGGCCGAGCTTCATGACGACGGCCGAATCGGTGGCGGCGAGGCGGGCGGTGAGCTCCTCCTCGGGCAGGGTGCCGGGCAGGATCGTCAGCACCTCCTCGCCCTCGACCAGCGGGGTGCCGAGGCGGGCGGCGGCGGCGCTCACCGAGGTGACGCCGGGGACGACCTCCGCCTCGTAGCGGTCGGCGAGCCGCTTGTGCATGTGCATGTACGAGCCGTAGAAGAGCGGGTCGCCCTCCGCGAGCACGGCGACGGTCCGGCCGGCGTCCAGGTGCGCGGCCAGGCGGGCGGCGGAGGCCTCGTAGAACTCCTCCATCGCGCCCTGGTAGCCGCCGGGGTGGTCGGTGGTCTCGGTGGTGACCGGGTAGACCAGCGGCTCCTCGACGTGGTCGGCGCGCAGGTGCTTCGCGGCGATCGAGCGGGCGATGGAACGGCCGTGGCGGGCGCTGTGGTAGGCGACGACGTCCGCTTGCGCTATCACCTCGACGGCCCGCAGGGTCATCAACGACGGGTCGCCGGGCCCGAGCCCGACCCCGTACAGCTTGCCCTTCGCCGTGTTGTGGTCCGTGCCGCTCATTCTTCCTCGCTCGCGATCGCGTTGACCGCGGCGGCCGCGATGGCGCTGCCGCCGCGCCGGCCGCGCACGATCAGGTGGTCGAGGCCCGAGGGGTGGGCGGCGAGGGCGTCCTTGGACTCGGCGGCGCCGATGAAGCCCACGGGCACGCCGATGACGGCGGCGGGGCGCGGGGCGCCCTCCTCGATCATCTCCAGCAGCCGGAACAGCGCGGTCGGGGCGTTGCCGACGGCGATGACGGAGTTCTCCAACAGGCCCCGGTCACGCCAGACTTCGAGGGCTGCGGCGCTGCGGGTGGTGCCCATCTTCGCGGCGAGCGCGGGCACGGCCGGGTCGGAGAGGGTGCAGATCACCTCGTTGCCGGCGGGCAGCCGCTTGCGGGTGACGCCGCTGGCGACCATCTGCACGTCGCACAGGACCGGCGCGCCGGCGTGCAGCGCGGCGCGGGCGCGCAGGACGACCTCGGGGGTGTAGCCGAGGTCCTGGGGGAGGTCGGTCATGCCGCAGGCGTGAATCATGCGCACCGCGACCTGGGCGACCGAGGCGGGCAGCCCGGAGAGGTCCGCCTCGGCGCGGATCGTGGCAAAGGACTGGCGGTAGATCGCGGCGCCGTCCTTCTCGTACTCGAACACGGTGTACTCGCTCATTTCTTCACTGCGGCTTCGGTTGTGGTGGGGGTGGTGCGTGCGGCCGTGAGGGCGGCCGCCAGGTCTGCGTGCGGGACGGGCCGCCCGTCGAGTTCGTAGCCGTCGGGGGTGGCGACGAGGTCCGCCCAGGCGGTGCCGCGCGGATGCCCGCACCGGCGGGCGCAGCCCGACCAGTGCACGGGCAGTTCCCCGGCGGCCTTCTGTTCCCTTACGACGGCACGCGCGTCGGCGCGTACGTCCGCGAGGGACTTGGCGCAACCGGGCTTGCCCGTACAGGCGGTGACGGTCCGCCAGGGGCTTTCGGGCCGGACGACGAGGCCGGCCGCCTCGATGCGTGCGGCGCCGTCGGCGTCCGCGCGCGGGAGGACGAGGCTGCGCCACGGGGTGACGCGCAGCTCGCCGCCGTCGGTGGCCTCGGCCAGGACCCGCCACTGCGCGGTGCCGACCCGCCCGAGCGGGGGCAGCACGCACAGCCCGGCCGCGCCCACGCGCCCGGGCCGGGGCGGCTCGGCGTACGGCCAGGCCACCTCGGGCACGTGCCGGGCGGCGATCCCTGCGTCGGCTAGGCGCCGCACGAACTCCCGCTCGTCCAAGGCGTGTTCGGGGGGCAACTCGGCAACACGCCAGGCCCGGGTCCCGGCGGTACCGACGACATCGAGGAAGTACTCGGCGGCACACAGAGCGGCACGTGCGGCATCGACGGCCGCGACCTCGACGGCACCACGCCCGGCTCCGAGCCGTACGAGGGCCCGCCGCCCACCGCCGCTACCGACCCCGGCCTCCGCCCCGGCCCCGGAACCGCCAGATCCGCCGGCCCCCTTCGGGCCACCGGGGCCGTCGGGGCCACCGCGGCCGTCAAGGCCACCGCCATCGCGGCTATTGAGGCCTTCGCAGCCACCGAAGCCGTCAAGGCCACCACGGCCGTCGAGGCCATCGAAGCCACCGCGGCCACCGCCATCGCGGCCTTCGCGGCCTTCGCGGCCTTCGCAGCCATCGAATCCGTCGAGGCCACCACGGCCCTCGGGGCCATTGAGCCTGCCGTGGGGGCCGTTGAGCCTGTCGCGGCCACCGCGGCCGTCAGGGCCACCGGGGCTGTTGAGCCCGACGCGGCCACCGCGGCCACCGCGGCCACCGCGGCCGTCGCCGCCACCGCGGCCGTCGCGGCCACCGAATCCGTCAAGGCTGTCGAGGCCATCGGAACCCCTGGGACCGACAGGACCCGCAGGGACCGCCGCGCCGTCCGGATCCGTGGAACTTCCCGGGCCGCGGGCGGCCTCGGGACCGCGTGCCAGCACGGTCACATCGGGGTCGAGGGCGGCCACGTCCCCCCGCCCGTCGTCGAGGGCGAACAGGAACCGGCCGGACAGCTCCGCCGCCCGGGCGCTGGCGCACAGCAGCCGGTCGAGTTCCCGGACCCAGCCCACGACTTGGGGCCCGGCCACCGGGGTGGCCACGATGTTGCGCACCCGCTCATGGCTGGGCGCGGGCAGCAGCCCGGCTCCGTCCAGGAGCTCCGCGAGCCCGCCGCCGCAGCCTTCGGCGAGACCGCGCAGCTGGACGTTGCCGCGGGAGGTGAGCTCCAGGTGCCCATCGCCGAACCGGTCGGCGGCGTCTCCGAGGGCGACGGCCTGCCGCGTGGTGAGCAGCCCGCCGGGGATCCGGACGCGCGCGAGGTAGCCGTCGTCGGCGGCGTGCAGCCGCAGCGCGCCGGGACAGGCGTCACCGCGGTCACGTATGACGGGTTCGTCCCGCGATGCGGCGGAAGGTGGCTGGGGCGGCATGGCCGCGAGCATACCCACGATTCCCCACTGCCGACCTGTGTCCGTCGCCACCCCGACCAGGGGATCCGCCGTGAGCGTCCGGACCCCGCCGGGCGGAATCCGGCCTCGCCGGCGTCCGAGACGCGGGGTCCGGGGCGGAGCCCCTGGGGGCACCTCCCAGCGGTAGCTGGCGGAGAGACGGCGAAAGGGCGGGGCGGGGAGACGGCTCCGCGCAGCGGCCCCCGCACCCCGCCCGGCGTTTGCGACGCAGCCCCGAGGGCAGAGCCCCCACGGCACACCGCACCGCACCGCACCGCACCCCACCACACCCCACCCGCCCGCGAGACCGACCCACCCCACCGGCCCAGCCCACCGACCCACCCCACCGGGCCACCCCACCTCCCGGCCAGGGAAAAGGCCACCTAAGATGACCTTCCGGCGGACCACTCGGCCCGTCATCGCCGAGGACGGCGACATGGGAGGAAGCCCGGTGCGATTCCGGCGCGGTCCCGCCACTGTGAGCCCCGCGGAGCGATCCGCCGGGTGAGTCAGGAACTCCCGCTGTCCTCACTGCCCGGGGCGCGGAAACCCCGAGGAAGGCCTGCCGCCGCATGATCCTGCTGCTGTCGACGTCCGACACCGATCTGCTCAGCGCCCGCGCCGCGAACACCGCCGGCGGCCCCGTGCCGTACCGGTTCGCGAACCCCTCCCGCCTCCCCCTCGACGACCTCCCCGGCCTCCTCGACGGCGCCGAGCTGGTCGTCGTACGCCTCCTCGGCGGCCTGCGCGCCTGGCAGGAGGGCCTCGACGTGCTCCTCGCCCCCGGCCAGACCCGCCCCGTGGTGGTCCTGACCGGCGAACAGGCCCCGGACGCCCAGCTGATGGAGGCCTCCACGGTCCCGATCGGCATCGCCGCCGAGGCGCACGGCTACCTCGCGCACGGCGGCCCGGCCAACCTCGGCCAGCTGGCCCGCTTCCTCTCCGACACGGTCCTGCTCACCGGCCACGGCTTCGAGCCCCCGGCCGCCTCCCCCACCTGGGGCCCCCTGGAGCGCCCCGCCACGGAGGCGACCGGCCCCCAGGTCGCGGTGCTCTACTACCGCGCCCACCAGATGAGCGGCAACACCGCCTTCGTCCACGCCCTGTGCGACGCCATCGAGGCCAAGGGCGGCCGCCCGCTCCCCCTGTACGTCTCCTCCCTGCGCACGCCCGAGCCGGAACTCCTCCAGGCCCTGTCCGGCGCGGACGCGGTCATCACCACCGTCCTCGCCGCCGGCGGCACCCGCCCCGCCACCGCCTCGGCGGGCGGGGACGACGAGTCCTGGGACGCGGGCGCCCTGGCCGGTCTCGGCGTGCCGATCCTCCAGGCCCTGTGCCTGACGGGCTCGCGCGGCAACTGGGAGGAGAACGACGAGGGCCTGTCCCCGCTCGACGCCGCCACCCAGGTCGCCGTGCCCGAGTTCGACGGCCGGCTGATCACCGTCCCGTTCTCCTTCAAGGAGATCGACGAGGACGGCCTGCCCGCCTACGTCGCCGACGCCGAACGCGCCGCCCGCGTGGCCGGCATCGCCGTCCGCCACGCCCGCCTGCGGCACATCGCCGCCGCCGACAAGAAGATCGCGCTGGTCCTCTCCGCGTACCCCACCAAGCACTCCCGCATCGGCAACGCGGTCGGCCTGGACACCCCGGCCAGCGCGGTGGAACTCCTGCGCACCCTCATCTCGGCCGGTTACGACTTCGGCCCCGCCGCCGACATCCCGGGCCTGGTCTCCGGCGACGGCGACGAGCTGATCCGCGCCCTGATCGAGGCCGGCGGCCACGACCAGGACTGGCTCACCGAGGAGCAGCTGGCCCGCAACCCGGTCCGCATCCCGGCGGCCGACTACAAGCGCTGGTTCGCCGAGCTGCCCGCGGACCTCCGCGAGAGCGTCGAGGAGCACTGGGGCGAAGCCCCCGGCAACATGTTCGTGGACCGCTCCTCGAACCCGGACGGCGACATCGTCCTCGCCGCCCTGCGCCGTGGGAACCTCCTCATCCTCATCCAGCCGCCGCGCGGCTTCGGCGAGAACCCGATCGCGATCTACCACGACCCGGACCTGCCGCCCTCGCACCACTACCTGGCCGCCTACCGCTGGATCCAGGCATCGGCCGCCGACGGCGGCTTCGGCGCCGACGCCATGATCCACCTGGGCAAGCACGGCAACCTCGAATGGCTGCCCGGCAAGAACGCGGGCCTGTCCGCCTCCTGCTCCCCGGACGCGGCCCTCGGCGACCTCCCCCTCGTCTACCCCTTCCTGGTCAACGACCCGGGCGAGGGCACCCAGGCCAAGCGCCGGGTGCACGCCACCCTGGTCGACCACCTGGTCCCGCCGATGGCGCGCGCCGAGTCGTACGGCGACATCGCCCGCCTCGAACAGCACCTGGACGAGTACGCCCAGATCAGCTCCATGGACCCGTCCAAGCTCCCGGCGATCCGCGCACAGATCTGGACCCTGATCCAGGCGGCGAAGCTCGACCACGACCTCGGCCTGGACGAACGCCCCGACGACGACGGCTTCGACGACTTCCTCCTCCACGTCGACGGCTGGCTGTGCGAGGTCAAGGACGCCCAGATCCGCGACGGCCTGCACGTCCTGGGCGGCGCCCCGACCGGTGAGGCCCGCGTCAACCTGATCCTGTCCATCCTGCGCGCCCGCCAGATCTGGGGCGGCACCTCCGCCCTGCCCGGCCTGCGCGAGGCCCTCGGCCTCGACGAGTCGGCGGCCACCCGCACCGCGGCGGACACCGTCGAGGAGACGGCCCGCGCCCTGGTCCAGGCGATGGAGGACGCGAACTGGTCCCCCGAGGCGGTAGCCACCATCTCGGCCGGCCACCCTCAGGCGGTCTCCGACATCCTCACCTTCGCGGCGAACGAGGTGGCCCCCCGCCTGGCCGGCACCACGGCCGAGATCACGAACGTCCTCACCGCCCTGGACGGCGGCTTCGTCCCGGCCGGCCCCTCCGGCTCCCCCCTCCGCGGCCTGGTCAACGTCCTCCCGACGGGCCGCAACTTCTACTCGGTCGACCCGAAGGCCGTCCCCTCCCGCCTCGCGTGGGAGACGGGCCAGGCCCTGGCCGACTCCCTCCTGGCCCGCTACCGCGCGGACCACGCCGACGAGTGGCCGGCCTCGGTCGGCCTGTCCCTCTGGGGCACGAGCGCGATGCGCACGGCGGGCGACGACGTGGCCGAAGCCCTCGCCCTCCTGGGCATCCGCCCGGTCTGGGACGAGGCCTCCCGCCGCGTCACGGGCATCGAAGCGATCCCCCTGTCGGAACTCGCCCGCCCCCGAATCGACGTCACCCTCCGCATCTCGGGCTTCTTCCGCGACGCGTTCCCGCACGTCATCGGCCTCCTGGACGACGCGGTCCGCCTGGCGGCCTCCCTGGACGAACCGCACGCCGAGAACTTCATCCGCGCCCACGCCCAGGCCGACCTCGCCGCCCACGGCGACGAACGCAAGGCCACCACCCGCATCTTCGGCTCCCGCCCGGGCACCTACGGCGCGGGCATCCTCCAGCTGATCGACTCCCGCGACTGGCGCACCGACGCCGACCTCGCGGAGGTCTACACGGTCTGGGGCGGCTACGCCTACGGCCGCGGCCTCGAAGGCCGCCCGGCCCGCACCGAGATGGAGACGGCGTACAAGCGCATCACGGTCGCCGCAAAAAACACGGACACCCGAGAGCACGACATCGCCGACTCGGACGACTACTTCCAGTACCACGGCGGCATGGTGGCCACGGTCCGCGCCCTGCGCGGCACGGCCCCCGAGGCCTACATCGGCGACTCCACCCGCCCGGAAACGGTCAAGACCCGCACTCTCGTCGAAGAAACCAGCCGCGTCTTCCGCGCCCGCGTGGTCAACCCCAAGTGGATCGAGGCGATGCGCCGCCACGGCTACAAGGGCGCCTTCGAACTCGCGGCGACGGTCGACTACCTCTTCGGCTACGACGCCACAACGGGCGTGGTCGCAGACTGGATGTACGACAAGCTGACGGAAACCTACGTCCTGGACCCCGAGAACCGCGCCTTCCTGGAGGAGGCCAACCCCTGGGCCCTCCACGGCATCGCGGAACGCCTCCTGGAAGCCGAATCCCGCGGCATGTGGGAAAAGCCGGACCCCCAGATCCTGGAATCCCTCCGCCAGGTCTACCTGGACACGGAAGGCAACCTGGAGGGCGACTCCGACTAACCCCCCGCCGGGCCCCCGCGCCGGGGAACGGGGGCCGTGTCACCTGAAGCGGTGAAATGCGCCTTGTCCGGGGTCCCGGCGGGGTAGGGCAGTGCTGATCTCGTGCGGGGGCCGGGTCGGCCGGGCCCCGTGGCCGGACGAAAGGCGTGCCCCCTCGTGACGCAGCAGCCGTTTCAACTGCCGGAGTTCTACGTGCCGTACCCGGCGCGGCTGAACCCCCACCTGGAGGAGGCCAGGGCCCACACCAAGACGTGGGCGCGGGGGCTCGGGATGCTGGAGGGGTCCGGGGTGTGGGACGAGGCGGACCTCGACTCGCACGACTACGCGCTGCTCTGCTCGTACACGCACCCCGACTGCGACGGCGAGGCGCTGTCCCTGGTCACCGACTGGTACGTGTGGGTGTTCTTCTTCGACGACCACTTCCTGGAAATGTACAAGCGTTCCCAGGACCGCGACGGCGCCAAGGCCTACCTCGACCGGCTCGCCGCCTTCATGCCGATGGACCTGGCGGAAGGTTTCCCCGAGGCGACCAATCCCGTCGAGGCCGGGCTCGCCGACCTGTGGGCGCGTACCGTCCCGGCCATGACGGCGGACTGGCGGGAGCGGTTCTCCCTGTCCACCAGGAACCTGCTCGACGAGTCGATGTGGGAGCTCGCCAACATCGGCATCGGGCGCGTCGCGAACCCCCTCGAGTACATCGAGATGCGGCGGAAGGTGGGCGGGGCGCCCTGGTCGGCCGGGCTGGTGGAGTACGTGGCCGCCGAGGTGCCGGCGCGCGTGGCGCACTCGCGGCCGCTGGCCGTGCTGCGGGACTCCTTCTCCGACGCCGTGCACGTCAGGAACGACATCTTCTCCTACCAGCGCGAAGTCACCGACGAGGGCGAGCTGTCGAACGCCGTCCTGGTGCTGGAGACCTTCCTCGGGTGCTCCACCCAGGAGGCCGCAGAGATCTCCAACGACCTGATCACCTCACGCCTCCAGCAGTTCGAGCAGACCGCCCTCGCCGAACTCCCCCGCCTCTTCGCCGACCACGCCCTCACCCCGCCCGAGGTCGCGGCCGTCCTCGCCTACGTCAAGGGCCTGCAGGACTGGCAGTCCGGGGGGCACGAGTGGCACATGGTCTCCGGCCGCTACATGAACGAGGGGGCCAGGCCCACCGCCCGGCTGTCGCTGCCGTTCCTGCCGCGCGGGCTCGGGACCAGCGCGTTCGACCTCGGGTCCGTCTTCACCCGCCGGTCGGTGGAGATGCGCCGCCGCTCCTTCTCCTTCACCCCCTTCGAGCACACCGGCCCGTCCGTGATCCCCGACATCCACCTGCCCTACCGGCTGTCCCTCAGCCCGCACCTGGAGTACGCGCGCGAAGGGGCGCTGGACTGGGCGCGGCGCATGGGGATGCTGGAGCCGCAGCCGGGCGACCCCGGTTCGGTCATCTGGGACGAACAGAAGCTGAACGGTTACGAATTCGCCCTCTGCTCCGCCGGTATCGACCCCGACGCCGGCCCCGATGCGCTGCTCCTCAACGCGTGCTGGCTGACGTGGGGCACGTACGCGGACGACTACTACCCCCTGGTGTTCGGGCAGGCCGGTGACATCGCGGCCGCCAAGGCCGCCACCGCCCGGCTGATCGAGATGATGCCGCTGGACGGCGCCGCACCGGTGGTGGCACCGGTCATCGTGATGGAGCGTTCCCTTGCCGACCTGTGGGTGCGCACGAGCCGGGACATGGCCCCGGACGTCCGCGCCGAGTTCAGGAGCACGGTGGTGGAGATGCTGAAGAGCTGGGTGTGGGAGGTGGAGAACCAAGCCCATCGCCGGATCCCCGACCCCGTGGACTATGCCGAGATGCGCCGCCACACCTTCGGCTCGCAGCTGACGATGTACATGTGCCGGCTCGGCCACGAGGGGCGGGGCATCCCCGCCGCGATCTACCGGTCGAGCACCATCCGTTCGCTGGAGAACGCGGCGGCGGACATCGCCTGCATCATGAACGACATCTTCTCCTACCAGAAGGAGGTGGAGTTCGAGGGGGAGATGCACAACCACCTGGTCGTCACCCGCAACTTCTTCGGCATCGGATATCCGCAGGCCCTGCACATCTGCCACTCCCTCATGACGCAGCGCACCGAGGAGTTCCAGCACATCATCGACGACCGGTTGCCGCGGCTGTACGACGACTGGAGGCTGGACGCCGCCGGCCGGGCCGGTCTCGACGCCTACGTGGGCGAGCTCCAGGACTGGCTTGCGGGGATCCTCAACTGGCACCTGAAGACGCACCGTTATGGTGAGGACGATCTGCGCCGGCAGGGCGGCGGGCTGTCCAGCGCCGTCCTGAACAGCGGCTTCGGCATGGCGGCGGCGCGGATCGGGCTGCCCGCCTGAGCCGGGCAGCGGCGGGGGCGGTCCGCTCGCCCGCCCCCGCCGCCATGCCCGGCACGGCTCCCCTTCGTCGCCCCGTCCGGGCCCGCCTTGAGCCGGAACCGTCCGGCGTTCGCGGGCACCCGCGGGTCGGCCAGGTCCAGGACGAGTTCCACCGGCGCCGCCCACGAGCGCGCGGTCAGCGCCTGCCCGACGTCGGCCAGGCGCAGCCAGAGCGCCGGGTACTGGGCGGTGACCCTGACCTGGTCGCGGTCGGCGGCGAAGGACAGCAGGGGGTCGTCCGCCGGGCGGCCCCAGGCGCGGACGGTTCCGGTGAGGTCGAGGGAGGCCAGGTAGGTCCACAGGGCGGCCGCCACGGCCGGGGTGGCGGCCTCCAGTTCGTCCACGCGGACCAGGCGGGGCGTGCGGGCGGTGCCGTCGTCGGACTCTTGTTTGGTGCGGTAGAGGACGTAGCCCTCCGCCGGCTCCCCGGGCGCGCCGAGGACGAGGATCCGGGGCGGTCCCAACTCCTCGTCCTCCTCGTCCTGTTCGCAGAGCCATTCCTCGGTCCACCGGGCGGGGCTGCGGCTGGGGCGGCCGGCCCGGGTGCGGCGGGCGGCCTCGTGGCGGGGGCCGATGACGGCGAGGGCGTCGGCGGGGTCGACCAGTCGCAGGGGGCGCGGGTCGGGGGAGATGCGCAGGGCGAGCGGCCGGCTGGAGTCGATCTCGATGGTAAGGCCCTGGGTGGCGGGGCCGTAGCCGAAGCGGCCGTAGATGGCGGCTTCGGAGGCCCACAGGCACACGAGCGGGCTGCCGGCGGCCCGGGCGCGGCGCAGTTGTTCGTCCATGAGGGCGGTGAGGACGCCGCGGCGCCGGTGGGTGGGGGCGACGGAGACGAAGGTGAGTCCCGGGCAGGCGAGTTCGGTGCCGGGGACGGTGAGCCGGAAGGGGTGTGCCGCCATGAAGCCGACGAGGGTGTCCCCGTCGTAGGCGCCGAGGCGGTCGCAGCGGCTCAGCAGGGCGTGGTGGCGGGCGCGCCCTTCCGGCTCGGGCCGGTCGTGGAAGACCAGGTAGGCGTGCTCCTGGGCGCGGGCGATGCCGTCCTCGGGTACCTCGCGGATGTCCACCATGATCAGGAGACTAAACGGTCATCGCGGACGGCTCGCACCATAGTGGCTTGATCTGTGCGAACTCAGGATCAGGAGGCGCGCAGGGAGCCGGTGGTCTTGCCCCCGGGTTCGCTGAGATAGCAGATGAGGTCGCGGTCCCCGGCTTTCCAGTTGTCGGCGGACGGACCGAAGAAGTACTCCGTCAACGTGGCCGAGAGTTTCGCGTCGGTGCCCACGTAGTCGGAAAGCGTCTTGCCGCCGCACTTCTCGCGGGCGAGGGGCAGGAGCGCGCTCTCGCCGGGATAGGGTCCGTCCGGCAAGGCGATGACGGCGTACGCCTCGGACTGGTGCGGCTGGTCGCAGGGCACGATGTCGACCGACAAGGGCCCTTGGGTCACCTTGTCACGCTGGTAGTCCTTCGGGGCGGTGCTGGCGTTGAAGCAGTCCCCCACCTCGATGTCGCCCGGATCCCCGGCGGCCGTGGCAGCGAAGGCCGGGCCGGGGCCGGAGAGCGCGAGGAACAGCGTGAGGGCCAGGGCCGCGCCGTGGGGGGCACGGGAGCGCGGTGATCGGGGCAGTCTGGACATACGCGCGGCTCTCCTTGCAGGGGGCGCGAGACGCGACGGGTGTTCCCCCTTCCCACGCTACTCCCGGGTGGCCGCCGGGGCCTGCCGGGCGCCGGGGCCGCTCCAGTCCGCCGGGACGCGGCCGAGGCGGACCCGCTGGGGGTGGTCGCCGACGGGGACGGAGACCCGCTTGGCGCCGGTGGCGAAGTCGATGGCGGTGACCCGGTCGGCGCCGCTCTCGGAGATGACGCAGCCCTTGCCGTCGCCGTCGACGGTGGCCCAGTAGGGCTTGTCGGCGGGGACCAGGGGGCCTTCGGCGAGGGTGGCGCGGTCCACGACGGTGGCGTAGTCGTCCATGGTGCCGGCGACGCAGAGCTTGCTGCCGTCGGGGCTCATGGACAGGCCGTGGTGGCGGGAGTCGTTGACCCAGGTGGTGCGGTCGCGGCTGGTGGCGGGGTTCTCGGGGAGGGTCTTGACCCGGGTGATCCGGTCGCCGGCGACGTCGTACTCCACGAGGCCGTTGAAGAAGGAGACCTGGAAGTAGAGCGTGGACTCGTCGGGGGTGAAGACCATGGGGCGGACGGCGTCGGAGAGGTCCTGGCGGCCGAAGGCGTCGAGGCGTTCGCGCATGTCGACGGTCCGGACGGTGCGGAAGGTCTGCGCGTCGACGACGGTGAGCTTGCGGTCGCCCTTCGTCCAGTCCAGCCAGGGCGCGTCGAGGGCGGAGGTCACGTCCCCGATGGAGCTGTTCCACAGGAGGCGGCCGCCCTGGGTGTAGGTGTTCTCGTGCGGCTTGTCGCCGGTGGCGAAGGAGCCGACCTGGCGGCCGGTGGCGATGTCGAGGACGTGCACGGTGTTGGCGGTGGAGGCGGAGACGGCCACCCGGGTGCCGTCGGGCGAGACGGCCATGTGGTCGGAGCGGTAACCGGCGACGGGGAAGCGCCAGTTGATGCGGCCCGAGCGCAGGTCGACGGAGACCACGTCGGCGAAGCTGGGGCGCGAGACGACCACCGCGGTGCCGTCGGGGGTGGTGTACATGTCGTCGGCGAACTGGTCGTGGCCCTCGCCGGCGGTGGCCCGGATGCCCAGGAAGAAGCCGAGCTTCACGGGGTTGAGGTAGATCTCCCGGAGCCTTTCCTCCTTGTCGGGGATCACGTTGATCCTGCCGACGCGGGCGAGGTCGCCGGTGGAGGCGAGGACGTCGGCGGTGCCCTCCCAGTTGTTGCCGACGAAGAGCACCTCCCGCAGCCCGGGTTCCGTGGCGGGCGCCGCCTGGGGGGACGCGGCGGCGGCCGGGCCCAGCGCGGCCGCGAGGCCCGCCAGTGCCAGGGCGCAGGCCAGGCGGAGGGTGCGTGAAGGGGTGCGACCGTACCGGGACATCCGCTCAACTCCGTTGCGAAGAAGCTCCGTTACCGGCCGGTAAAATAGGCTGGACGCGCAGAAGGCGCAACCCTCGGGAGGCTGCGCCTTCGGTCGTGCCGGTGGTCCGCCGGCTCAGGCGACGGAGCCGATGCGGGAGACCACGGTGTGCGAGGAGTCCCGGTGGATCGGGATGTGCGCACCGGTCAGGGCCGCTCCGCTGCCGCCGCGGCGGTTGGCGACGATCTCGGCGGCGATGGACAGCGCGGTCTCCTCCGGGGAGCGGGCGCCCAGGTCCAGGCCGATCGGGGAGCGCAGGCGGGCCAGTTCGAGCTCGGTCACGCCGACCTCGCGCAGCCGCTTGTTGCGGTCCTCGTGCGTGCGGCGGGAGCCCATGGCGCCGACGTAGGCGACGGGCAGCCTGAGGGCCAGTTCGAGGAGCGGGACGTCGAACTTGGCGTCGTGGGTCAGGACGCACAGGACGGTGCGGCCGTCGACGGCACCGGACTGGGCCTGGGCCTCCAGGTAGCGGTGCGGCCAGTCGACCACGACCTCGTCCGCCTCGGGGAAGCGCTTCTTCGTGGCGAACACGGGCCGGGCGTCGCACAGCGTGACGTGGTAGCCGAGGAACTTGCCGATCCGCACCAGGGCGGAGGCGAAGTCGATGGCCCCGAAGACGATCATCCGCGGGGGCGGGACGCTGGACTCGACGAGCACCTTGAGGGGCTCTCCGCAGAGCCTGCCGTCGGCGCCGATCTCCAGGACGCCGGTCTTGCCGGCGTCCAGCATGGCGCGGGCCTCTTCGGCGATGGTCCGGTCGAGCTCGGGGTGGCCGCCGAAGCCGCCTTCGAAGGAGCCGTCGCCGAGGACGACCAGGGCGCGGCCCATCAGCTCGGCCGGGCCGTCGGCTATCCGGGCGAGGGCCGCCGCCTCGCCGTTCGAGGCGGCGCGCAGGGCGGTGGCCAGGGCCTCGCGCCGGGGGGAGCCGACGGGGACCGGGGTGACCAGGATGTCGATGATGCCGCCGCAGGTCAGGCCCACGGCGAAGGCGTCGTCGTCGCTGTAGCCGAAGCGCTCCTGGACGGTCTCGCCGTCCTCGAGCGACTGCCGGCACAGCTCGTAGACGGCCCCCTCCACGCAGCCGCCGGAAACCGAGCCGATGGCCGTGCCCTCGCTGTCGACGGCGAGGGCGGCTCCGGGCTGCCGGGGCGCGCTGCCGCCGACCGCCACCACGGTGGCGACGGCGAAGTCACGTCCCTGCTCGACCCACCGGTTCAGTTCTTCGGCGATGTCCAGCATGTGCGGCCTCCTCGGAGAGGTTCGGTTTCCAGTATGGGTTGCGTGAAGGGTGGTGACCCGGCCGGCACCGGGCCGCGGGGGCCCGGTGCCGGCCGGGTCGGTACCGATCTTCGCCGGACTACTTCACGCCGAGCCACGCCTCGATGGGGTGGAGCGCGAAGAAGATCAGGAAGACGACGGTGAGCGCCCACATGAAGGCACCGATCTCGCGGGCCTTGCCCTGCGCGACCTTGATGGCCACGTAGGAGAGCACACCGGCGGCGACACCGGGGGTGATCGAGTACGTGAACGGCATGATCACGACGGTCAGGAAGACCGGGATCGCGGTCGCGGCGTCGGCCCAGTCCACGTGGCGGGCGTTCTGCATCATCATCGCGCCGATGACGACCAGGGCCGCGGAGGCGACCTCACCCGGGACGATCTGCGTGATCGGGGTGAAGAAGAGGCAGGCGGCGAAGAGCAGACCGCTGACGGCGGAGGCGAGACCCGTGCGGGCGCCCTCGCCGACGCCGGTGGCGGACTCGACGAAGACCGTCTGGCCGGAGCCGCCGGCGATGCCGCCGATGGCGCCACCGGCACCGTCGATGAACAGCGCCTTGGACAGGCCCGGCATGCGGCCCTGGTCGTCGGCCAGCTTGGCCTCGGTGCCGACGCCGATGATGGTGGCCATGGCGTCGAAGAAGCCGGCGAGCACGAGGGTGAAGACGATCATGCCGACGGTCATGACACCGACGTCGCCCCAGCCGCCGAACTCGACCTTGCCGAAGAGCGAGAAGTCGGGCATCGAGATGGCGGAGCCGTCGAGGACCGGCGGGCCGTTCTTCCAGGCCTTCGGGTCGATGTCCACGACGGCGTTGACGATGGCCGCGAGGACGGTGCCGCCGACGATGCCGATCAGGATGGCGCCCGGGACCTTGCGGGCCTGGAGCATGAAGATCGCCAGCAGGGTGAGGCAGAAGATCAGGACGGGCCAGCCGGCGAGCTCGCCGACCGAACCGAGCTGGACGGGGGGACCGAACTCGGGGCCCTTGCCGACGAAGCCGGCCTTCACGAGACCGATCAGGGCGACGAACATGCCGATGCCCATGGTGATCGCGTGCTTGAGCGCGAGCGGGATCGCGTTCATGATCATCTCCCGGAGGCCGGTGACGACCAGGAGACAGATCACGACGCCGTACATGACGCACATGCCCATGGCCTGCGGCCAGGTCATCTGCGGGGCGACCTGCGAGGACAGGACGCCGGAGACGGACAGACCCGCGGCCAGGACCAGCGGGACCTTGCCGATGAAGCCCATCAGGAGGGTGGTCGCGGCCGCGGCGAAGGCGGTGGCCGTGATCAGGGCCTTCTGGCTCATCGTGTCGCCGGCGACGTCCTTGCCGGAGAGGATCAGCGGGTTGAGCAGGAGGATGTACGCCATGGCCATGAAGGTCGTGACGCCGCCACGAATCTCGGTGCCGACGGTCGACCCTCTATGGGTGATGTGAAAGTAACGGTCGAGCCAAGAACGCCCGGCGGGGTTCAGAGAGCCGTCGCCGGCCTCTTCCGCGGTGGTCTTGGGCTCCACAGACGACTGGGTCATGGTGCCTGACTCCCAAGGTTCAAAGGGGCACCCGCATAAAGATTGGAGACGCGGGATTTGGGAAATTGCGTTGGCTGCACGACCCGGGGTGACGGCCCGAGGCGACGCGAAAGTGCACTGCGTGTACTGCGGGTAGTGCGGGGTGACCGCTGGTACTACGGGGGGGTTTCGCAGGGGTGCTGCGGGTGAAGCTGACCGCGAGCGGTGCGGTTACTTCGGTGCTCCGGGCGGTGCGGGCGGCAAGTGTGACGTTCCCGTGTCCGCACCGCCCGGAGAGTCCAGGGGGTCCGGGGGCCTCTCGGCCCCCGGACCGGGCCGTTCCTAGAGGGTCCCGGTGAGGGCTTCCGGACGGATCGGCGTCTTGTTGAGCTCCAGACCGGTCGCCGCCCGGATCGCCGCGAGGACGGCCGGGGTGGACGACAGGGTCGGGGCCTCGCCCAGGCCGCGCAGGCCGTAGGGCGCGTTCGGGTCGGCGAGCTCCAGGACGTCGACCGGGATGGTCGGGGTGTCGAGGATGGTCGGGATCAGGTAGTCCGTGAAGGAGGGGTTGCGCACCTTCGCGGTCTTCGGGTCCACGATGATCTCTTCCATGACCGCCACGCCGAGGCCCTGGGTGGTACCACCCTGGATCTGGCCGACGACGGAGAGCATGTTGAGCGCCTTGCCGACGTCCTGGGCGGTCGCCAGCTCGACGACCTTGACCAGACCGAGCTCGGTGTCCACCTCGACGACCGCGCGGTGCGCGGCGAAGGTGTACTGGACGTGGCCGTCGCCCTGGCCGGTGACCAGGTCGAACGCGACGGTCGGACGGTGACGGAACTCGAGTTCGAGGTCGATGGCCTCGTCCTCGAGGATGTCGGCGATGTCCGCCAGGACCTCACCGCCGTCCGTGACGACCTTGCCGCCCTCCAGCAGGAGCTCCGCGTGGGCCCACGCCGGGTGGTACGAGCCGTTCTTGCGGCGGCCCATCTCCAGCAGCGCCTCGCGCACGGCCTCGCAGGTGTTCTTCACGGCGCCACCGGTCATGTACGTCTGCCGCGAGGCGGACGTGGAACCGGCGGAGCCGACCTGCGTGTCGGCCGGGTGGATGGTCACCTGCGTGACGCCCAGCTCGGTGCGGGCGATCTGCGCGTGGACGGTGACACCGCCCTGGCCGACCTCCGCCATGGCCGTGTGGACCATCGCGACGGGCTCGCCGTTGATGACCTCCAGGCGCACGCGGGCGGTGGAGTAGTCGTCGAAGCCCTCGGAGAAGCCGACGTTCTTGATGCCGACCGCGTAGCCGACGCCGCGCACGACGCCCTCGCCGTGGGTGGTGTTGGACAGACCACCCGGCAGCGCGCGCAGGTCCGCGGCCTCGCCGGCGGTCTCCCACTGGCGCTCCGGCGGCAGCGGGCGGGCCTTGACCCGGCGCAGCAGCTCGGCGACCGGGGCCGGGGAGTCCACGACCTGGCCGGTGGGCATGATCGTGCCCATCTCCATGGCGTTCAGCTGGCGGAACTCGACCGGGTCCATGCCCAGCTTCGCCGCGAGCTTGTCCATCTGGGCCTCGTACGCGAAGCACGCCTGGACGGCGCCGAAGCCGCGCATCGCGCCGCAGGGCGGGTTGTTCGTGTAGAGCGCGATCGCCTCGATGTCCACGTCGTCGATGACGTACGGGCCCACCGAGAGGGAGGAGGCGTTGCCGACGACGGCCGGGGAGGCCGAGGCGTAGGCGCCCCCGTCGAGCACGATCTTGCACTTCATGTGCGTGATCTTGCCGTCCTTGGTGGCGCCGTGCTCGTACCAGAGCTTCGCCGGGTGGCGGTGCACGTGGCCGAAGAAGGACTCGAAGCGGTTGTAGACGATCTTGACCGGCTTGCCCGTGGCCAGGGCCAGGAGGCAGGCGTGGATCTGCATCGAGATGTCCTCGCGGCCGCCGAAGGCACCGCCGACGCCGGAGAGCGTCATGCGCACCTTCTCCTCGGGCAGACCGAGGACGGGGGCGATCTGCTTGAGGTCCGAGTGCAGCCACTGGGTGGCGACGTAGAGGTCGACACCGCCGTCCTCGGAGGGCACGGCGAGGCCGGACTCCGGGCCGAGGAAGGCCTGGTCCTGCATGCCGAAGGTGTACTCGCCCTCGACGATCACGTCGGCCCGCTTGCGGGCCTCCTCCACGTTGCCGCGGATGATCGGCTGGCGGTGCACGATGTTGGGGTGCGGGACGTGACCGGCGTGGTGGTCGTCGCGGCCCGGGTGGAGCAGCGGCGCGTCGGCGGCGAGGGCGGAGGCCTCGTCCGTGACGAGCGGCAGCTCCTTGTAGTCGATCTTGATCTTGGCGGCCGCGCGGCGGGCGGTCTCCGGGTGGTCGGCGGCCACGAGGGCGACCGGCTCGCCGTGATGGCGTACCCGGCCGTTGGCGAGGACCGGGGTGTCCTGGATCTCCAGGCCGTAGTTCTTCATCTCGGCCGGCAGGTCGTCGTACGTCAGCACCGAGTAGACGCCCGGCATGGCCAGGGCCTCGGAGATGTCGATGGAGACGATCTCGGCGTGGGCGACGGTGCTGCGCAGGGTCTGGCCCCACAGCATGTCCTCGTGCCACATGTCCGAGGAGTACGCGAACTCACCGGTGACCTTGAGGGTGCCGTCCGGGCGGAGCGTGGACTCGCCGATGCCGCCCTTGGTGTGCTTCTGGGTGACGTTCGTCGGGGTCCCGGAAGGCGTGGTGCGGGTGTTGGCCATGATCAGACAGCCTCTCCCTGACGGGCGGCCGCGAGGCGGACCGCGTCGAGGATCTTCTCGTAGCCCGTGCAGCGGCAGAGGTTGCCGGACAGGGCCTCACGGATGTCCTGGTCGGACGGGGACGCGTTGCTCTCCAGCAGCGCGTCGGCCTGCACGAGCAGACCCGGGGTGCAGAAACCGCACTGGACGGCGCCGGCGTCGATGAACGCCTGCTGGATGTTGGAGAGCTCGACGCCCTCACCCGTCTGGGAGTCGGTGCCCTTGGCGGACCAGTGCTTGGCCTCGTCCGTGGACACGCCCTTGCCGCCGCCGCAGGCGCTGGTGCCACAGGCGTGGCCGTGCTCCTCGCGCTGCTTGGCGAAGTCGGCCAGGCCCTCGACGGTCACGACGTCGCGGCCCTCGACCTGACCGGCCGCGACCAGGCAGGAACAGACCGGCACGCCGTCGAGGCGGACGGTGCAGGAACCGCACTCGCCCTGCTCACAGGCGTTCTTCGAGCCGGGCAGGCCCAGGCGCTCGCGCAGCACGTAGAGGAGGGACTCGCCCTCCCAGACGTCGTCGGCTTCCTGCGGACGACCGTTGACGGTGAAATTGACGCGCATGATTACGCAGCCCCTTCAAGCGAGCGGCCGTTGGTGCCGCGGTACTGCTCCCAGGTCCAGACGAGCTGGCGGCGAGCAAGGATGCCAACCGCGTGACGGCGGTACTTCGCCGTGCCGCGGACGTCGTCGATCGGGTTGCACGCGGCGGAGGCGAGCTCACCGAACTGCTTGGCGATCGACGGGGTGATGACCTTGCCGTTGTCCCAGAAACCGCCCTCTTCGAGCGCGGCGTTCAGGAATTCCTCGGCGGCCTTGGCCCGGACGGGGGTCGGGGCGGCGGAGCCGATGCCCGTACGGACGGTACGGGTGTCGGGGTGCAGCGCGAGGCCGAAGCCGCACACGGCGATGACCATCGCGTTGCGGGTGCCGACCTTCGAGTACTGCTGGGGGCCCGTGGCGTTCTTGATGTGCACCGACTTGATCAGTTCGTCGGCGGCGAGCGCGTTGCGCTTCACGCCGGTGTAGAACTCGTCGATCGGGATCATGCGGGAGCCGCGTACGGACTCCACCTCGACCTCGCAGCCGGCGGCCA
The DNA here is from genome assembly GCF_002028425.1 of Streptomyces katrae. GTDB lineage: Bacteria > Actinomycetota > Actinomycetes > Streptomycetales > Streptomycetaceae > Streptomyces > Streptomyces katrae_A. The sequence goes on along the minus strand of NZ_CP020042.1, from coordinate 6,095,296 downwards.
GCAGGGCGGGGTGGGAGTCGCCGGCGGGCGAGGCGCAGCCGAGGTTGCCGCCGACACCGCCGCGGTTGCGGATCTGCGGGGACGCGACCGTGTGCGAGGCGAGCGCGAGACCCGGGAGCGTACCGCGCAGGTTCTCCATGATCTGGGTGTACGGGACGGAGGCACCCAGCTTGGTGACCTCCTCGCCGACCTCCCACTCCCGCAGCAGCTCGATGCGGTTGAGGTCCAGGAGGTATTCCGGACGGCGGTGGTCGAAGTTGATCTCGACCATGATGTCGGTGCCACCCGCAATCGGCACAGCTGTGGGGTACTCGGCCTTGGCGGCGAGTGCCTCCTCCCAGCTGGCGGGGCGAAGGAAGTCCATGTGCGGCTCTCTTCTTCTTAGTCGGGCCGTTCACTTCAAGCCAGGAGGCCTAGGGGCCCTCGACTGGTCGTTCACGTGCTGTTAACGCGGTGTGGAGCCAGTACACAAGCCGCGCGTCCCCGGGTGCAGTCACCGAAACCATGAAGGAGTTGGCTGGGTGCCTCTCCCGTCTTGTAGATTCGTATGAAAGGCAGGATGCGACGACCTGCCCGATTTCCAACGGCAACATTCGAGACAGATCGGCGGCGACATCATGCGGCTGCGCGCACTGCTGGAAACCGAGGCGCTGGGGCTGCGGCTGCTGGGCGGCGAGGAAGAACTCGACCGGACGGTCCGCGGGGTCATGACGACCGACCTGAGGGATCCCAGCCGATACCTCTCGGGAGGAGAACTCGTCCTCACCGGCCTGGCATGGCGAAGAAATTCAGCCGACTCCGAGCCATTCGTACGAATCCTTGCGAGTGCCGGGGTGGCCGGCCTCGCGGCGGGCGAGGCGGAGCTCGGCGACATTCCCGATGATCTGGTTTCAGCCTGTCGGCGCAACCGGCTCCCGCTCTTCGCCGTGAACGAGGACGTTGCATTCGCCACCATCACGGAATACGTGGTGCGGCAGGTCTCGGGCGAGCGCGCGGGCGACCTCGCGGCCGTCGTGGACCGCCACCGGCGGCTGATGACCTCGGGGCCGGCGGGTGGCGGACCCGATGTGGTGCTGGATCTGCTCACCACGGACCTCGATCTGCGGGCCTGGGTGCTCTCCCCCACCGGGCGGCAGATCGCCGGGGCGGGTGAACCCCTGGCCCCGGGCGTCTGCGCGACGCTGGCGAGCGAACACCTCGCGGCGGTCCGGACCGGCCGAAGGGGCCCGCACCGGCTGTCCATCCAGGGTATTACCTACTCCCTCTTCCCGATCAGGGGAGCGGGCCGGGGTCAGGGCCCCGGGGCCCGTGACGTGCGCGAAACCGTGCTGTCGGACTGGCTGCTGGCCGTCGAGGCCGACGCCGGGGACTGGCCGGCCGAGCGGCTCGACCTGCTCCAGGGCGTCACTCAGCTGATCGCCGTCGAGCGGGACCGCCGCGACGCGGCCCGTACGGTGCGCCGCCGGCTGGCGCAGGAGGTGCTGGAACTGGTCCAGACGGGCGCGCCGCCCGCCGAGATCGCCGCCCGCCTGCGGGTGGCCGCGCCGGTGCTGCTGCCCGGGCTGGGCTCCGCCCCGCACTGGCAGGTCGTGGTGGCGCGGGTGGACTGGGAGAACGGGGACATCCCCGGCGGCCCGGTGGCCCAGTCGCTGCTGGAGGAGATCCTCGTCGACCCGTCGCTGTCCGGGCCGGAACCGTCCGACCGGATCGCGGTGGCCCACGCCGGGGACGAGGCGATCGCCCTCGTGCCGCTGCCCGCCCTCTCCGGCGAGGCCGGCGAGGACAAGGGCCCGGACTCCGCCCTGCACGCCGACGCGCTGCTGGCGACCGTGCGCGAGCCGCTGGCGGCTGGCCTGGCCGACGACGGCCGGCTCACGCTGGGCGTCAGCGCGGCGGTGCACTCCGCCGAGGGGCTGCGCGGGGCGCTGGAGGAGGCGCGGCACGCCCGCCGGGTGGCCGCCGCCCGCCCCGGCCGGGTCTGCGCCGCGGGCCACCACGAGCTCGCCTCGCACGTGCTGCTGCTGCCGTTCGTGCCGGACGACGTGCGCCGCGCCTTCACGGCCCGGCTGCTGGACCCGCTGCGGGACTACGACCGCCGGCACCGGGCGGAACTCATCCCCACCCTGGAGGCGTTCCTCGACTGCGACGGCTCCTGGACCCGCTGCGCGACGCGGCTGCACCTCCACGTCAACACGCTGCGTTACCGGGTCGGGCGAATCGAGCAGCTGACGGCGCGCGACCTCTCGCGCCTGGAGGACAAGCTGGACTTCTTCCTGGCACTGCGCATGAGCTGACCGAATACGACCAGGCAGGCACGAAGGGGCCGGACGGGGGGCGCTGACGAACCGTCCGGACTTTGTGAAAGAGTTCACCCGACCCCTTGGCCGATGCAGCCGATCCGTGCTCTCATTTCGCCCCAGGGCTCAACGACGTGCTGCTTGGTTGCTGCTGGCTGCTTCGGGGAGGGCAATGTGGCGGATACCGCCATGTCCGGTGCGGGATCAACCGGGGGCGACGACCCCCTCCAGCGGGCGATATGGCGGCTGCGCTCGCGCGGCTGTTGGACGGACGCGGCGGCCCTGCTGACACCGCACGCCCACGAGGCCGGGGCGGCGGTCCAGCGGACCGCGCTCCTGGTGGAACGGTGCCTGTTCACCGGCCAGGGCTGGAGCGAGGCGGAGGACGCGCTTCGGCTGGCCGAGGCCACGGCCCGCAACGACGACGAGCGGGGGGCGGCCGCCTGCGAGCGGGGCCAGCTGGCCTACGCCGCCACGGTGCTCGGCGTACGGGACCGGGCGGACGAGGCCCGCTCGGCGCTGGGCCGGGCGGCGGCCCTGCTGTCCCCGGGGTCGCGGACCCGCCCGCTGCTGGACTTCCGGCGGGGGCTGGTGGCCGAACACCTGGCCGACGCCCCGCAGGCGGCCCTGCCGGCCTACCGGCGCGCCCACGCGGGGGCGGAGGCCCACGGGGACACGCTGCTGCTGTCCTTCACCTGGCGGCACCTGGCCGCGCTGGCGCTGCGGGACGGGGAGGTGGCGGAGGCCCGCAAGGGCTTCGAGGAGTCCCTGCGGATCCGCGAGGACCTGGGCTTCCTGGTGGGCACGGCCCCCGCGCTGGCCGCGCTGGCGGAGGCGGAGCCGGAGCCGGAGGCGTCCCGGCTGCGGGCGGAGGCCCGGCGGCTGTTCCACCTCCTGGGCGGCATCCCGACCTGGCTGGCGGACCAACTCCACCCCGTTCCCTCTTGATGCACCGCTCGCGCGGCTCGGCGCCGGGGGCGCCTCCCCTCTTGACGCACCGCTCGCGCGGCTCGGCGCCGGGGGCGCCTCCCCGGCATCGCGCCGCTGCGACGGACTCCGTCCGCCGGCGGCCGGGCGGGGCCGGGGCCGGGGGCCGGGGCCGGGGGCCGGTGGTCGGCTGCCGACCGTTGCCGCTGCGCGGGGCGGGGCGGGGCGGGGCGGGGCGGGGAGACGGTACCGCGCAGCGGGAGACGGAGGGGCTAGGCGCCCGCGAAGTGTTCGCGGACCAGGGACTCGACCACCGGGAGGTCCCGCGCGATCAGCGCCTCCAGCAGCGCCGCATGCTCCGCCGCATCGGCCACCAGATCGGCCTGCCGCACCCGCGGAGCCCCCGGCAGGGGCCACTGCGCACGCCGGTGGAGTTCCTCCGCGACCTGCACCAGCTGGCCGTTGTCCGCCAGCGAGAGCACCGCCCGGTGGAAGGCCCGGTCCGCCTCCCCGTACGCCGGCAGGTCCCCCGCGGCGGCCGCCTCGGCCGTGGCATGGGCCGCCGGGCGCAGGGCCTCCCAGGTGGCGGCCGGCACGGAGCGGGCCAGCCGGAGCATCACCGGGACCTCCAGCAGCGCCCGCACCTCGGCCAGCTCCGCCAGGCTCCGGGCGGTACGGGTCAGCACCCGGAACCCCCGGTTGGGCAGGCATTCCACCGCCCCCTCCAGCGCCAGCTGCTGCATCGCCTCGCGGACCGGGGTCGCGGAGACCCCGAAGCGATCGCCGAGCGCCGGGCCCGAGTAGATCTCCCCCGGCACCAGCTCCCCGTCGACCAGCGCCGCGCGCAGCGCGACGAGGACCTGTCCGCGCACCGAATGGCGCAGCACCTTCTGGACCTGGGCCGGTACCACCGGCACGGAAGCCTCGAAGGCCCCCGCCGGCTCCGACGGCTCCGACGGTTCCGACACCAGGGCATGGGCCGCTTCGTGCACTCGGTCCTCCTCCGGGTCTCGACCGGTTCCGAGGATAGGCGACGGGCACGGCACGGCCCGCTCGGCGGAGATCAGTTAAGGTAAGGCTAACCTTGCCCACTCCGTGTGATTCGGTGGTCCGTGATGTCCGGCTCGCCCGCCCCCGCCCCGCCCGGCTCTCCGGTGGCGGGCGCCTACGAGCGCCTGACGGCCGCCTACCCCGGACTGCGGATCCGCGAGCACGCCGCGCACGAACCCCTCCCCAGCGGTGCGGGATGGATCGGCGCGCACGAGCTCGCGGCGGGCGGCGAGGCGCTCGACTCCCATCTCGCCTGGGACGCGGCCCAGGTCGTACGGGACTACGGGCGCCCGGCGCGGCCCGACGTGGCGGCCGGCTTCGGGCTGCACCGGTACGCCTGGCCGGCCTGTCTGCTGATCACCATCCCCTGGTTCCTGGACCGCCGGGTGCCCCGGCTCCCCGTGGACCGGGTGGCCTTCCAGCGGACCGAGGGGCGGATGGCCGTACGCGTCGAGGAGTTCGCCTGCCTGCCCGGCGACCCCGCGGCGGCCCTCCCCGGCGCGCGGACCGTGGCCGGCGAGGAGGAGCTGCGCCAGGAGGTGCGGGCTGCGGTGGCCGAGCACCTCGGGCCGCTGCTCGAGGGGTTCGGCCCGCGGATGCGGCGCGGGCCGCGCGCCCTGTGGGCCACGGCCACCGACGAGGTGACCGAGAGCCTGTGGTACCTCGGGAGCCTGCTCGGCGAGGAGCAGCGGGCGGTGCGCGAGCTGGAGCGGCTCCTGCCGGGCGCGCTCGCCCCGTACCCGGGCGGCGCGCGGTTCCGTACGCTCGCCGGCCCCGGCGGGACGGAGCTCACCACCCGGGACCGGGCCGGCTGCTGCTTCTTCTACACGGTCCGCCCCGAGGACACCTGTACGACCTGCCCCCGCACCCGCGACACCGAAAGGGTCGCCCGGCTCACGGCCGCCACCGGCTGAACCCACCCCGCCGGATGAAGCGAATTCGAACTCAACTCGGCGCTTACGAGCAGGAGTTCGAGACACAACACCCTATCCGACGGGACCCGCCCCCCGTTGGCGTCCACTTGACCCGAAACCCACGTGCACCAGGGACCGGCTGCGTCACTATGACGCCCGGAACGCCGCATACGCGAGGCAAGGGACAACCGCATGAGACTGACCGACATATCGCTGGACTGGCTGCTGCCCGGCAGCCTGTTGATCCTGGGCGTGCTTGCGGCAGTGGCGGTACTGGCCCGGGGCAAGCGTGAGGGCGAGAAGGCCGCGGCCGACGACAGCTGGGAACGCAGCGAGGAGCGGCGACGCCGCAAGGAGGCCGTCTACGGCACCGCCTCGTACGTCCTGCTCTTCTGCTGCGCGGCGGTGGCCGCCGCGCTCTCCTTCCACGGACTGGTCGGCTTCGGCCGGCAGAACCTCAACCTCTCCGGCGGCTGGGAGTACCTGGTCCCGTTCGGCCTCGACGGCGCCGCCATGTTCTGCTCGGTGCTCGCCGTCCGCGAGGCCAGCCACGGCGACGCGGCCCTGGGCTCCCGGATGCTGGTCTGGCTGTTCGCCGGGGCGGCGGCCTGGTTCAACTGGGTGCACGCGCCCCGGGGTTCGGGCCACGACGGCGCCCCGCAGTTCTTCGCCGGGATGTCGCTCTCGGCGGCGGTGCTCTTCGACCGGGCCCTCAAGCAGACCCGCCGGGCGGCGCTGCGCGAGCAGGGCCTGATCCCGCGCCCGCTCCCGCAGATCCGCATGGTCCGCTGGCTGCGGGCCCCCCGCGAGACCTTCGGCGCCTGGTCGCTGATGCTCCTGGAGGGCGTCCGCACCCTCGACGAGGCGGTCGACGAAGTGCGCGAGGACAAGAGGGAGCGGGAGCAGGACCGCCACCGCAGGCGGGAACAGCACCGTCTGGACCGCGCCCGCATCAAGGCACTGGGCCGGCAGAACAGGGCGTTCGGGCGGGCCCGGGCGCGTCAGGTCGACCTGCCGGGGCTGAACCCCGGGTCGGGCTCCGCGCCGGTCGGCGCGGAGCCGGCCATATCGGAACCCGGACAACTGCCCTTGCTCCCCCAGCCCCCGCTGGGACGGGCCCCCGGAAGGCCCTCCCTGCAAGCCGTGAACACGGCCGAGTCCGCTGACCCGGCCGGCCCCCGGACGGTGGACCTCACCGCCGAGGACGACACCCAGACCATCCCCCGGCTCGACTCACTGGAGCGCAAACTGAAGGACCTGGAGCAGCAGTTCGGCTGACCGGCACACCGGCCGGAACGCCGTGCCGCCTCGGCGGGGCAGCCTTCGGGCGGCCCCGCCGTCGCACGCCGCGGGCCACCGTGCCGCTATCCGGCGTCCTCCAGCTCGAACCAGACCACCTTGCCCGGCCCGAGCGCCGTCGGATCCACGCCCCAGGTGTCGGCGAGCGCCTCCACCAGGACCAGCCCCCGTCCGTGCGTACCGTCGTCGGCGGACGGTACGTGCGGCCGGGGCCGGCGGGCGGCTCCGTCGCGGACCTCGACCCGTAACCGGGCGTCCTTGACGCTCGCGGACACCTCGGCACCCCCTTCCGTGTGGACGAGGGCGTTGGTGACGAGTTCGGTGATCAGCAGTTCGGCCACCTCGGCCGTGTCGGCCCGGCAGCGGTGGCGGAGCAGCTCCCGCAGGTCCCTGCGCACCTGGCCCACCGCCTTCAGGTCGGCCCGCGGTACGCTGCGCGTCATCTCCGTCTGGTCCTGCGACGGTTCGCGCGGCACCGGCCGCCCTCTGCGCCACGGCTTACCGGTCTTCGCCCCCACGCGCACGGCGATGTACCTCCCCGTATTACTGTGCCCGGCTGTCGAACTGGTCTACGGGATGCATGCCCCCGGGGCGGGTTCGCACTCCTTCGCCGCCGGGCGCCGGGCGGGCGGCGGCGACGGGATCCGGCCATGCGCCGCGCCCCGCCCGCGGCCGGGCCGGCACGGCGCCGCTGTCCGATGGTGCGAATCCGGTCACCCTCCGGACACCGGCCCTGGGTGGAACCGACAGCCCTCCGGCCTCCCGTACCCCGTCCACCAGAGCGGGCCCCCGTGCCACGCGGCGGCCCGCACCGCGCGGCCGCGTACGGACGGAGGCCGGAATGCGACCGGTCCCCTGCGCCGCTTCCGGCCGCCGACCGGCGAAGTGGGGCCTTTTGACGGGCGGCCCGTACTGCACGAGGGGGAGGAAATCTCCCGCCGGCATCGAGGAACGGCCCCGCCCGGCGGTGGCACCCCTTGACGGCGCGGTCACGCCTCCCAGACCGCGGCGGCCGTGCGGTCGTCGGCGTATCCCTTGACCCGCAGCTGGGTGTCCGCGAGGAAGGCCGCCAGACCCGGCGGCTCCCCCTGGGACCAGCGGGCGGCGAGCTCGGCCGGGAGCAGGGCCTCCTCGCGCATGGGGTCCGCGAGCCCTCCCGAGCAGAGCAGCAGCGTGTCACCCGGACGGGCCGCGGAGGCGCGGAACCGGAAACCGGTGGCGCCGGCGGTGTCCTCCTCCAGGTCCTGCCAACGGCCCGCGCGCAGCCGGAAGATGCCGCCCGCGCCGGCGCCGAAGCAGATCCGGTGGGGGCACTGGGGGTCGAGCGGCAGCAGCAGCCCGCGCAGCCCCGCCGTGTAGGCCTCCTGGTCGAGCCCGAGTTCGGCGGCCCGGGCCCGCAGCCTCCCGTAGCCCCGGTCGGTGAGACGCTGGAGCCCGGAGAGCAGGGCTTCGCGGCGGCCCGCCCGGATGTCCTCGGCCAGCCGCTCCCGGCTGCGCCCGACGGCCGCCGCGACGGAGTGCCCGAGTTCGGCGGCGGCCTCGCGGGCGCCCGGGGCGGCCCGGTCCCCGCCGGCCAGGACCACCAGCACGAGGGCGTCGTCCCCGCTGCCGAAGCGGGCGGTGAGCAGGAAGTCCCGGCGGGCTTCGCCCCGGTAGCGGGCGGAGTCCCCGCGCAGGGAGGCGGCGCGCAGGGTGTACGTGCCGTAGCGGGCCCCCTCCAGGACGGTGTCGGGGGTGAGGAAGTCCAGCGCGGCCGGGTCGGCCGCGGGCAGCGCGCCCGGCTCGGCGGCGTAGGTGGGGGCCCGGTCCCCGAGATGGCTGACCGTCGGCCGCCCAGCCGGCTCCGGTAGGGGCCCGGGCCCCGGCTCCCGCGGAACCTCCGCCGGCGCGGGCGGCACGGCCAGGTCCCCCTCGGCGTACCCGGTGGCCCCGGCCACCCGGGGATCGCTCCGGGACGGCGGCACGGGATGGTCGAACCGGGGTGCCGGGGCGGGCCCGCCGGGCCGGGGCGGCGCCAGGGGCTCCTCCGGCCGGGGCGGCGGCACGGGGGCCTCGGGCCGGGGCTGCGGCAGGCGCTCCTCCCGCCGGGGCGGCGGCGCGCCCTTGTCCAGCCGCAGCGGCGGGCCGGCCCCGGGGGGCGGCTCGGGGGCCACCGGGGGCCCCGCGGGCGCGGCGTCGGCGGGGCGGGGGCCGGGCAGCAGCGGGGGCTCGGGCCCGGCCCCGGGCGGTGCCGGGCCGTCGTCGCCGACCAGGACCGACGCCGAGCGGAAGCGCTGGTCCAGCGTGTCCCCCGGGTCGGGTCCGGGCTCCGCGTGCGGGTCCTCGTACAGCTTCTGCCACCAGTCCTGCGCGCCCTGCTGACTCATGCCCTCATTGTCGGCCGCACCGGGCGGCGGAAAACCCCGAATGCACGAAAAGGTCCCCCGGTCCGGCGGCGCCACCTTGGCAAACGGACCGGCCGTGCGGCGAAGATGGGCCCGAACGGCTCGGAGAGTGGGGTGGACGGGGTGCTGGGTGCCATAGGCCTGGACGAGGGGCAGGAGTCGGCGTACCGCGCGCTGGTCGCGCTGGGCGCGGCCGAGGCGGCGGACCTCGCCCGCCGGCTGACGCTGCCGGTACCGCAGACGGAGCGGACCCTGCGGCGCCTGGAACGGCAGGGGCTGGCGGCCCGCTCCTCGGCCCGTCCCGGCCGCTGGGTCGCCGCCCCGCCGGAGGTGGCCCTGGGCGCCCTCCTCACCCGGCAGCGGCAGGAACTGGAGCAGGCCGAGCAGGCCGCGGAGCTGCTGGCGCGGGAGTACCGGGCGGAGCCCGCGGACCCGGTGGTGCACGACCTGGTGGAGGTGGTGACGGGCGCGAGCGCGGTCGCGCACCGCTTCCACCAGATCCAGCTGGGCGCACAGGCGGAGGTGTGCGCCCTGGCGAGCGCGCGGCCGCTGGTCGTCTCGGGCATGGAGAACGAGCCGACGGAGGAGGAGGCCTCCGTGCGCGGCGTCGCGTACCGGGTGGTCATCGAGCGGGACGTGCTGGGCCTGCCCACCGGGATCCGGGAGGCGTCGACGGCGCTGGTGCGGGGCGCGCGGGTGCGGGTGACGGGCCGGGTCCCCACCAGCCTGGTCATCGCGGACCGCACCCTGGCCATGGTGCCGTTGACGGCGCGCGGCGCGGAGCCGGCGGCGCTCGTAGTCCACGCCTCGGGGCTGCTGGAGTCGCTGGTGGGGCTGTTCGAGGCGGTCTGGCACGATGCCGTCCCGCTCCGGCTGGGGACGACCGGGGCACCGCAGGAGTCGGGCGGCGTGCCGGACACCACGGACCTGGAGATCCTGACCCTGCTGCTGGCCGGGATGACGGATTCGAGCGTGGCCAAGCACCTGGAGCTGGGCCTGCGCACGGTCCAGCGCCGGGTGAAGGGCCTGATGGAGCTGGCCGGGGTGACCACCCGGCTCCAGCTGGGCTGGCACGCGTACGAACGGGGCTGGGTGGCCCGGTAGCACCTCCTCGGGCACGCTGGGCGCATGGGTCTGCCTCAGCTGTTCCTGGTGGGGCTGGTCATGCTGCTCGGGGTGGCGGGGGTGCTGGTGCCCGGGGTGCCGGGGACCTGGCTGGTGTGGGCAGGGCTCTTGTGGTGGACGCTGCACGAGCGGACGGCGCCGGCCTGGGGCCTGCTGGCCGGGGCGACGGTGCTGCTGCTGGCGGTTCAGCTGGTCACGGCGTACCTGCCGCCGCCGCGGCTGCGGGGGGTGGGGGTGACCCGCCGGATGGTGCGGTACGCCGGGGCCGGGGCGCTCGTCGGCTTCGTGCTGCTCCCGGTCGTGGGGGCGGTCCCGGGGTTCGTGGGCGGGATCTACCTGTGCGAGCGGCGGCGGCTGGGGGCGCACGGGGAGGCCGTGGCCTCGGTGCGGGCGGTGATGCGGGCGGTGGGGACGAGCGTGCTGGTGGAGCTGACGGCCTGCCTGACCGTGGTGGCGGCGTGGGCGGCGACGGTCCTGACCGACTGACCGTCATTCACTGAACCCTACAAATTCGTGATCATGAATTGCTCGATGCGCACGCCTGGAATCCTTGCCGTTGCTTGCCACAGTGGTGGGACACATAGTCAGACCGACTGTGGAACGACCACAAGGGGGATCCGTCATGGGTACGGGCATCACCGAAGTTTCCGTCACCGGCCTGGGGGCCACGACCCCGCTGGGCGGCGACGCGGCGGCGACCTGGCGGGCGATGCTGCGCGGGGAGAACGGCATCCGCGCCATCGAGGAGGACTGGGCGGCTTCCCTGCCGGTGCGCATCGCCGGGCGGGTCCGCCAGGACCCGGCCGAGGTGCTCGACCGGGTCCTGGCCCGGCGCCTGGACCGGTGCGAACAGCTCGCCCTGGTCGCCGCCCGCGAGGCCTGGGCCGACGCGGGACGGCCCCCGGTGGAGCCGGAGCGGCTCGCCGTGGTCGTCGGGACCGGGACGGGCGGGGCGCTGACCCTGCTCGGGCAGGACGACGTGCTGGAGTCCTCGGGGGTGCGCAAGGTCTCCCCGCACACCGTGCCGATGCTGATGGCCAACGGTCCGGCGGCCTGGGTGTCCATCGAGCTCGGCGCGCGCGCCGGGGCGCACACCCCGGTCAGTGCCTGCGCCTCCGGCGGGGAGGCACTGGCGCTGGCCCTGGACCTGATCCGGCTGGGCCGGGCCGACGTGGTGGTGGCCGGCGGGACGGAGGCCTGCGTGCATCCGCTGCCCCTGGCCGGTTTCGCGCAGGCGCGGGCCCACTCGACGCGCAACGACGCCCCGGGGGCGGCCTGCCGGCCCTTCGACACCGGCCGCGACGGGTTCGTCATCGGCGAGGGCGCGGGGCTGCTCGTCCTGGAGCGGGCGGAGTTCGCGGCGGCCCGCGGGGCCCGCGTGTACGCGCGGCTGGCGGGGGCCGGGGTGACCTCGGACGCCCACCACATCACCGCCGCGCACGCGCCTGGGCAGGTGCGCGCGATACGGACCGCGCTGGCCTCGGCCGGACTCGGCCCGGCCGACGTCGCGCTGGTGCACGCGCACGCGACGTCGACGCAGGCGGGCGACCTGGTGGAGGCCCGCTCGCTCGGGGAGGCGGTCGGCACGCACGCCGCGGTGACGGCGACCAAGTCCATGACGGGCCACCTGTTCGGGGCGGCGGGGGCGGTGGGGGCGCTCGCAGCGGTGATGTCCGTGTACGAGGGGGTGGTCCCGCCGACCCGCAACCTGGAGTCCCAGGACCCTCTGATCGGCCTGGACGTGGTCGCGGGCGGGCCCCGGCGCATGCCGGTGCCCGCCGCCCTGTCGAACGCGTTCGGCTTCGGCGGCCACAACGCCGCCCTGCTGTTCACGTCCGCCTGACCGTCCGGTGCCGCGGTGCGGGCCGGGACCCCGGCCCGCACCGCGGGTCAGACCCGGCCGCCCCGCTTCGCGGCGTAGTTGGCGCGGCCCACCGCCGACTTGACGCGCCAGTCGCGGCGGATCTCCGCCCTCAGGCGGGCGTCCGTCTTGGCCACGATGCGCTGGTTCTCGCGCAGCAGCTTGCGGTAGCTCTCCAGCCGGCGTTCCGGGAGCGTCCCGTCGGCCACCGCCGCGAGGACGGCGCAGCCCGGCTCCGCCTCGTGCGCGCAGTCGTGGAAGCGGCAGTCGGCGGCGAGGTCCTCGATCTCCGAGAACACCTGCCCCACGCCCGCCTCCGCGTCGAAGAGCCCCACGCCCCGCAGTCCCGGGGTGTCGATCAGGACGCCCCCGCCCGGGAGGGCGAGCAGGTTGCGGGTGGTGGTGGTGTGGCGGCCCTTGCCGTCGACCTCGCGGGTGGCCTGGACGTCCATGGCGTCCTCGCCGAGGAGGGCGTTCGCCAGCGTGGACTTGCCCGCGCCGGAGATCCCCAGGAGGACGCTGGTCCCGCCGGACACGACCGCCGCGAGGACGTCCGTGCCCTCCCCCGTGTGGGAGGAGACGGTGAGGACCTGGACGCCGGGCGCGGTGGTCTCCACGTCCCGGACGAGGTAGGCGAGCGCGTCCGGGTCGGGGACCAGGTCGGCCTTGGTCAGTACGACCAGCGGCTGGGCACCCGACTCCCACGCCAGGGCGAGGAAGCGTTCGATCCGGCCGAGGTCGAGCTCGACGGCCAGCGAGACCGCGATGATCGCGTGGTCGACGTTGGCGGCGAGGATCTGCCCCTCGGACCGCTGCGAGGAGGTGGAGCGCACGAAGGCGGTGCGGCGCGGCAGGTAGGCCTTCACGTAGCGCGGGCTGCCGGTCGCCTCGACCGCGGCCCAGTCGCCCGTGCAGATGACCCGGAGCGGGTCGTGGGGGGTCACGAACGCGGTGTCGGCGCGGATCACGCCGTCCTCGGTCATGACGTCGCACTGTCCGCGGTCGACGCGGACGACCCGGCCGGGAAGGAGTCCGGCGGCGGCGTACGGGGCGAACTCGGCGGCCCAGGTCTCGTCCCAGCCGTAGGCGGCGAGGGCGTGCGGGCGTGCGGAAAGGGAGGAAGAGAGAGTCAAGGGGAACCCTTCACAGGGTGGCCCCGGCAGCGCGCGCACGGCGGCGCGCGCAGAGGTGTGAGGTCAGCCGGAGACCACGGGGGCGGAAACGAAGACGAACTCCTGAACGCGGGCAGCACCCGTCACCGTGACAGTCATCAACGTTCTCACCTCCTGTTGGGTCCTCGACGAGCCGACGCGGCTCTCCCGGAAGGCGGTTGGGCCCCGCGCTTTCCGTCCCCGGAACCATAACCCGGCCCCGTCGGACCGTTCCACCGAATTAATCGGACGGGGCCGCCAGCCCGTGGCGGTAGGCGTAGCGCACGGCCTGGGCGCGGTCGCGGACCCCGGTCTTGGCGAAGAGGTTGTTGATGTGCGTCTTGACGGTGGATTCGCCGATGGTGAGCCGCCGGGCGATCTCGGAGTTCGAGTGCCCCTCGGCGATCAGGGCGAGCACCTGGCCCTCACGTGCCGTCAGGCCGTCGGGCAGGGCGGCCCCTTGGGGGCGCGGCGGCGGTGCGGCGACGGCGGCCGCGACGAGTCGTTCCTGGGCCGCGCGGCCGAGGCTGGTGGCGCCGTCGCGTACGGCGGCCAGGGCGCGGGCGATCTCCTGCGCGTCGGCGTCCTTGGTGAGGTAGCCGCGGGCGCCGGCCTTGAGGGCGTCCAGGACGGAGGTGTCGTCGCTGAAGGTGGTGAGGACGACGACCCCGGTGCCGGGGTGGTTCTCGGTGATCAGCCGGGTGGCTTCCACACCGTCCATGCGGGGCATGCGCAGGTCCATCAGGACCACGTCGGGGGCGTGTTCGGCGACGAGCCGGACGGCCTCGGCGCCGTCGGCGGCCGCGGCGACCACCTCGGTGCCGGGCAGCAGTCCCAGCAGCAGGACGAGCCCTTCCCGTACGACGGTCTGGTCGTCGGCCACGACCACGCGGATCGGGGCTGCGGTGTCGCTCACGGTGCGAGGGGTCCTTCCAGGCGGACGCGGAAGCCGGGGCCGTACGGCCCGGCGTCGAGGCGGGCTCCGATGAGTTCGGCCCGTTCGGCCATCCCGACCAGGCCGTATCCGCCGCCGGTGGTGGCGTGCGGGGCGGGGCCGGTGCCGCCGGAGTCGGTGACGCACAGTTCGTAGCGGCCGCCGGCACAGGAGAGGGTGATCTCCACGTCGGCCCCGGCGGCGTGCTTGCGGGCGTTGGTCAGGGCCTCCTGTGCGGTGCGGACGACGGCGAGGGCCGCCTCGGGCGGCAGCGGGAGCGGGCCGGCCGCGACGGTGAGGGCGCACGCGGCGCCCGTCGTACGTCGGTGCTCCTCGGCGAGGGCGGCGAGGGCCTCCCGCGGGGCGGGGGTGTCGCCGCGCAGCACGGCGACGGCGCGGCGGGTCTCCTCCAGGCCGCCCTTGGCGAGGGTGCGGGCCCGCTCGACCAGGGCCCCGGCCTCCTCGTAGCGGCCGGCCTCCAGGGTCAGGCGGGCGCTCTCCAGGTGGATGAGCTGGGCGGAGAGGGAGTGCGCGAGGATGTCGTGGACCTCCCGTGCCACGTGGGCCCGCTCGGCCAGCAGGGCGCGCTGGCGCTCGGACTCGGCGGCGGCGCGCCGGGAGCGGCCGGCCCGCACGTAGGCGAACATCCCGCAGAGGCCGACGACGTTCCACAGTTCGACGGGGTCGCGGGAGCGCAGCAGGATGACGGCGGCGGCCGCGGCCGACCCGGCGGCGAGCAGGACGCCGGCGGGCAGCACCCCGAGGCGGGCCGCGGCGAAGCCGCACACGGCGAAGACGAGGACCACCCAGGGGGTGGCGGGCGCCAGCAGGCCGGTGGCGCAGGCGGCGGCCAGGGCGGCGGCCAGGGTCCACGCCCCGGTGCGGGGGCGGCGGTCGAGGAGGGTGACGCCGAGGAGGGTCAGGGCGAGCCCGGCCAGCCCGCACGCGAGGGCGGGGGCGCCGGGCGGGGGTGTGAGCAGGCCGTGCAGGAACCAGACGAGCAGCGCCGCCTGGACGGCCATCCTGACGTGGGTGTTCGTGAGCGCGGGCAGGGTGCGTGACATCGGCATCCCTGCCCACTCTAGCCAGGCGGGTCCGCGGGTGGCGGTGTGCATCGGAGGGTCCCTTCAGGCCGCTGCGGGGACCCTGCGGGAGCGGGCGGCCAGGGCCAGGCCCTGGGCCAGGATCCAGCTCGCGAGGGTGACCAGCAGGGGCCCGTTCTTCACGGGGACGCCCGCGGCGGCGCCGAGGAGGGCGAGGCCCGCCCGGGTGGCGAGGGAGAGCCCGAACAGGGCGAGGACCGTGCGGTTGCCCTTGGCCCAGAGGGTGCCGTCGGGCTCACGCCACAGGGTCATGGCGCGGCCCATGAGGTGGCCGGTGCCGAAGGCCGCGGCGATCCCGGCGGCGAGCAGCAGGGCGCTGAGCACCGGGTGGGCGGGGGCGAGCAGCCCGCCCTCGGCCACGCCGACGGCGGCGAGGACGGCGGGCAGTACCCAGAGGCGGTCCTGGTCCTTGACGGGCCGCCCGCCGAACCTGCGTACGAGGACGAAGACGACGACCAGTGCGATGACGAGAACACGTGCGATATCCATGCCCTTCACGCTAGGAACGGGCCGCGTCCGCGTGATCGGCGCCGGGGTGGATCCCAGGTGGAGGTTGGCTCTCCACCCACGGGTGGAGAGGGGCGGCCGCCGCCGGGCCGGTCAGTGTTTGCGCAGGCGGGAGGTGTAGTCGTCCGGCGGCAGGAAGTTCGACCAGCGCTCGGGGAACTCCGAGGGCATCCCGGCGTCCTCGTCGTCCTCGGACTCCCCCTCGGCCAGGGCCCGCCAGGCGGCGGCCCGGGCGACGAGCTGGGCGGCCTCGGCCTCGCGGACCCGTTCGTTGGCCTCGCGGGCGGCGGCGGTGGCCACCGAGGGCCAGACCCGGTCGATGGCGGCGTTGACGGCCGCGCCGACGAGCACCGCGAAGGCCGAGATGCCGATCCACAGCAGGATGGCGACCGGGGCGGCCAGGGACCCGTAGATGGTCGGGCCCTCCACGGTGTTGGTGAGGTAGATCCGCAGCAGGAACGAGCCGAGCACCCACATCGCGAGGGCGACGAGCGCGCCGGGGACGTCCTCGATCCAGGGCGAGCGGACGGGCACGGAGACGTGGTAGAGCGTGGTGAGGAAGGCGATGGAGAGCAGGGTGACCACCGGCCAGTACAGGACGGCGATCACCTCGGTGCTCCAGGGCACCAGCCGGACGACGGCGTCGGGGCCGACCACCATCAGCGGCAGCACGATCGCGCCGATCACCAGGGCGACGACGTAGAGGAGGAAGGCGAGCAGCCGGGTCTTGACGATGCCGCGCTGCCCGTCGAGCCCGTACATGACGGTGATGGTGTCGATGAAGACGTTGACGGCACGGGAGCCGGACCACAGGGCGAAGGCGAAGCCGAGGGAGATCAGGTCGGGGCGGCCCTCGCGGGTGACGTCGTCGAGCATCGGCCGGGCGATGTCGTTGACGCCCCGGTCGGACAGGACGGTGCCGACGGCGCGCAGGATGTTCTCCTCGATGCTGGCCACGGACTGGGTGTTGGTCCAGCCGTCCACGTAGCCGAGGAGGCCCAGCAGGCCGAGGAAGAGCGGGGGCAGGGACAGGAGGGTGAAGAAGGCGGCTTCGGCGGCGAGCCCGAGGATCCGGTACTCGATGCACGAGTTGACCGTGTCTTTGAGGAGCAGCCAGCCCATCTTGCGCTTGGAGACGTTGCGGTAGAGGACGCGGGCCCGGTGGAGCCTGCCCGGACGGGCCGGGGTTCCCTCGGGTGTTTCTTTTGCTGGCTGCACGTCCTTACCGTAGCCGCATGGCAGCCACCACCCACACAGTCAGCAACCAGGCCCCGCCGCTCGTCGGGTACGAGGTCTACCTCGGCGACCGTGCCCTCACCGAGGGGGTGGAGCGGCACCTCGCCGACGCGGCTCCCGGCGTCCGGGACGAGGTGCGCCGGGAGCTCACCGATCTGGGGCGCTCCGCGGGGTCGGCGCAGGCCCAGCGGTGGGGCCGGGAGGCGAACGAGAACCCGCCGGTGCTGCGGACGCACGACCGCTACGGGCACCGGATCGACGAGGTGGAGTTCCATCCGGCGTGGCACCGGCTGCTGGGGCACGCGGTGGGTGCGGGGCTGACCGACGCCTGGGGGCGGCCGTCGGGGCACCTGCGGCGGACGGCGGGCTTCTTCGTGTGGTCGCAGGCGGAGGCGGGGCACGGCTGCCCGGTGTCGATGACGCACGCGGCGGTGCCGGCGCTGCGCGCGGATCCGGAGCTGGCCGCGCGGTGGGAGCCGCTGCTGACCTCGCACGTGTACGAGGAGGGGCTGCGGCCGCCGGGGGACAAGGCCGGGGTGCTGTTCGGGATGGCGATGACGGAGAAGCAGGGGGGCAGTGACGTCCGGGCGAACACGACGTCGGCGAAGCCGCTGGACGCCTCCGGGGAGTACCTGCTGACCGGGCACAAGTGGTTCTGTTCGGCCCCGATGTCGGACGCCTTCCTGGTGCTGGCGCAGGCGGCCCCCTCGGGGAAGGACAGGCTGACCTGCTTCCTGGTGCCGCGGGTGCTGCCGGACGGGACGCGGAACGCGTTCGCGATCCAGCGGCTGAAGGAGAAGCTGGGGAACCGGTCGAACGCGTCGGGGGAGATCGAGTTCGACGGGACCTGGGCGCGGCGGGTGGGCGAGGAGGGGCAGGGGGTG
Organism: Streptomyces katrae; assembly: GCF_002028425.1. Taxonomy (GTDB): domain Bacteria; phylum Actinomycetota; class Actinomycetes; order Streptomycetales; family Streptomycetaceae; genus Streptomyces; species Streptomyces katrae_A. The sequence continues at coordinate 6,077,624 of NZ_CP020042.1, read as the reverse complement.
CGGACCATCATCGGGATGGTCGCGGCGACCCGGATGGACTGTGTGACCGGGTCGGCCGCGCTGATGCGGCAGGCGCTGACGCAGGCCGTCCACCACGCGGAGCACCGCTCTGCTTTCGGAGCGCCGCTCATCGACCAGCCGCTGATGCGCAACGTCCTCGCCGACCTCGCCCTGGAGTCGGAGGCGGCCACCGCCTTGACCCTGCGCCTGGCGGCCGCCCACGACGCGGGGACCGAGCAGGAGCGGGCCTTCCTGCGGCTGGCGGTGCCTGCGGCGAAGTACTGGGTGACCAAGCGCTGTACGCCGATGGTGGCGGAGGCACTGGAGTGTCTGGGGGGAAACGGCTACGTAGAGGAGTCCGGGCTGCCGAGACTGCTGCGCGAATCCCCGGTGAACTCGATCTGGGAGGGCTCGGGCAACGTCCAGTCCCTGGACGTGCTGCGCGCCCTGCAGCGGGAGCCGCAGGCCCTGAACGCCTTCCTCCAGGAGATCGGCCTGGCCCGGGGCGCCGACCACCGGCTGGACGCGGCCGTCAAGCACCTGTTCACGGACCTCGCGGACCTGGAGGGGATCGAGGGACGGGCGCGCCGGGTGGTGGAGCGGATGACGCTGGTGCTGCAGGGTTCGCTGCTGGTGCGCTTCGCCCCGCCGGAGGTGGCCGACGCCTTCTGCGCGTCGCGGCTCGGCGGCGACTGGGGGGCGGCCTTCGGGACGCTGCCGCACACCCTGGACCTGGGTGCGGTGGTGGCACGGGCGCGGATCGCGGGCTGAACGCGGTCCCCTGACCGCTGCGGTTCGCGCGGTTCCCGGATGGTCCCCAAACCAGCCGGGACCGCGGGGCCGCGGCGGTCCCCAAACCACCGCGACCTTGAACCGTTCAGCGCCGGGATCCGAACCCGTCCAGGTGGGACCGGGGGTGGCGCCGCGCCGACTCGGCACCACCCCTGGTCCCAAGAGCCCCGAGGAAGGAGCTGTCACGCCGCTGGGCGGCGTACCGATAGTTTCGGTCGGACGGCCGGGGGTTGGCGAGAGTTGCATACCGTTGCAACCCTTCGGTCGACAGGTGGTCGCAGGTGCCCGCCGCACGTGCCCGGGGAAGGGTCTCGCGCGCCGGCCTCGGCGGTTTCCGCAGTACGTCCTGTTCAGCACGGGGAGGTTCCGGTGGCCAACACCGCAGGCAGCACGGTCGACGTGGCGCGCATCTCGGCCATGGACGCGCGGGACGCCGCGCGTCTGCTCAAGGGGGTACGGGCGGCGGCGCTGGCCGGGGACCGCCCGCCGGCCGCCCCGCGCCCGGAGATCGCCGAGTCCTGGCGGCGGATGATGGCCGGCGGGGTGCACCCCGACCGGGACACGCGCTCGCGGATGCTGTCGGCCGCCGAGACCGAGGAGCGCCGGCAGGTCTCACCGCTGCGGGAGCTCCTGCCCGTCCTGCGGGAGGGGCTGCTGCCCGAGCTGGACGAGTCCCTGCACATCATGGTCGTCGCCGACGCCGACGGGCGGCTGCTGTGGCGGGAGGGGCACAGCAGCATCCTGCGCAAGGCCGACCGGCTGGGGTTCGCGGTGGGGGCCGACTGGGACGAGGCCGTGGTCGGCACGAACGGGGTGGGCACCTCGCTGGTGACCCGGCGGCCGGTGCAGGTGTTCTCCGCCGAGCACTTCGTCTCCAGCCATCACGACTGGACCTGCGCCGGTGCCCCCGTGCACGACCCCCGGGACGGGCAGCTGCTGGGCGTGGTCGACGTCAGCGGGCCGCTGGCCACGATGCACCCGGCGACGCTGGCCTGGGTCAGCTCGGTGGCCCGGCTGGCCGAGCGGGAGCTGCGGGTGCGCCACCTGGAGTCCCTGGAGCGGCTGCGGACGGTGGCGGCGCCGCTGCTGGCCCGCCTGCCGGGGCGGGCGGTGGCCGTGGACCCGCACGGCTGGACGGCGGCGGTGACGGGGCTGGCCCCCGCGGACCGGGTGCAGCTGCCGAAGGCGCTGGGCCCCGGGCGGCTGTGGATCCCGCAGCTGGGCGACTGCGTCGCCGAGCCGCTGCCCGGGGGCTGGCTGCTGCGCCTGGAGGAGCGTTCGGCGGCCGCGGCGGTGAGCCGGGTGGTGCTGGACCTGAGCCGGCCCCGGTCCTGGTCGGCGACGGTGTACGGGGCCGCGGGCAGCTGGTCGCAGGAGCTCAGCCCGCGCCACGCCGAGCTGCTGTTCCTGCTGGCGGAGACCCCGCGCGGGCGGACGGCGGCGGAGCTGGCGCAGGAGCTGTTCGGGGACCCCACCCGTACGGTGACGGTCCGGGCCGAGCTCTCCCGGGTCCGCCGCCACCTCGCCGGGGTGCTGAGCCACCGGCCGTACCGGTTCGCGGAGGACGTGGAGGTGGAGCTGATCCGCCCGCAGCACCCGGCCGGGCTGCTGCCGCACTCCACGGCCCCGGCGGTGGTCCGGGCCCGGCTGGGCCTGGGCGGTCCCTGGGGAGCGCCGGGGGCCTCCGGGGGTGTGGTTCCCTGAAGCGCATGAGCACCATCACACTGACCACCTGGTCCCTCGAGATGACCTCTCCCGCCGACCTGGTTCCGGCGGCCCACCCCGGCCCGGAGATCACGATCAGCCGGGCCGAGGTGCCCTCCCCCGAGTTCAGCCGCTTCCTGTACGCCTCGGTGGGCCAGGACATCCACTGGACGGACCGGCTGTCGCTGACCCGCGCGCAGTGGGTGGAGCAGCTGGAGCGGCCGGGCGTGGAGACGTGGGTGGCGTACGACCGGGGCACCCCGGCGGGGTACGTGGAGTTCGACCCGCAGCCGGACGGCGTGGTGGAGATCATCTACTTCGGACTGCTGCCCGCCTTCCGGGGCCGGCGGATCGGGGGGCACCTGCTGTCGGTGGGCATAGCCCGCGCCTGGGACCTCGCGGAGCGCTGGCCGGACCGCGAGCCCACCCGCCGTGTCTGGCTGCACACGTGCAGCCAGGACGGGCCCACGGCGATGGACAACTACCAGCGTCGCGGCTTCAAGCTCTTCAAGACGGAAACGGAAGAGAAGCAGGACACCCCGACCCCCGGCCCCTGGCCCGGCGCGTAGGCCCCCGTCCCTTCATTTCACGAGGCCCCGTCCGCGCCGCCCCGGCCCTCCGGGCGGCGCGGGCGGGGCGGGAACGGAAGACCCGTGCGGCGTGACTCCCGTCACGCGATCTCATAATCCGGGACCAGTTCGTCCGCATGATGGACAGTAGTGGACTCCTCCAATCGGCCCGTGCCACGCTTCGGCCATGAATGGAGCTGGAATCGCCTTGGTGAGTCGACGTCACGTCGACCTCGGCCGCATGTCCAGCGCCATGTGTCGCGCGAGCTGACGGAACCAGCCACCGCCGCACGTCGCCGCCGTCCCCGCCGCCGCGGACGCGTCGACCCCCTGCAAGCCCCCTGAAGGCCGAACACCGCCCTCGCATGCCGGAAACCCCGACAAAAGGGCGGAAATCGACCACACCTGCTCGGAGATTCCAGCGTGACAGGGGCGCGCCGCCGCTCCCCCTGCCCCGCCTCGAGCCGTTGAAGAAGGACGTACCCGCCATGGCCGCCACCCCCGAAACGCCCGCAGCCGCCCCTGCAGCCGCCGCGCGCCGCAAGACCGGCCGTCACCGCGGTGAGGGCCAGTGGGCCGTCGGACACCACACCCCCCTCAACGGCAACGAGCAGTTCAAGAAGGACGACGACGGTCTCAACGTGCGGACGCGCATTGAGACGATCTACTCCAAGACGGGCTTCGACTCGATCGACCCCAACGACCTGCGCGGCCGTATGCGCTGGTGGGGTCTCTACACCCAGCGCAAGCCCGGGATCGACGGCGGCAGGACCGCGATCCTGGAGCCGGAGGAGCTGGACGACAAGTACTTCATGCTGCGCGTCCGCATCGACGGCGGCCGGCTGACCACCGAGCAGCTGCGCGTCATCGGCGAGATCTCCGAGGAGTTCGCGCGCGGCACCGCCGACCTCACCGACCGCCAGAACGTGCAGTACCACTGGATCCGGATCGAGGACGTCCCCGAGATCTGGCGCCGCCTGGAGGCCGTCGGCCTGTCCACCACCGAGGCCTGCGGTGACACCCCCCGCGTCATCCTCGGCTCGCCCGTCGCCGGCATCGCCCAGGACGAGATCATCGACGGCACCCCCGCCATCGAGGAGATCTACCGCCGCATCGTCGGCAACAAGGACTTCTCCAACCTGCCCCGCAAGTTCAAGTCCGCGATCTCCGGCTCGCCGCTGCTCGACGTGGCGCACGAGATCAACGACGTCGCCTTCGTCGGCGTGAACCACCCGGAGCACGGCCCCGGCTTCGACGTCTGGGTCGGCGGCGGCCTGTCCACCAACCCCAAGCTGGGCGTCCGCCTGGGCACCTGGGTCTCGCTCGACGAGGTCCCGGACGTCTACGAGGGCGTCATCTCGATCTTCCGCGACTACGGCTACCGGCGCCTGCGCACCCGCGCCCGCCTGAAGTTCCTCGTCGCCGACTGGGGCGCGGCCAAGTTCCGCCAGGTCCTGGAGGACGAGTACCTGAAGCGCAAGCTGTCCGACGGCCCCGCGCCCGAGCAGCCCAGCGGCCAGTGGCGCGACCACGTCGGCGTGCACCAGCAGCAGGACGGCAGGTTCTACGTCGGCTTCGCCCCCCGCGTCGGCCGTGTGGACGGCGCCACCCTGACCAAGATCGCGGAGATCGCCGAGCAGCACGGCTCCGGCCGCCTGCGCACCACCGCCGAGCAGAAGATGATCGTCCTCGACATCGAGGCCGACAAGGTCGACTCCCTCGTCGGGGCGCTGGAGGCGCTGGACCTGCGGGTCAAGCCGTCTCCGTTCCGCCGCGGCACCATGGCCTGCACCGGCATCGAGTTCTGCAAGCTGGCCATCGTCGAGACCAAGGGCCGCGGCGCGTCCCTGATCGACGAACTGGAGCGCCGCCTCCCGGACTTCGCCGAGCCGCTCACCATCAACATCAACGGGTGCCCGAACGCCTGCGCCCGTATCCAGGTGGCGGACATCGGTCTCAAGGGCCAGCTGGTCCTGGACGACGAGGGCAACCAGGTCGAGGGCTACCAGGTCCACCTGGGCGGCGCCCTGGGCCTGGAGGCCGGCTTCGGCCGCAAGGTCCGCGGCCTCAAGGTCACCTCGGCCGGTCTGCCGGACTACGTCGAGCGGGTCGTCACGCGCTTCGAGGAGCAGCGCGAGGACGGCGAGCGCTTCGCCGCCTGGGTCGGCCGCGCCAAGGACGAGGACCTCTCGTGAGCGAGCGCGCCGCACCGTTCTACTGCCCGTACTGCGGCGACGAGGACCTGTTTCCCAACGAAACGGGCCACGGCGCCTGGGAATGCAGGGCCTGCAACCGAGCCTTCCAGCTGAAGTACCTCGGGCTGCTGGCCCGGGGTGTTCAGACCAACGTCGCTGGAGGGGACGAGATATGACCACCGTTCAAGACGCGCGTCTCACGGAACTCAAGGAACTCGCCGAGCGGGCGGGCCGGGAGCTGGAGGACGCCTCCGCACTGGAGATCCTCACCTGGGCCGCGGAGACCTTCGGTGCGAAGTTCTGCGTGACCTCCTCGATGGAGGACGCGGTGGTCGCCCACCTCGCCTCCCGCGCCTTCCCCGGCGTGGACGTGGTGTTCCTGGACACCGGCTACCACTTCGAGGAGACCATCGGCACCCGCGACGCGGTCGAGGCCGTGATGGACGTCAACGTCATCACCCTCACCCCGCGCCAGAGCGTCGCCGAGCAGGACGCCGAGTACGGGCCGAAGCTCCACGACCGCGACCCCGACCTGTGCTGCGCCCTGCGCAAGGTCAAGCCCCTCGAAGAGGGCCTGACCGCGTACGAGGCCTGGGCCACGGGCCTGCGCCGCGACGAGTCCCCCACCCGAGCGAACACCCCGGTGGTCGGCTGGGACGAGAAGCGGGGCAAGGTCAAGGTCTCGCCGATCGCGCGCTGGACCCAGGAGGACGTGGAGGCGTACGTCGCCGAGCACGGGGTGCTGACCAACCCGCTGCTGATGGACGGCTACACCTCCGTCGGCTGCGCCCCCTGCACCCGCCGGGTCGCCGAGGGCGAGGACGTACGGGCCGGCCGCTGGGCCGGCCGCGGCAAGACCGAGTGCGGACTGCACGGCTGATGACCACCCCCAACCCCCCACAAACCAGGCACACCACGGAACTTACGGAGAAGCGGATGAGCGTGACCGGCCAGGGAGCCACCGTGTGGCTGACCGGTCTGCCCAGCGCGGGCAAGACCACCATCGCCTACGCGCTGGCGGAGCGGCTGCGGGGCGAGGGCCACCGGGTGGAGGTCCTCGACGGCGACGAGATCCGCGAGTTCCTCTCCGCCGGCCTGGGCTTCAGCCGCGAGGACCGGCACACCAACGTGCAGCGGATCGGCTTCGTCGCCGAACTCCTCGCGAGCAACGGCGTCAAGGCCCTCGTCCCGGTGATCGCGCCCTTCGCCGACAGCCGCGAGGCCGTCGCCAAGCGGCACGCCGCCGCCGGTACGCGCTACCTCGAAGTACACGTCGCGACCCCCGTCGAGGTGTGCTCCGAGCGCGACGTGAAGGGCCTGTACGCCAAGCAGGCGGCGGGCGAGATCTCCGGCCTGACCGGCGTCGACGACCCGTACGAGGCACCGCAGACCCCCGACCTCCGCATCGAGTCGCACACGCAGACCGTGCAGGAATCGGCTTCCGCCCTGCACGCACTGCTCACCGAGAGGGGTCTGGCATGACCACCGCCGCGCACCCGCACACCGAGTCCGGCTCCGACGCGCCCTACGCGCTGTCGCACCTCGACGCCCTCGAATCCGAGGCGGTGCACATCTTCCGCGAGGTGGCGGGCGAGTTCGAGAAGCCGGTGATCCTGTTCTCCGGCGGCAAGGACTCCATCGTCATGCTGCACCTGGCGCTGAAGGCCTTCGCCCCCGCCCCGGTGCCCTTCGCCCTGCTGCACGTGGACACCGGCCACAACTTCCCCGAGGTACTGGCCTACCGCGACCGCGCCGTCGCCCGGCACGGCCTGCGCCTGCACGTGGCCTCCGTCCAGGAGTACATCGACGCCGGCAAGCTCCGCGAGCGCCCGGACGGCGTCCGCAACCCGCTGCAGACCGTCCCGCTGACCGAGGCGATCCAGCAGCTGAAGTTCGACGCCGTCTTCGGCGGCGGGCGCCGCGACGAGGAGAAGGCCCGCGCCAAGGAGCGGGTGTTCTCCCTGCGCGACGAGTTCTCCCAGTGGGACCCCCGCCGCCAGCGCCCCGAGCTCTGGCAGCTCTACAACGGGCGCCACGCCCCCGGCGAGCACGTCCGCGTCTTCCCGCTGTCCAACTGGACCGAGCTGGACGTCTGGCAGTACATCGCCCGGGAGGGCATCGAACTGCCGGAGATCTACTTCGCGCACGAGCGGGACGTCTTCCGGCGCAACGGCATGTGGCTGACCGCCGGCGAGTGGGGCGGCCCCAAGGACACCGAGCCGGTGGAGACGCGCCTCGTGCGCTACCGCACCGTCGGTGACATGTCCTGCACCGGCGCCGTCGACTCCGACGCCGCCGACCTGGACGCCGTGATCGCCGAGATCGCCGTCTCCCGCCTCACCGAGCGGGGCGCCACCCGCGCCGACGACAAGCTGTCCGAGGCCGCGATGGAAGACCGCAAGCGCGAAGGGTACTTCTAGCCATGACCACCACCACCGAGCAGCTCAGCGCCACGACGCTGCTGCGCTTCGCCACCGCGGGTTCCGTCGACGACGGCAAGTCCACCCTGGTGGGCCGCCTGCTGCACGACTCGAAGTCGGTCCTCGAGGACCAGCTGGAGGCCGTGGAGCGGGTCTCCGCCGACCGCGGCCAGGACGCCCCGGACCTGGCCCTCCTCACCGACGGCCTGCGGGCCGAGCGGGAGCAGGGCATCACCATCGACGTGGCCTACCGCTACTTCGCCACCGCCCGCCGCCGGTTCATCCTCGCCGACACCCCCGGCCACGTGCAGTACACCCGCAACATGGTCACCGGCGCCTCCACCGCCGACCTCGCCGTGGTCCTCGTCGACGCCCGCAACGGCGTCATCGAACAGACCCGCCGCCACGCCGCCGTCGCCGCCCTCCTGCGCGTCCCCCACGTCGTCCTCGCCGTCAACAAGATGGACCTCGTCGACTACCGGGAGAGCGTCTTCGCGGAGATCGCCGAGGAGTTCACCGCCTACGCCTCCGAGCTGGGCGTCCCGGAGATCACCGCGATCCCGATCTCGGCGCTGGCCGGGGACAACGTGGTCGAGCCCTCCGCGAACATGGACTGGTACGGCGGCCCGACGGTGCTGGAGCACCTGGAGACCGTCCCGGTCAGCCACGACCTCACCGCCTGCCCGGCGCGTTTCCCCGTGCAGTACGTGATCCGTCCGCAGACCGCCGAGCACCCCGACTACCGCGGCTACGCGGGCCAGATCGCCTCCGGCGTCCTGCGCGTCGGCGAAGCCGTCACGGTCCTGCCGTCGGGCAAGACCTCGGTCATCGAGGGCATCGACGCGCTCGGCGAGCCGGTGGACATCGCCTGGTCCCCGCAGTCGGTGACGCTGCGGCTGAAGGACGACATCGACATCTCGCGCGGCGACCTGATCGCGCCGACCGCGAGCGCGCCGGCCACCACCCAGGACGTCGTCGCGACGGTCTGCCACGTGGCCGACCAGCCGCTGGCCGTGGGCGCGCGGGTGCTGCTGAAGCACACCACGCGCACGGTCAAGGCGATCGTCAAGGAGATCCCGTCCCGGCTGACCCTCGACGACCTCTCCCAGCACCCGGCCCCGGGTCAGCTGGTGGCCAACGACATCGGCCGCGTCGTCGTCCGCACCGCCGAGCCGCTCGCGCTCGACGCGTACGCCGACTCGCGCCGTACCGGGTCCTTCCTGCTGATCGACCCGGCCGACGGCACCACCCTCGCGGCGGGCATGGCGGGCGAGTCCTTCGCCTCCAAGGCCGAAGCGGTACCGGCGGACGAGGAAGGCTGGGACTTCTAGGCCATGCGGACCGACATGTACACCAGCTTCGCCAAGGAGGGCGGCCGCGTGGGAAGCGGCGCCCTCGGCAGCGGCCAGGGCGGAGTGGCCCGATGTGCGTGCTGACCGGACTGCCGTCGGCGTCCCGCCTTCGCCCCCACGCCTGCCCGCCCCCGCACCACCGCCGAAGAACCGCGCCGTAACCGACTGACGGCGCGCCGAGAGGAAGTCCTCCCGTGCCTGCCATCCACAAGACCCTGCTCCGCCGCGGCGCCGTCGCCGCCACCGCCCTGCCGCTGCTGATCGGCGCCCTCGCCTCCTGCGGCTACGGCTCCCAGGCCGAGAAGCCGGAGAACAAGGCGGCCGGCGCCACCGCCGACGGTGGCGCGAAGCTCTCGGCGTCCGAGGTCCGCATCGGGTACTTCCCGAACCTGACCCACGCCACCGCCCTGGTCGGCCTCCAGGAAGGCCTCATCGCCAAGGAACTCGGCGCCACCCAGATCAAGCCGCAGACCTTCAACGCCGGCCCCTCCGAGATCGAAGCCCTCAACGGCGGCTCCCTCGACATCGGCTTCATCGGCCCCTCCCCCTCCATCAACGGCTACGTCAAGTCCAAGGGCTCCAACCTGCGGATCATCTCCGGCTCCGCCTCCGGCGGCGTCAAGCTCGTCGTCAACCCCGACAAGATCAAGACCCTCGACGACCTCAAGGGCAAGAAGATCGCCACCCCGCAGAAGGGCAACACCCAGGACGTCGCCTTCCTCAACTGGATCGCCGAGAAGGGCTGGACGGTCGACCCCGAATCCGGCAAGGGCGACGTCTCCGTCGTCCGCACCGACAACAAGGTCACCCCCGACGCCTTCAAGCAGGGCTCCATCGACGGCGCCTGGGTCCCCGAACCCACCGCCTCCAAGCTCGTCTCCGACGGCGGCTCCGTCCTCCTCGACGAGACCTCCCTGTGGCCCGACAAGAAGTTCGTCATCACCAACGTCATCGTGTCCCAGAAGTTCCTCAAGGAACACGCCGACGTCGTCGAGGCCGTCCTGCGCGGCACCGTCAAGACCAACGAGTGGATCAACGCCAACCCCGAGAAGGCCAAGGCCTCCGCCAACGCCAAGCTCAAGGCCGACAGCGGCAAGGAACTCGACGCCAAGGTCCTCGACCCGGCCTGGCAGTCCATCCTCGTCACCGACGACCCCCTCGCGGGCACCCTGAAGACCGAGTCCGACTGGGCCGTCAAGGCCAAGCTCCTGGACAAGCCCGACCTCACCGGCATCTACGACCTCACCCTCCTCAACAAGGTCCTCAAGACCGCCGGAAAGCCCGAGGTCTCCGACGCCGGCCTCGGCGCCAAGTAACCCGTAGTCCAGCAAACCCAGGAGGTGACGACCATGGCCACCATGCTCGCCAAGGCTGCCGAGGGCGCGGCTGCGGAGCAGACGCACGCCGCCCGCATCGAGCACGTCTCGAAGTCCTTCTCCGGCCCGGCCGGATCGCAGCTCGTCCTGGACGACATCAGCCTCGATGTCGCTCCCGGCGAGTTCGTCACCCTCCTGGGGGCGTCGGGGTGCGGCAAGTCCACCCTGCTGAACCTGGTCGCGGGTCTGGACAAGCCGTCCGCGGGGTCGATCGAGACCCCCGGCGGCCGTCCGGCGCTGATGTTCCAGGAGCACGCCCTGTTCCCCTGGCTGACGGCCGGGAAGAACATCGAGCTGGCGCTGCGGCTGCGCGGGGTGGCCAAGGCCGACCGCAAGCCGGAGGCCGAACGGCTGCTGGAGCTGGTCCGGCTCGGCGGCGCCCACGGCAAGCGCGTCCACGAACTCTCCGGCGGCATGCGCCAGCGCGTCGCCCTCGCCCGGGCCCTCGCCCAGGACAGCCGCCTCCTCCTCATGGACGAGCCGTTCGCGGCCCTCGACGCCATCACCCGCGACGTCCTCCACGGCGAACTCACCCGCATCTGGGCTGAGACCGGGCTCTCGGTCCTCTTCGTCACCCACAACGTCCGCGAGGCCGTCCGCCTCGCCCAGCGCGTCGTCCTCCTCTCCTCCCGCCCCGGCCGGGTCGCCAGGGAATGGACCGTCGACATCCCCCAGCCGCGCCGCATCGAGGACGCGGACGTAGCCGAGCTGTCCCTCGAGATCACTGAACACCTGCGTGGGGAGATCCGCCGCCATGGCCAGCACTGACACCACCCCCAAGGCGGCGAAGGGCGACGACCTGGCCGGCCTGGAGGCCGGCCTCGACGCCCTCGACGCGGTCCAGACCCACCGCACCCCGGTGCGCGAGGTCCTGACCAAGAAGGTCCTGCCCCCGCTCCTGGCCGTCGGCCTGGTGCTGGTGGTCTGGCAGGTCCTGGTCTCGGCGAAGGTCACCGACGAGACCAAGCTCCCGGCCCTTTCCGCCGTCTGGGACAGCCTGTCCGCGATGTGGCTCAAGGGCACGCTCCTCGACGTCATCTGGACCTCGGTCTCCCGCGGTCTGCTCGGCTTCCTTCTCGCCCTGGCCATCGGCACCCCGCTGGGCCTGCTGGTGGCGCGGGTGAAGTTCGTCCGCGCCGCGATCGGCCCGATCCTCCAGGGCCTGCAGTCCCTGCCCTCGGTCGCCTGGGTGCCGCCGGCGGTGCTCTGGTTCGGCCTCAACGACGCCATGATGTACACGGTGATCCTGCTGGGCGCCGTCCCGTCCATCGCCAACGGTCTCGTCTCCGGCATCGACCAGGTCCCGCCGCTGTTCCTGCGGGCCGGCCGCACCCTGGGCGCCACCGGCCTGCGCGGCGCCTGGCACGTCGTCATGCCGGCCGCCCTGCCGGGCTACGTCGCCGGCCTCAAGCAGGGCTGGGCCTTCTCCTGGCGCTCCCTGATGGCCGCCGAGATCATCGCCAGCTCCCCCGACCTGGGCCTCGGCCTCGGCCAGCTGCTGGAGAACGGCCGCAACAACATCGACCTGCCGGGCGTGTTCCTCGCGATCGTCCTGATCCTGGTCGTGGGCATCGCCATCGACCTGCTGATCTTCAGCCCGGTCGAGCGCTGGGTCCTGCGCAGCCGCGGCCTGCTGGTCAAGAACTGAAACCCGAGAGTCCCATGTCCTCCCCCGCCCTCCTGGTCATAGCCCACGGCAGCCGCGACCCGCGGCACGCGGCGACCGTGCACGCCCTCGTCGGGCGCGTCCGCTCGCTGCGGCCGGGGCTGCGGGTGGAGACGGCCTTCCTGGACTTCAACGGTCCCACCGTCTCCCAGGCCCTGGCCTCCCTGTACCTGTCGGGCGCCCGGGAGGTCGTGGCCCTGCCGCTGCTCCTCACCAGGGCCTTCCACGCCAAGGCCGACATCCCCGCGGTCCTCGCGGAGTCGGCGACCCGCCTGCCCGACCTCGCGGTCCGGGTGGCGGACGTGCTGGGCCCGCACCCCTTCCTGGTGGCCTCCCTGGAGCGCCGCCTCGCCGAGGCCGGTGTCGGCCTCACCCCGGCGGACCGCGCGACGACCGGTGTCGTCCTCGCGTCCGCCGGCTCCTCGGACCCGGAGGCGATCGCAGTGATCGCTGAAATCGCGCGGGAGTGGCGGCACACCGGTTGGTGCGCCGTGCGGCCTGCGTTCGCCTCCGCCGCCCTTCCGCGTACGGAGGACGCCGTCCGCGCCCTGCGCGCGGAGGGCGTCCGCCGCGTGGCCGTGGCCCCGTACGTCATCGCCCCGGGCTTCCTCCCGGACCGCATCGTGACGGGCGCCCGGGCGGCCGGCGCGGACGCGGTGGCGAACGTCCTGGGCGCAGCCCCGGACCTGGCCCGCCTCCTCCTCCACCGCTACGACACAGCCACCCCGACCCACACCCCGCACCGGGCCCTGACGGCCTGAGCGGGGCCTGTCCTCGGAGGCGAAGCCGGGCGCCCACATGGCGAAGCGACCCAAGCGCCTCCAGCCAGCCAACCCCCAGCTGGAGGCCACCCAAAGGCCTCAGCGCGTCCTGGAGGTCATCCACGGATACATCGACAGGGCCTCCCGGGGCAGATCGCGCTATCCCACTTCCACCTTGCACACGCCATCGAAATCCTGGTCCGCACCCAGCTCGCCACCCCAGTCGCGTTCGGCGTCTACCCCACTGGCTCCTCCCTCAAGCTCGCCGACTCCGGCCGCACCGCGGGCGCGTTGCTGCGCCACGAGGTCGGGGCCGCGGTCTACGTCGCTGCCTACACCGACGGCGAGGCCTCCATCACCCAGTACGCCGACAGCCCCACCGCCCCGGCGGGAAGCCGTCCACGCCATCGGCAAGGCCCTGCTGGGCCAGCCCAACCCCGCCGAGCGCCGCGACCACCTGGTCAGGCACTGAATGGAGGCCTTCACCCCGCACACGATCACCAGCCAGGAGGAGCTGTTCGCCGAACTCGACACCCGCGATCCCGGCGAGCCCCTCTCGACCTCCAGGAATACGCCCTGGACACAAGGGTGCGCGGCCGTCCCCATCCGCACCGGCACCGACCCCTCATGCGTGGCCCTCTCCCTTCCAACCCCGGACCCGCTCAAGCGCGCGCAGGCCGCCAGGGTCCTGCGCAACGAAGGGTTCTCCGTCCTCCTGTCCCTCGTCATCGGCGGCAGCAACCCGCCTCCGCCTGTTGCGCCGAGCACCCCCTGCATCGTGATCCCCCAGTAGCCGACGTGCCACGGACGCGCGCGGACAGGCAGGCGGGGGAATGTCGCCCCTCCACGCGAGTCAGGCCATACGGGCGGGGGCCAGGTCGTCGAGCCGCTAATCGGTACCGGCGAGGAGTCAGGGGAAAACCGGTCCAGCGGACTTCGGTCGCTCGCGTGCCGCACGCTTCTGATCGCGACGCCCGCGGCGGCTCGGACGGATAGCGGGATGCTGGCGGAGGCTTCTCGCTGCGGTCGTTAGCCATGGCCCATCCATCAAGTGAGAAAGGGCCTGCCGAAAATAAATCGGTAGGCCCTTCTCTTGCAACATCAGGCTATCCCGTCAACCCTGCCGCGGCGTACGACGCGAAGTTCTTCTCCACAGCAAGGAATGGGATGTTACATTCTAAATTTCGAATTGCCAGGCAGGGAATGATGTACCCCCGTCGGGTGCGGCAGCTACCCCGCCCCGAGCCAGGGATCCACCCGCAATTCGGTCAGGGTTTCTTCGTTGTAGCGAATCATTCCCTCAACGAAAGCGGCAATTGATGGAAACGTCTCGATTTCTTGTCCTGCAATCCATCTAACCACCCCAGTTTCAAGACCGAGCACGAAGCAGTCGATGTCAAACTGCGCTGCAGCGATTGGGAGGAACTTCGCGCGGTCGATCGAGAGAAGGCCACCGCTCCCCTGATCGGCCGCCTCCAGGAGCTCCCACGCCTTTTGAAGTTTTTCGCCGCGAATGAAATCATCCGTTCCAAACAGGTCCACATCGTGATAGAAGCCGGGCCAGCCATTTGCTACCGTCAGCAGCTGCACATGATCTGCGACGAGAAGTCCAGGGACAATCTCCCTGCATTCACCGATCTCCGTCGGCGTGGCTCCGGGGTTTGGTGGCCCGTAATTCCAGATCTCATTGACATCCGCTGCGGCCATTTCGTTGGTCAAGCGCGAAAATCGCTCCACCATCTGCCGCCAGTACCGATCATCACGCTTCATGGTTTAAACCTAAATTTAGTCGGAACGAATCCCACTGGGTAACGTAGCGATTGCCCACCAAGGCTTGAATTTACCCTACTGGACAGGTCAATCCACTCAGGCGGATTAGCCATCCCTGTCCAAGTGGTATCGGGCCCGTGCCCGACGACACCTGTGTACGGAGTACCTGCAGCAGCGGCTCGCTTGCGCTCGGCCGCCGCCGATCTGCTGGCTTGGCTTCGCAGCGTGCCAGTGGTGCTCACGCGGCCACCAGCCGTGTGGCCAGCACAGCGAGCTCGTTCGCAGGAGGCAACATAGTCCTTGACCTCCTGGATCTCGGCTGCAGTCGCATTGGGGGGCGGACTGAACTCGACAACGCCACTGCCGGCCGACGGGGGGCAGTTGTGAACGAGGACCGAGACGGCCCCCGCCAACACGTAGTACGTGTGGAGCGCCGCAACCGTGAGGTTGTGGGTGACGAGGTGGGCGAGGTAGGTCCGGCTGTTGGTGAGGGTGACAGATTTACCCTCTGCTGTCCGTAGGTGGGTGCCGGGGGTGAGGGTTGCTGCGTCGCGCCACTCACGGTCGGTTTCGGACCAGAAGGGGTGGTGGTCAGTGGTAGTGATGGTCTGGGGGCCATCAGTCGTTTCGATGGTGAGGTCGACGTATTCCTTGTCGTCCTCGGTGCGGATGGCTGCGGTCACGGTCTCGGGCGTGGTCTCGCCCGTTTCGGGGTCGGTGGCCAGAACCTCGTCGTCGGGCTTCAGCTCCTCGATGGGCTTGCTGGTGCCGTCCGCGAGGAGTACGCGCGTGCCAGATACGAAGCTGTTCTTGCATTCATCGGGCTTTGACTTAGGCCGAGCCGCCGGCTTACCGCCGAAGACTATCTTGTTGATGCTCTTCTCGAGCTCGCCACCGTTTTCGAGTTCGGCATACAAGCCAAGGCCCAGCATGTATCCAATGTTGTCTACTGAATTCTCGCAGGTGATGCCGTCCATGTTGCACATCACGTGGGAGAGGTAGGGGAGGACTGGTACCGAGGTGGCGTTGCACCGTCCGTCCTTGTACATGCAGTTTGCGACCCAGTTGTACTTCTTGAAGAGGTTGGGCTGGTGCTTTTCTACTGCAGCGAATGCGTTATCGAGGGCCTTCTGGCTCGTGTAGTGGACCTTGACGGGGCCCATTTCGATGTAGCTGTCGTAATCCTTGGGGTAGTAGTAAGACTTAAATCCGATCGAGTGATAGTCATCGGGGTGGTTGACGATATTGCAGCCACCGCATCCGCCGCTGCTGATGCCGCCGCTGTCCATGCCCTCGTAGATCATCAGGCCGGACGGGTCGCTATTGGTGATGGGGTTGCCGTTGGCGTAGGTGTAGCCGTTCATCTGGAGCGGGTCGGTGATGTCGATGATCGGGTCGACCGAGATGAAGCGACCGGTGGAGGGTTCGTACTCGCGGGCTCCGATGTGGGTCAGGCCCGTGCTGCTGTCGTCGACGCCCGTCCCGAGGAAGGTGCGGTCGCCGGGCCAGTTGGCGGGCTGGCCGCCGCGGGGGTTGCCGTAGGGGTCGGATTTGCGGCGGGTGACCGTTTGGCCGGCCGCTGCGTCGACTGAGGTGGTGGCCGTGCCGTGGTGGTCGGTGGTCAGGACCGAGAGGCTGTGGCCGGTGGCCTTGCCTTGAGTGCGGCGGACGGTGGTCGGACCGCCGGGGCTACTGTAGTAGCGGACGGCGTCCACGGCCTGGCCGGCCTTGTTGACCGTGACCTCGGTGTCGCCGAGGTAGAGGGTGCGGGAGCTGCCGGTCTCCTCGATGAGGCGGTTGCCGTCCGCGTCGTAGATGTAGGTGGTGGTGTTGTCGAAGCTGAACTGCTGCGGTCCGGTCGCGTTGCAGGACCACAGCTGGAGGTCACTGCCGTCGGTAGCGTTGTTGGGGACGTCGACGCACTGGTTGGTGGCCGGGTTGTTCAGGGACTTGTCGCTGGCGCGGTAGACGAACTTCTGCTTGTCGCTGCCGTCACAGGTGGCCAGGACCAGCTTGGTGCCGCTGGTGGTGAGGCACTTGTCGAGGGCACGGACGGTGTCTCCCGAGAGTCGCCACCGCTGAGCCTTGGTTTCGTTGCAAGGCCAGATCTGTACCGGGGTGCCGTCGGCGGTGCCGGCGTTTTCGATGTCGATGCACTTGCCCGAGGCGCCGGTGACCGCGACGGCTCCGATGCCGGGGCTCGTGGCCGAGGTGAGCTTGTTGCGGCGGTCCCAGTTGAGGGTCTGGGTATCGCCGTTGACGCGCCGGCTCTTGGTGTTGCCGGAGGCGTCGTATGTGTATGTGTTGAGAGAGGTGACCGTGGAGCCCGGGGTTCGGGTGGTCTTTTCTGCCTGTGCGAGGGCGTGCGGCTGGGTTTTGTTTGTGGGCTGGGTGCCGTTACCGACGACAGTGATGCCGTAGGTGTAGGTGGTCTCGTCGTCCAGGGCGCTGTTGGTCAGGTCGTGGTCGATGAGTTTGGTGCGGTTGCCGAGCGCGTCGAACTGGTATTCCTGCCAGTAGCCGTCACCATCCGGGCCGGGGGTGACATCGGTAGGGCTGGGGCCGGTGCATGCGTCGGTTTTGCCGGTCCATGCCTTGGTCAGCCGGCCCATCGGGTCGTATGCGTAGCACTGGAGGTCGGCGCGGCCGCCGGGCTGGCCGTCGGTGACCGAGGTGATGTTGCCCGCGGGATCGTAGGCGTAGGAGACGTCGCTGATGCGGTTGGGACCGGTCTCGCGGTCGCTGATCTGGTGCGTGACCTGGCCGGTGTTCGGGTTGTAGAAGTTGGTGGTCCAGAGCCGGTTCGGCGCGTTGCCGGACGCGGTGCGCAGGACCTCGCCGAACGGGCTGTACTTGATGTCCGCGGTGTACCAGGCCAGGCCCGACTGGGTCTGGGGCATGCCGTCGGCGTTGTAGCGGGTCACCAGCTTCTCGGCGGCAAGGCCGCCCGGAGTGGCGGGAAGGGTGCTGGACTGGACCTTGCCTGTCGGCGTGTAGGTGACGCTGGAGGTGTAGGTGCCTGCGAGGCCCTTGGTCGCGGGCACGTCCGGGATGGTGGTCTTCGATCCGGTCGGGCGGTACTCCGCGTCGTAGCCGGTGATCTCGGTCTTGTATGCCGCTCCGCTTTCGTAGCGGGTGGAGGAGACGGCCTGGCCCAGGGCGCCGGGCAGGGAGTCGAAGGTCCACGAGGCGACGAGTGGGCCGTTGGCTGCGTCGTCGCGCAGCTCGGTCTTGCGGCCGAGGTCGTCGTAGGTCGTGTACTGGGTCCGGCCGGTGGAGTCCTTGACCCAGATCTGCCGGTCCAGGGTGTCGAAGCCGAATTCCGAACGGCCGGTGTCCGGGTCCTCTGAGGCGGTCAGCCGCCCGCGGGCGTCGTAGGTGTACGTCCACTTGTTGCCGGCCGCGTCGGTGACTGACGTGAGCTTGTCGCGAGTGTCGTAGGCGTAGGAGGTCCTGTTCCAAGTGGTGAGGTCCGAGGCCGTAGCCTGTTCGACGGCCGAGGTCCGGCCCAGGGGGTCGGACCAGGTCTTCGAAGCACGGCTGCCTTGGAGCGGGGTGCTGCCGTCCACGGACATGGCCGAGCGGCTGAGTGTGAAGTCCCCTCCGTACTGGACGGTGGAGGAGTACTGAGGCACGTCGGAGTGGACCGTGGTGGCGCGAACAGGTCGGCCGAGGCCGTCATAGGCGGTCGCGGCGGAGTTCGGGACCTGAAACACGGATTCCGGTACGAAGATCTTCTTCGTCGGTGTGCCCTCGGCGTAGTAGGCGTTGTTGGTCTGGCTGACCGTGCCGTTCGCGTTGTAGAACGTGTCCGTGATCACCCGACCGCCGCCGAGGGCATCGCCCTGGGTCTGGCGTTGGCGCATGAGGCCGTCGTAGATGTCGACGGTCTGCTTGTAGGTGCCGTTGTCCTGAAGGGTGCTGCTGGTGACCGCCGGCGGCTCGTGCTCGCTGATCTGGTACGAGAAGGTGTAGGCCGCCTTATCCGTTCCCGGCTTCTGCGACGGAGTCCATACGGCGGTTGAGCGTCCCAGGTTGTCGTAGGCGGCTGTGATCTTGCGGCCGTTGGGGTCGGTCTTCTCGATCGGACTGTTGCGGCCGGGATCGGCCTTCACCGTGCTGGTGCGGCCCATCACGTCGGTGCCGGACATGCTGAAGGCGGGGCCTGTCGCCGGGCTGTAGGCCGTCGTGACGGAATGGCCGACGACATCGAACACCTTGGTCACGCGTCCGAGCACGTCGTACTCGGAGCGCGCAGTCGTGACCCAGCCTGTGCCGTTGGCGTCGTTGGTGTCGACCTGGGAGACCAGTCCCCTGTCCGGGGTGGCGCCGAAGGCGCCCGGCGCGTCATAGGCCGTGCGGCTGTCGGAGAGCAGTGCCCCTGTTGCTGCCTGAGCGCAGTCGCCCGCCGTGGTGCGGACGCGCTGGGGCAGGCCGATCAGATGCTTGGCGGTGTTGTGGACGTAGCTCGTGGTCCCGCATATCTGTCCGGTGGTCTGCCATCCACCGGTACCGTTGGGGCTGATGGCTTCGGCCTGGACGGTCTGAGTCAGCCCGTAGATGGGCTCGAAGGTATTGCGGGTGCGCAGGGTCCGAGTGGCGCCGCCGCTGATCGTCGTTATTTGGTCAGTGCGCGAGGTGCCTGACCGGTACGCGTTGAGCGGGGTGTTGCCGTCCCGGGGGCGGGATGCGGTCTGCTGGCTCCACGGCCATGCCAGGGCACGCGAGACTACGCTGCCGCCGGCCTTGGTGTAGGTGATGGTCTCGGCGGTGAACCCCTGGAACTGGGGCAGGTCCTCACCGAAGTCTTCGGAGCCGGTCGAATCCTTGACCGTGATCTTGGCTCGGCCGGCGTCGCCCGACATGCCGCGGAAGTAGCGGGTACGGGTCTGGGACTGCTCGGTGGCATCGGGCTTGCCCGTGTTGGCGGTGACACCCTTGTTCGTCACCACGCTGGCGTAGCCGCGCCACTGACTGTAGGTGCGCAGCTCGGGCTTGGAGAACTCGTCGTTGTCCTTGGCCCAGGCGGCGTCACCCTCGTAGGTGTAGGAAGTGGTGACGTCGGGCTGACGCGCTACGCGGTCCTTCTCGGTGACCTTGTCGACGACGTACTTGTTGAACCACTGCAGCGGCGGCTTCTCCAGCTCAGGGTCCGGCGACCAGTACACCGGGAAGCAGCGGGTGGTGTTCTCCTCCGGCTTAGGGTGCGTGCCGCCGACCGGGCAGGGAGCGGAGTAGCCGACGACGATCTCGCCACCGGTCTCGGTGCGGATGGTCTCCACACGCAGGCGGTCGAAGTCCGGCGTCGCGTCCATAGGACCGGTCGCGACGCGGTTGGGCATGTCCTTGACGTTGGCGACGAAGGAGACCGGCGGAAGGCTCGTGGACTGCTGATTCCCAGCACTGTCCTTGGCCGTCCCGTACCCGGTGCGGGTGATGGACTCCAGCCAGAGCGGAGGGTGGGTGTCGGTGCGCTGGCGTGGGAAGGACTGGGCCAGGGTCCAGCGGTCCACCAGGGACAGCGCGGTCGATCCCTCGGTGCGCTGGGCGTACGCGGTGACGGCGGTCAGGCGCTTGCGGGTCCAGAACGTCGGGGAGCTGACGTAGCAGTCCTTGGCGGTGGGCTTGCAGTACAGCGTGGAGGGGGTGTCCCACCACGGCTGCTTGTCACCGTAGTTGTTGCCCTCGAACTCGGCGTCGGAGCACTGGACGGTGCCTTCCTTGATGCAGCGCTCGGCGACCGTGAACTCGACCTTGCCGGCCGGGGGGCCGGAGAGGTTGTCGCTGCGCAGCCCGTAGGTGATCTGCGTGGGGTAGCCGGCCCGGGCGTAAGTGACCGCTTCCTTGAACTTGGAGTTCTTGGCGTAGCGGTTGGTCTCCTTGGCCCAGTCGATGATCATAGCGTTGCCGTGGACGTCCTCGACGTAGTCGAGGTTCCAGCGCCAGCCCTGGTCGCAGGAGGAGGCGGCGAAGGTGCTCTGGTAGCAGGGTTCGCCGGGGTGGTTGCCGAAGACGGGGACGGTGAGGACCGAGTTGGTGACCGGGCGTGTGCCGGCGCCGTCGACGTCGTGGCGGCCGAAGAAGTAGCGGGTGCCGTCACGGGTGGTGACGATCCAGTACTCGCCGTCCTTGGCGCCGTTGGGGACCGTGGTGTCGGTCTTGTGCTCGACGCGGGAGCCGTCGTCGGAGGCGGGGATCCAGTTGCCGGTGGCGGCGTCGTGGACGAGCTCGGTGGTGGAGCCGCCCAGCGACATCACCACATTGTCGCCCGCCCAGCACAGGTCGGACTTCTTCTTGTCCGTGGCGTTGTCGTTGTTCGGGGCGCCCGAAATGTTCTTGCGGTCGTCGTCGCAGGAGCGGTAGCGGCGCTCGATGTAGCCGGGGTTGTAGTCCCAGCCGTCACCGATCCAGGATGCCTGACCATTGGAGACGGAGGTCCTGCCGTCGACTGTCTGGGAGGAGTACGAGAACCTCACCTGCGGGGTAGGCCCAGCCGGAGCTGCGGGCACCGTCAGAGGGTAGGACCAGGAGAAGCCGCCGCCGCTGCCGCCCGCGGTCCAGGAACCGGACGGGGACAGGGAGGTGGCCTTGTAGGTGCCGCCCGCGCCGGAGGCGCCGTCGGAGGCGGCCAGGACGGTGGGGCCGCCGCTGCCGCCGGCCATCGTGCGCATGCCCTGCCCGGGCGCGGTGGCCGGGTCGATGGTCGCGCGGACGGTGCCGGTGGCCGGGTCGTTGGTGCTCGGGACGTCCTGGGCGACGGTGCACTCGGGGAGGTCCGGCGTGGTCAGGAAGCACTCGGGGAGCTGCTTGAGCTCCAGGCGGGTGGCCCACTCGGTGCCGTAGAGGTCCTTGAACTTCTTGTAGTCCAGCTGGACGTCGACCGGCGTGGAGCCCTCGGCGGGCGGGGTCACCTTGATGAGCGCGCCGTCGACGTTCGCGGCCTCGGTCGCGGCACGTGTCTCGACCGCCACCGACCAGGTGCCCGACGGCGCGGGCGGAGTCGGGTTCTCCGCGGTCGGCGACGCCTTGCCGATGCTGACTGGCAGGGAGCCGGCCTGGACCAGCTGGTCACCCGACAGGGCGACGGTGGCGCTGCCGCCGGTGGGCGGTGTCACCTTGGACGGTTCGTACTCCGGCGGGGACTGGACGGGTGCGCCGGCCCAGCCCTCGAGTTTGGCCGCCTCGACCTTGTCGAGCTTGGCCTTCATGTCCTGCTGGAGGCCCGGCAGCTGGACGCCACTGCGGTCGCCCGGTGGCGCTGCCCAGGCCTGGATCGGCAGGAGTGATGCGATCAGCGCCACCGAGACGGTGAGGCCGGTACGCCCGGCGAGGCGCGCGCGTTTTACGCGCGCTCTTCTGTTTCCGGGCAGGCGGAAATTATGCGCCGAGAACGGCGACATGTGGACCCCCCACGCTCTGCCCACGGTGAAGACACACGTGTGGCAGGAAACTGACAAATAGTCCGCTGATTCTGTGGCGTGACGCACAGGAAATCCATAGGAAGCGCCACCGTGTGGCGTTTATCACTTACCACCTGCATACATTGCAACAAAAGCGGCATTTCGAGCTCAGATCCGACATTCTTGCAGGTGACGATGTCTGTGCGATGCGTCATGCTCTGCTCGCACATTCCATGCGCGAACGGCCGGATGGGGAGCCGGTATTCGCGTCACCCGGTCGCCCGGCCCATTTCGCCAGCGAGTACCCAGGGGTGGCTGAATCGCGCGCCCGAGGGGGGAGAAGAACCAGCGTGTCCAAAATCGAACCCGAGCATGAAGGCTGGCCAAATAAGGCCCCTGGAAAAGCAGTTGGGCGGCAGTCCTGGTATCGCCGACGCAGGGCTTGGGGCGGACTCGCCGCACTCCTGGCCCTCGCGGTCGCGGTGCCGGTTGTCCTGAACCAGGACGACACCCGTAAGCCGACTCAGGCCAAGCCCGCGAAGCCGAAGGGCCCGGTCAGTGCGACCGAGGCCCGCCGCCTGGCGCGGGAGACAGGGAAGGAGGTCGAGGTCACGGCCGCAGCGTCCGCGTACACCAGTACCTGGGCGCAGCCGGGTGGCACGTTCAAGCTTCGGGTGTCCAGCTTGGCGAACCGGGCGAAGGTCGGCGGTGAGTGGAAGCCGATCGACACGACTCTTCAGCGGGTGGACGGCGGTTTCGCGCCGAAGGCCGTGAACGGGCGGGTCGTCTTCAGTGCGGGCACCAAGGCACCGGCCGCCGCCAGCGGCGACAGCCGAGCGTCACGCGGTACGTCGCGTGTGGCGCTCGTCCGGCCCGCGGTCGCAAAGGCCGATACTCCCCAGCCGGTCTGGACCGACCTGGTTCGTCTGAATCTTGACGGTCACGACCTGGCCGTTGCCTGGCCGGGGCCGCTGCCCGAGCCGGTCATCTCGGGGTCCCGGGCGCTGTACGAGAATGTCCGTCCGGGTATCGACCTGGTGCTGACCGCGCAGGACAGCGGCTACACGCATGTGCTGGTCGTGAAGGACAAGCAGGCCGCCGCCGACCCCCTGCTCGGGCAGCTGAACTACCAGCTGTCCTCCCCGGACCTGACCTTCCACCTCGATGAGGCCTCGCACTCGGTGAGTGCGCAGGACTCCAAGGGTGAGGAGGTCGCCGGTTCGCCGACCCCGTTCATGTGGGACTCCGCGGGCAAGGTGGCCGTGACCGAGGGCGAGCCCGTCCCGGCTCCCGCCCCTGAGGCCAAGGCCCACCCCACCCTCGCCCTGTCCGGGCTGAACGGTGCGGAGGGCAACCACGCGGTGTCCGCCGGTGCCGCCCTCAGCAGTGAGAACGTCCTGACGGTGACGCCGAACGGCAAGTTGCTGGAGGACGCGGAGACGGTCTACCCGGTCTTCATCGACCCGTCCTTCAAGGGTCACAAGCAGAACTGGACGACTTTCTACAAGACCGAGGGCTCCTCCAGTTTCTGGAACGGGCAGAACTACAACAGCGGCAGCGGCACCCCTGAGGCCCGTGTCGGCTACGAGTCCACCTCGGGCGGCACCTCCCGTGCCGCGTTCATCTTCGACTTCGGCAGCGAGCTCTACGGTGCGCAGATCCGTTCGGCGAATCTGCGGATGCTGCAGACCTACTCCTGGGGCTGTGACCCGCGGGCTTTCGACGTCTACCACGTGCCGCTGATCAACAGCTCCAGCACGTGGAACAACACCGACAACGCGGGTTTCTGGAGCAACCGCATCGCGGGTGCGACCACCGGCTACGGCTACAACAGCTCCTGCCCCGACGCGTGGGTCGGTATCGACATCAAGTCGAAGGTCGAGGAGGGCGCCCGCGGTGCCTGGCAGAACCTGACCCTGGGCCTGCGCTCCCCGAACGAGAGTGACGCGAGCTACTGGAAGAAGTTCCAGGCCAACGGCGAGAGCGCCCCCTACATCGAGGTCGAGTACAACAAGGCCCCCGACGAGCCGACCCAGGCCGGCATGGACACCGTCCCCGGCGGGCTGTGCGTGACGGATGCGCCGTTCAACAAGGTCGGCAAGTCCGACGTGATGTTCGAGGTCCAGGGCCACGACGGCGACGGCAACCTCAAGCAGATCCAGATCAGGGTCTGGCGGACCTCCGACAACCAGGTGGTCTTCGACCAGTGGATCTGGCCCGACAGCTATGGCGTCGCCCGCACCGGCATCCCGTGGGAGTCGTTCGCCGCGAACACGGCGTATTCGTGGTCGGCGACCGCGAGCGACTGGGACGGCTCCACCTCGGCCGCCGGTCCCGCGGGGACGGACAAGCCGTGTACGTTCACGATCGACCACACCCAGCCCACCGCCCCCACCATCCGCTCCGAGGACTTCCCCGCGCCCGGCCCCGACGGCGCCGAGTGGAGCAAGAACACCCTCGGCCCCGGCAAGATCACCGTGATCGCGGGCGGTACGGACCCGGCGGACATCCGCGAGTTCCAGTGGTCGCTGAACCACCCGGTCTATGACAAGAAGGCCGTCCCGGCCGCCGGCCAGGACACCGTCACCGTCGACGTCAATCCCGACAACGCCGGACCGAACCTCTTCTACGTCCGCATCGTCAACAAGGCCGGCAACGTCTCCAACCCGTTCATCTACACCTTCTACGTCCGCCCCCGCCCCGGCCTCGACGGCCCCGGCGACGTCACCGGTGACGGCAAGGCCGACGTCCTGGCCGTCGACGGCAACGGCGACCTGCGCGTCTACCCCGCCGACGCCACCGGCGACGTCGACGCCTGGATGCCCGCCGCCACCGACAACGGCAAGCCCGCACCCGCCGGCTACTTCAAGGACGCGCTGATCGCGCACTCCAGCGACTGGTACCCCGGCGACGGCATCACCGACCTCATCGCCCGCATGCCCGACGGCAAGCTCTACGTCTACCAGGGCGACGGCAACGGCCGCTTCGACATCAGCCGCCGCACCGAAATCCTCCTCCCCGCCGGCGCACCCGACCCCGCCACGCTCAGCCAGATCGTGGTCGTCCAGGACGTCGACGGCGACAAGTCCGAGGACATCTTCGCCACCGCCGGGGACACCTTCTGGGTCCTGACCGGCTACAGCGGCGCCTCCATCACCGAAGCCCGCCAGCTCTCGGCCACCAGCTGGACCAAGCGCGACATCATCAACATCCGCGACGTCACCGGCGACGGCGTCCCCGACCTCGTCTACCGCGACGACTCCACCCCCGACCGCGGCCTGGCCCTGCGCCGCGGCAAGCCCGGAACCAACGGCGGCGCCGACATCAACTCCCTCGCCCTTGCCGTCAACTCCGCCGACGGCAAGGACCTCACCTACGGCACCACCGGATGGGACAGCACCACCTGGCCCCTCCTGCGCGGCACCCCCGACGTCAACGGAGACGGCATCCCCGACCTCTACCTCACCCGCAACGACGGCACCCTCCACCTCTTCTACGGAGGCCGCACGGCCATCGGCAACGGCTGGCGCGTCGAGGAAGACGACTGGAACACCGCCCGCACCCTCGGCTGACACCGTCGGCGCCGGCGGCCGGCCGGACCATCCCCAAGCCGGGACGGACGCAGCCGCGCCCGTCCCGGCCCTACGACCGTGACGACCAAGAATGAAGGTTCCCCGTCCATGCAGAAGCTCCCCGACCTCGGAAAGAACGCCGTAGGCAAGCCGGACCCGTGGGCCAAGTTCCGCGGGCTCACCTGGTGGCAGCTGGTGCTGTCGATCGCCCCGATCCTCCTGCTGCCGATCGGCGGAGCGATAGGCGGCGCCATCGGAGCCGCCGGCCTCTTCACCAACCTCTCCCTCGCCCGCAAGCAGCTCGGGATGCCGCTCAAGGCCCTGGCGATGCTGGGGGTGACGCTCGGCGCCTACCTGGCATACCTCCTGGTCGCAGGCCTCCTCTACAACCTCGTCAACAGCTGACTCTCCAGCCCCCTCCTCCAGGGCCTTGGTTCTGGCGGAGGGGGCTGGAGATCGGTGACGACCCACTCCCTGCCGCCGCCCTTAGGACGCAGGAACACGGCCTCTGGGGTGAACCGGCGGGCGGAGGGGTCCCGTAGTCGCCGATAATCGGGACGATGGCCTCGCGGTTGCACGCGACGTCGAAGACGCGAGCGCCCTCGAAGAGCCATACAGGGCGTCGGCGGTAGGCGTCGGCGAGGGCCAAGGTCTGCGCTGGAAATGACGCATGCTCCGCCGGCTGTGGGCGGGGGCTTGCAGGGGATGAGTGCCGCGGTCCGGCGCGTGGATCCGAGGGCTGACGTACTGGCCGCGGTGGGCGGGCGGGTGCCTCGGTGATGACAGGCGGCGCGGCGAGCACCGCTCGCACGGCGATCCCGGAACGGCGGCCCGCGACGGCTGCCAGCGAGGTCCCTCACGAGGGTGCGGGCCGCCTGCCGGCGGCTGGAGCACCGGCGCCATAGCGGGATCCCCGCAGTGGCGGGGCGAAGAAGGCCGGCGGCGGGGCAAGGCCCCGCGGCCACCCCGCCGCAACGGCCGAGTCCGGCCGTACGACGGGATTCCCGCACACTCGGGCGGCGGTCCGGATGGTGAACGCAGCCGGGCGCCGACGCGTCCAAAAGGAGAACGGGGCCACGGGCCGAGGGAGACTGCGGCCCCCGCTCGGCGCAGAGAACGGCAGTCGGCCCGTTTTCAGGACAGCACTTATCCCGGAAGGATCAGTTCGTCACTCACGGAACTCGATCCTCCTCCCTCTGGCTACGCACATCGAACACTCGACCACCCGGTCCACGTCTACAGCGACAAGACGGGTGGTCCTACGACGAGTACGTACTCCGGCACGAGTCGGCTACCTCGCCCTCCGCGTCGAGATCGGCCATCCCGTGCGCCCTCTCGTCCTCGCTTGCGCCACCTCACGGCGGGGCCAGCGCGCGACATGCTGCGGTTTTCAGCCGTTCGCGAGCATTTGTCAAGACCCATAACAGCTGCCTCCCGCTCCGAACCCGTCCCTTCACGGGCCCTCGACTGGCGTAAATCACGGTTATGCCCGTTTCATGCGAGCGGTTGTGTTCCTTCTGCACAACCGACGATCAGTTCTGACCCGCATCCCAGAGGGAGAACATCTCGTGTTACGTGGCAACTTCAGCCGCAAGGTGGCAGCGCTCGGTCTCGGCGCCGCCGCACTCACCGGCCTCGTGGCCGCCGCGCCCGCACAGGCCGCGGCCACCGGGGCGGAGGCGGTGTACGCCGACTGCGCCGTGGGCAGTTACGGCAAGAACAGCGACGGCGTGTGGATCTCGTGCGGTGACGTCGTGGGCGGCCAGGCCCGTGGCCGGGCCGACTGCGCCGGCGCCCCGGACATCTACACCGCGTGGGTCACCGGGTGGCAGTACGCGCAGAACGGGTTCTGCTGGTTCAGCATGCGCCAGGCCATCATGGAGACCAAGGCCTCCTGAGCGATGACCGACTGACACCGGTGGAGACCGCGGAGCGATCCGCGGGGCAGCTACGACAGCGTGAGAGAGGTTGTTCCCGAACGATGCGCACCGCGGTTTCCACCACACCTGGAGCCGGAGGACCGGACGAACCGGTCCTCCGGCTCGAAGGCGTCCACAAGGTCTACGGCAGCGGCGAGGCACGGCACGTGGCCCTGGACGGGGTCACGGCCGACTTCCATGCCGCCCGTCTCACCGCCCTGGTCGGCCACAGCGGCTCGGGCAAGTCCACCCTGCTCAACGTCTCCGGCGGCCTGGAACAGGTTACTTCCGGGACGATCACCCTGGCCGGCCACGTCCTGACGAACATGGGCCCGGCCGAACTCACCCGCACCCGGGCGAGCCTGGTGGCCTACGTCTTCCAGGAGTACAACCTGATCCGCACCATGACGGTGCTGGAGAACGTGTGCTTACCCCTGGAGCTGTCCGGCATGGCTCGGGCCGAGGCCCGGCGCCGTGCGGCGGCTGCGCTGGAGCGGACGGGGGTGCCCCGGCACACCCGCAAGTTCCCCGACCAGCTCTCGGGCGGCGAGCAGCAGCGCGTGGCCATCGCCCGTGCCGTCGCCGACCGGCGCCCGCTCGTCCTGGCCGACGAGCCCACGGGCGCCCTGGACTCCGCCAACGGCGAGCGCATCGTCGAGCTCCTGCGCGAGGTCGCGGCGGACGGGGTGGCCTGTCTGATCGCGACGCACAACCCGGAGGTCACCGCGGCCGCCGACCATGTCGTCCGGATCCAGGACGGCCGCGTCGTGGAGGGTGGCGCGTGAACCGCAACCGCCGCCTCGCCTGGACCCTCGGGTGGCGGCTGGCGAGCCGCAGCCGTCTGCGCACGCTGCTGGTGTGCCTGGCCATCGCGCTGCCCGTCGCCGTCGGGACGGCGGTCGCGGCCGTCACCGCCACCGCCCGCGTCTCGGTGCCGGAGGCCCGGGCGGCCGCCTTCGGCGCGGCGGACGGCCGGCTCACCACCCTGGCCGGCGAGCGGAACCCGGATGCGGCTTCCCCGGCGCAGCTGGCGATGAGGCTCGGGCCCGCCCTCCCCCGCGGTACCCGTCTCGCCTACGACACCGACGTGCTCGGGCTCACCGTCCGGGGACCGGGGGGACGCCAGAGCACCGTGGACGGAAGGGCGGTCAGCCTGGCCGATCCCCTGACCGAAGGGCTGTACCGCGTCGATCGAGGCGCGCCTTCCTCCCAGGACGGCACGATCGTCCTGTCGTCCGCGCTGGCGGCCTCGGTCGGGATCACCGGGACCGGTCAGAGCGTGTCCATCGGCGGCGGCCAGTTCACCGTGTCGGCCCTGGTCTCCGACCGGTTCGACCTCGGACATCGCCTGTTCGCCCTTCCACCGGGCGGGCCCCGGGCGGCCGCGGCCCTGGCCTCGGCGAAGGACCTGGGCAGCCCCCGATGGTTCGTCACCTGGCCGCCGGGGGCGGACCTGCCCGCCGTGTCCGGGAAGCTCAAGAGCGCGGGATACGCGTACGTGCCCGGCAGTCAGGCCGCCGCGCTCGCCGAACGGGGCGGGGCCGCGGACTCCACCGCCCTGCTGATCGGGCTCGGGCTGCTGGCCGAGACCGTGCTGCTGGTGACCGCCGCCTTCGCGGTCGTCGTACGCAGCCAGCGCCGGCACATGGGGCTCCTCGCGGCCCTGGGTGCTCCCGCCCGGGTGACGGCCTCGTTCCTGCGGACCCACGCCCTGTGCGTGGCGGTGCTCGGCTCCTCGGCGGGCCTCGCCGCAGGGCAGGCAGTGGCGCGGGTCGCCGCGCCGGTGCTGGCCGAGCGGGCGGGCGCGGACTGGGGGCCGGTCGACGGCGCCTGGACCACCTCGCTGGTGCTGGCCGGCGTCGCCGTCGCCGTCACGGTCCTGGCCTCCGTACTGCCGTCGCGCGCCGCCCTGCGGGAGGATCCCGTCGCCCTGCTCAAGGCGGTCCCTCCGGTCCACGGCGGCCGTCGGCCGCGCCTGCGGTCCGCTGCGGCCGGATGCCTGGTGGCCGCGGCCGCCGCAGGACTCGCCGCCGTCGCGCTCGACGCCGGGGCCGTCACGGCCGCGCTGGGGGTGGTCGTGTTCGCCTCCGGGGTCACGGCGACCGCTCTGGTGCTCTCGGCGTTCGCCCTGCGCAAGGCGGACACCCCGTACCTGCCGCTGCCCGCCGTGTTCCGGTCGGCGCTGCGCTCCCTGCTGGCCTTCCCGGTCCGCGCGATCGCGACGGTGGTCGCGCTCGGCGCGGTCGCTGCCGTGTCCACCACGGTGCTCATCGCCTCCGCTTCGGTGGCGGAGAAACAGCGCGAGGACTACCGGCCGGAACTGCCCGCCGCCGCGGCCCTGATCGTCTCCTCCCGTCCGCTGACCGCCACCGAGCTGGGCGCCCTGCGCAGCTCCACCGGGGCCTCGCGGGTGTCGACCGGCTACCAGCGGGCGGCGGTCGCGCGCGAGGGCAAGCAGCTGCCGGTGTCGCCCCGTACCGACTTCCTGGGCTGTATCGACGACCGTGGCCTGCTGAAGTACGGGAACAACGACTGGCAGCCCTGCTACGTCGCCTCCCGGTCCCACATCCCCTTCCCCGCGGTCGGTATCGCCGACACGGCGGGTGCCGAGGCGCTCGCCGGCACGATGACGGCCGAACAGCGGCAGCGCTACGAGAGCGGCCAGGCGGGCGTCGCCGTCACACCGGTCGGGCTGGGGGGCGAGGTCGCGCTCGTGGCGATGGCGCGCAAGCCGGACGGATTCGCCCTGGACAGCACCACGACCCTGCCGCTCATCCACCCGGACGCCGCCCGGGCGGATGAGTACCAGCAACTGCCCGCGGTCCTCGTCAGCCCGGCGGGGGCCCGGAAGTCGGGCATCATCCCCGTCGGCTCCCCGACGTACCTGCTCGACGCGGACGCCAAGCCCCGGCAGCAGGACGTCCTGCGGGCCCTCCCGGTGGACGCGCAGGCGGATTCGACCGTCGCCGTCGAGTCCGGCCCGTCGGTCGTCGGCGCGGTGGCCCGGCTCCAGCCCGCCGTGGCGGGGGTCTCCGTATTGACCACCGTGCTGATCGTGGCCGCCATGGTCAGCCTGTGGACCTCGGACCTGAGGGGCGAGTACCGGATGCTCGGCGCCGTCGGGGCCACGGCCTGGTGGCGCCGGCGGCTCGCGTCCTCGATGTCCGGGCTGCTGATCGTCGTCAGCTGCGCGGCCGGCACCCTGTGGGGCCTCGCCGCCTCGGCGGCATTCCTGACTGGTATGGGCACCGGCATGGCTGTCCCGGGCGGCTGGCTGGCCGTCACGGTGGTCGCCGCAGTGGTCACGGCGGGGGTGATGGGAGGCGCCCTCGTACCCCGCGGCGCCCGCGCGCAGCGGCAGGCCTGACGGTGCGGGCGGGCGGGACGTGCATTGCGGCGACGCCCAGTTGTGGGTAGCGGTGGGCCCAGCGGCCCAGACGCAGCCGCCCGGTCTCGGTCGGCGGGGCATTGCGGGGGACCACGAGGGCCTCCTGATCTCGGTGCAGATATCGCAATCCACACCGGATCCGGAGGCCCTCGCCCGTTTCAAGCACCCAGCACGCCTGTCACCGACGTCCCAGGACAACACAGCCGGCTAGGAGGCGTCGACCTGCCAGATCAGGCAGTCGGCGACCACCTTCGGTTCCTGGCCCAGGAGACCCGAGAGGGTGCTGCGCAGCTCCGGGGCGCGCTGCTGGTTGACCGGCAGGACCAGCACGCCGGCCTTCCAGTACGCCAGGTCCTCACGGGCCTGGTCGCGCATCTGCGGGGTGATGTCCTGCGGGGGCTGGACGGTGCCCCAGCGCACGTCGTTGAGGAGGGTGGAGAGCTTGCGCGGCTTGGCGCCGTAGATCCCGACGCGGTCGGGGCCGTCGGGACCGTTGAAGTACCCGCCGGCCAGCTTGAAGCCGAAGCCCGTGCTGCTCTGCCAGTGCAGGGCGGCGGCGGAGCCGGGGTCGGGGAGGGGCACCGGGACGAGCGAGCGGCCGTCCTTGACGTAGTCCTTGTAGAGGCCCTGCGTGATGAAGGACGGCACCGGCTCGCGGACCTTGGTGACCAGCGGGAGCGGCAGGATCGGGACCACGGCGGCGGCGACGGCGAGGTAGCCGACCGCACGGTGGTCGCCGGAGCGGAAGCCCCGTATCCGGTCCAGCGCGAGGGCGAGCAGCATGCCGAAGACGGGGGCGCAGACCATCGCCACCCGGCTCTCGATCACGGACTCCAGCAGGGGGAGGTGCCGCAGCAGGCGCCACGGGGCGGGCACGGTGATGCCGAACTTGTCGAGCTCCACCCGGGGGCCGAGCGAGAGCACGGCGGCGGCCACGGCGGTGAGGCCCAGGGCGCGCACGAGGGGGCGGCGCCACATCCACAGGGTGATGCCGATGGCCAGGGCGAGCAGCGGCCAGCCGTAGAAGGCGTTCTGCTCGGTGGTGTTCATCGAGAGCTTGGCCGCGGTCTCGGCGTCGCCGAACAGGGAGCGCGCCGGGTACTCGCTCAGGGCGCGCAGCGGGTTGCCGGCGCCGTTGTCGCCGTGGAGCACCGAGTGGTAGCTCTGCGGTCCGAAGAACTGCCAGTACAGGGGGAAGGCGGCGAGCGGTATGGAGACGGCCGCCGCGATCCCGAGGCCCTTGGCGAGCGGCTTGGCGGCGGCGCGCGCGTTCTCCCGGTCGTAGCAGGCGTGGATGAGGGCGAAGATCGCCATGCCCATCGCGGCCAGGAGGAAGGGCTCCTCGCCCAGGAGGATCTGGTAGGCGGTGAACAGGCCCAGGAAGACGCCGTCGCGGACCACGTTCTTGCCCGCGCACAGGCGCAGGGCCCGGTCGATGATCACCGGGATCATGAAGAGGACGACGAAGTTCGGGTGCGCGTTGGCGTGCGAGATCATGGGCGGCGCGAAGGCCGCCAGTGCGCCGCCGGCCGCGGCCGCCCAGCGGCTCTCCGTCAGACGGCGGTGGATCAGCCAGTACCAGGCCCAGGCCGTCGCGGCGATGCCGAGCGTGAAGACCAGCGCCAGGGCGACGGTCGGACCGAAGAGCAGGGTGACCGGGGTCATGGGCACCGAGAGCCCGAGCATCACCGTGTTCGCCATCAGGTTCACGCCGTCCGGCACGTTCTGGAAGTCGGTGAACAACGGGTTGCGCAGATGGGCGACGTTGTCGGCCGTGACGCCGAAGAACCACTCCCACTGGTTCTGGTCCTGGAGGGAGTGGGCCAGGATCGACCCGTCCAGGTCCGTCCAGAGGCCCTTGTAGAGGTAGAGCGACGCCAGGAGGTAGAGGCCGGCGACGGCGAGGCCGCCCGCGTTCAGCCGCATCAGCTCGCCGAGGGTGCGCAGGTAGTCCAGCAGCTGCACCTTGGAGCCGTCCTGGTGCGCCCAGCGGACGGGCACCTCGGCCACGGGCCAGCCCTTGCGGCGGTAGTACTGGAGGATCTCGACGTCGATGGCCCAGCCGTCGAGCCGGGCGGCGCCGAAGGCGGCCCGGGCCTGGTCCCCGTCGAACAGCTTGAACCCGCACTGCGTGTCGCGGATGCCCCGTACGGCCACCAGACGGATGACCCGGTTGCCGACCCAGCCGAGGACCTCGCGCAGCACGCTCTGCTGGCGCTCGATGGCGGAGTCGCGGTGGGCGCGCGAGCCGATGGCCGCGTCCAGGGACGGGTTGTCGGCCAGCGCCTGTTCCAGCCGGGCGAGTTCTTCTATGGGGGTCGCCAGGTCGGCGTCCATGATCAGTACGCGTCGGCCCAGGGAGGCACGGACACCCAGGCGCAGGGCGCTGCCCTTGCCCCTGTTCTCCTCCGACTGCACGAGCCGGATGCGGGGCTCGTCCGCCCCGGCCTTGAGCGCTATGGCCGCGGTCCTGTCCGGGGAGCCGTCGTCGACGACGATGACCTCCCAGTCGGCCTGGCCGCTGCCTACGTGCTCGTCGAGGTAGTCCCGGACCAGCTCCAGGGTGGGGGCGAGACGCTCCTCTTCCCGGTAGGCGGGGATGACCACGGAGAGTCCGACAGACCCTGGTCCCTGGTTGTGGGGTTCGCCCGTGATGGTGGCACCTCGGGCCAGTCCGTTCTGCACATTCAAGCCGTTCGTCAAGTTGTTCTGCTCATCCGCGAGGCAGCGCCGAGCCGAACGCTCCGCACGTCAAAATCGCCACTGCACGTCAGCCCTTGCGAAGGCGGTCGGGGATTCCTCTGGAACCGGCCCCGGGAGCCTTCGCGGTGGAACGCTGGTGCATGGCGTCGTCGACCGCGTCTGGAAGCGATCATTGTCAGGCGATTGAGTTGTGTGTGGCCTTTACGGTTCCAGAACAATATAGGTCAGTCATGGGCGGGTACTATCCTCGCCCTTCGGCCTCGTCGGCCAGGGCGGTCAGGTCGGTGATGGACATGGCTCCCGGGGGCAGGGATTCGCGGGCGAAGATGTTCGCCGCGTGGCGCAGGACGTCGTTGACCGGGGTGGGAACGCCGTGGAGGCGGCCCAGCAGGGTGATCTCGCCGTTGAGGTAGTCGGCTTCGACCGAGCCGGTGCCGCGGGCCAGGCTCTGCCAGGAGGAGCCTCCCCGGACGCCGGGCGGCTGGTCGACCTTGCCGTCACGGGCCGCCGACTGGTCGGTTTCCGATACGTAGTCGATACCCGCGGCGGCGAAGGCGGCCTTGGCCTCGCGGATCGCGCGCAGCAGCAGGGCCGCCTTGGCCGGGTCGGGTTCGGGGCCGGTGGTGGCCTGGATCGCGTTGCCCAGGTTGCCGAGGAGCTTGGCGTACTTCCAGCGCATCACGTCCTCGACGACGGGGGCCTCGAAGCCGGCCTTGCCGAGGTCGGCGGCGATGGCCCGGATCCGCTCGTCGGACCCGCCGGCGGCCCGCCCGAGGTGGAGGATGCCAGTCAGCGGGGTGCAGAGGGCGGAGACCACGCCGGGTTCCAGGAAGGTGGCGGGGAGCCAGAGGCAGACCCCGTAGACGCGGGCGAAGCGGCGCAGGGCGAGGCGCTCGCTCTCCACGCCGTTCTGGGCGCACAGCAGCGGCAGCCGCTGGGCTGCGGTGCCGCCTCCGGTGACCTCGGCGGCGCCCCAGGCGTCGAGGGCGGCGACGGCGTCCTGGGTCTTGACGGTCAGCAGCAGTACGTCGTCGGGGCGCAGTGCGCCGAGGTCTGCGGGGTGCGTGGCGACGGGCAGGCGGTGGACGCGCTCCCCGTCGGCGGTGGTGAGCCGCAGCCCGTGCGCCCTCAGGGCCTCGGCGTGCGGGCCACGTGCGACGAGGACGACCTCCCGGCCCGTTTCCGCGAGCCGTCCCCCGATGGTCGCGCCGACCGCTCCGGCGCCGATGATGATGTAACGCATGCCCAGAGCCTGGCACACGGTGCGGAACGTGGGCCCACCGGGCCGGGACGGGGCGAGGACCGCCTGGTGGGCGGGGTGGCGCCCGCTCCGGCCGCGCGCGTTCGGGTGGCCGGGGCCGTCCGGGAGGGGGCGGGCGCGTCCTGGGGGCCCGCGGGCTAATCGTCGTCGGCCTGGCCGGCCGGGTCTGGCTGATCGGCCGTCAGTTCGACCAGCATGGCGACCGTGTTCCAGTTGCGGGTGGTCGCGTCGATGCCCTTGAGGACGGCTGGCTTGTGGAGGGCCGCGCCCAGCTCGGAGCTGCCCAGCCCGCCCGGGGCGTAGAGGTAGAGGACGCGGTCGCCCAGGCGGTAGTCCTCGGGGAGGTACGCGGCCGGGTCGACCGCCGCGAAGCGTTCCGGGCCGGGCTGCTGCGAGAAGAAGGTGGCGTGCAGCTGCCTGCCCTCCAGCTCGGCGGCGGGGAAGGGGCAGGCCTCGGCGACGGCGCGCAGGTACGCGCCGTCGACCACCAGGACCTTCACCGGGAAGCCGAAGCGGGCCTCGATGGCCGCCTCCAGCTCCCGGGCGAGGGCGGCGGGGTCCTGGCTCGCGCTGCTGAAGACGGCGTTGCCGCTCTGCAGGTAGGTCCGCACCTCGCCGTACCCGAGCCCCTCCAGCACGGAACGGAGTTCCGCCATGGGGACCTTCTTCTTCCCGCCGACGTTGATGCCGCGCAGCAGCGCCGCGTACTTCTTGACGGGGGTCGGCTTCTTGGTCATGGCCGCACCCTATGCCGCTACGGCAGCGCGGCCTCGATGAGGTCGGCGGCCTGCCGGGTGCCGCCCTCGGTGGCCATCTGCGCGCGGATCTCCTCGGCGCGGGCGGCGACGCGGGGGTCGGCGAGCAGGCCGAGGACGGCCTCGCGCAGGGTGGCCGCGTCGGCCTCCTCCATCGGGACGTGCCGCGCCACCCCGAGGGAGGCCAGCATGTCGGCGTTGCCGAACTGGTCGACGGCCTGCGGGACGGCGACCATCGGGGTGCCGGTGGCCAGGCCCTCCTGGCTGCCGCCCGCGCCGGCGTGGGTGACGAAGGCGTCGGCCTGCCGCAGGATGTCCAGCTGGGGGACCCAGCGGTGGACCTCCACGTTGGCGGGGACCTCCCCCAGTTCGGCCTCGTCGGTGAACTTGCCGATCTGCAGGACGACGTGCCAGTCGGGCAGGTCCCCGAAGGCTTCGATGCAGGCGCGGTAGAAGGCGGGCTGCTTGGTGAAGGTGGATCCGAGCGAGACCAGCAGGACCTTCTTCCCCTCGGCGGCCGCGGGGCGCTCCCAGGTGCCCTGGGTGGCGCTGCGGTCGCCCTGGCAGGCCCCGACGAAGGTGTGGACGGCCGGGTCGACCCGGTCGGCGTGGGGCTGGAGGGCGCGCGGGATCAGCACGACGCTGCGCCGCGGCCTGCCGACGAAGGAGTCCGCGTCCTGCTCGATGCCGTTCTCGTCCAGCCAGGCGCGGAAGCGGGCGTAGTACGCCCTGCCGCGCTCGCTCGCGTGCAGTTCGGCGGTCATGGCGGCGCCCACCTCCTCCTCGTAGCCCTCCCAGGCCACCAGGTTCGGCGAGAGGGAGACCGCGGGGACCTGCCAGCGGTGGGCGAGGATGCGCGCCGCGTAGGAGGTGATGTCGTGGATGACGAGGTCCGGTACGTCGTCCTCGAAGGCGGCCGCGAGCTGGGGGAGCGACTGCACGGCGTCCTCCAGGAAGGGTTCGAGGTGGTCGATGAGCTCGGTGCCCCAGGCCTCCGGCTGTTCCTCGGTGGGCAGGACGGACTTCCAGACCACCGGGGTGGCACCGGTCTCGGCGACCGTGCCGGCGAAGGGGGCGGGGATGGCGTAGCTGACGCGGTGGCCCCGTGCGACGAGTTCCCGGACGACTTCGATGCTCGGGTTCACGTGCCCGGCGGCGGCGATGGAGAACATGGCGATGTGTGCGGTCCTGGCTGAGGTCATGTGATCGACATTAACGAGACGAGACGTCTCGTGCAACCCAATAACGCAGAACGGGTCCCCGTCGGCCGGGGAATGGGAGACTTGACGCATTCACGATCAAGCGGCGAAGGACGAGACGAGCGCATGGACGAGGCACGGGCCAGGGACGTACTGACACGGGCGGGTCTCACGGGACCGGCCGAGCTGCTCGCCTTCGGCGAGAACGCCGTCTTCGCCCTCGGGGACCTCGTCGTCAAGGTCGGCCGCGAGGCCGGGCTGCTGGAGCGGGCCGAGCGCGAGCTGGCGGTCGCCGGCTGGCTCGCCACCGCGGGGATCCCGGCGGTCCGCGCGGCCGAACCGGAGCCACGGCTGGTCGACGGCCACCCGGTGACCCTGTGGCACCGGCTCCCCGACGCGCTCCGCCCGGCCGGCCCCGAGGACCTGGCGGCGCTCCTGCGGCCGCTGCACGCGCTGCCCGCCCCGCCCTTCGCGCTGCCCGCCCGGGACCTCCTCGGCGGGGTCGAACGCTGGCTGCGGCTGGCCGGGACGGCCGTCGACCCCGAGGACGCGGCCTACCTGCGGGCCCGCCGCGACGCCTACGCCGGGCAGGTCGCCGCCCTCACCCCGCACCTGACCCCGGGTCCGGTCCACGGCGACGCCCTGCCCCGCAACGTGCACGTGGGGCCGGACGGGCCGGTCCTGGTCGACCTGGAGACCGTCTCGGTGGACCTGCGCGAGCACGACCTGGTGGTGATGGCCCTGTCCCGCGACCGGTACGGGCTGCCCCAGGCCGACTACGAGGCCTTCACCACCGCCTACGGCTGGGACGTCCGGGCATGGGAGGGCTGCGCCCTGCTGCGCGGCGCCCGCGAGACGGCCAGCTGCGCCTGGGTCGCCCAGCACGCACCGGCCAACCCGAAGGCCCTGGCCGAGTTCCGCCGCCGTGTGGCCTCCCTGCGCGACGGGGATCCGCACGTGCGCTGGTACCCCTTCTGATCCGCGGGGACAGCGCGGGGCCGCGCGGTGAGCGGCGCCGGGCCGGGGCGGTCAGCGCCCGCGGGGTATGAGCGGCCAGGCCGGCTCGACGA
This sequence comes from Streptomyces katrae, assembly GCF_002028425.1. Taxonomy (GTDB): domain Bacteria; phylum Actinomycetota; class Actinomycetes; order Streptomycetales; family Streptomycetaceae; genus Streptomyces; species Streptomyces katrae_A. Next base: position 6,039,752 of record NZ_CP020042.1, on the reverse strand, counting down.
CCGCCGCCGGGTCGGCCGTGCGCCGCAGGTAGGCCTGGAGCGAGACCGACTGTTCGGCCGCCGCGCGGACCTGGAGCTCGTGCAGGTCCGCCAGCGGCATCAGGCCGACCGGCCGGTGCCGCTCCCCCATGCGCCGCACCACACGGGCGGCGGCCAGGGCGTCCGCCCGCGCGTTGTGCGCGTCGTCCAGCGCCACCCCGTAGTGGTCGCACAGCGCGTGGAGGGCCCGCTTGCCCTTGCGGTACTTGTCCACGTGCTTGTCGATCACCAGCGGATCGATGACGGGCCAAGGCCCGCCGCCCAGCCGCTCGCTGACCGAGGCGACCCCGTGCCGCCCGCACTCGCGGTCCAGCAGGGACAGGTCGTAGCGCGCGTTCATCACCACCAGGGGCGTCCCGAGCCGCAGCGCCCCGGCCACGGTCCGCGCGATCTCCTCCACGGCGGACGCGGCGGGCACCCCGTGCGCCCGGGCGTGCTCCGTCGATATGCCGTGGATCGCCGACGCCTGCTCCGGTATGGCCACCCCGGGATCGAGCAGCCAGGTCCGCTCCCCCGTCACGGACCCGTCCGCGTCCAGCCGCACGACCGCCGCCGTCACGATCCGGTCGGTCTCCACGTCGGTCCCGGTGGTCTCCAGGTCGAAGGCCACCAGCGGCCCGCCGAGCCAGCTCATCGGACGGCTCCCGCCCCGGCGCGCGGCGTCGGCCGCCGCCCGCCTGTGACGAGCGCCACGCCACCCGTCGGCCCCGCGCCCGCCGTCCCCTGGCCGAACCCGCCGCGCACTCCCCCGTGCCACGCCTCCATGACGCGCCCTCCCCCGTTTTCCGGTCAACGCGTTTCAGCCTGCCACGAGGCACTGACACCGGACGCGGCCACCCCCGGGGGCCGGGCTCAGGACACCGGGCGGGAGTCCTCCCAGACCGACTCGAACTCCTCCCGGTAGGTCTGGAACAGCCCGTGGTCCGCGTCCTTGGGAACCCCCCGCCCGCCCCCGCGCAGCACCAGCACCGGCGCCTCCATGCCCCGGGCCCGCCGCAGGTACGACTGGACCACCGCGATGCCCGAGGAGTGCCCCTCCACCAGATAGGCGGTGAAGCGCGGGGTCTCGTCGAAGACGTGGATGTCGAAGCGCGAGGGGTCCTTCAGGCCCGCCCGCACCCGGCGCACGTGCAGGATGTTCATCTCCACCGAGCGGCTCAGCTCGCCCTTGCGCAGCCCCAGCTCGCGCTCGCGCCGCTTGACCGCGCTGCTCGCCGGGTTCAGGAACAGCAGCCGCACCCGGCAGCCCGCCTCCGACAGCCGTACCAGCCGGCGGCCCGAGAAGTTCTGCACCAGCAGGTTGAGGCCTATGCCGATCGCGTCGAGCCGCCGCGCGCCGCCGAACAGGTCCTCCGCGGGCAGCTGCCGCTGGAGCCGCACCCGGTCCGGATGGACGGAGATGACGTCCGCGTACCGGTCCCCGACCAGGTCCTCCACGGCGTCGATCGGCAGCCGGTCCGCCGACGGGCTGCCCGAACCAGCCCCCAGCACCTCCAGCAGCCGCGCCGACGCGCGCTCCGCCTGCTCCAGCACCGCCCGCGACAGCGCCCGGTTGCGGGAGACCACGTTCCGCGTGACCTCCAGCTCGTCCAGGGCCAGCTCGATCTCGCGCCGGTCGTCGAAGTACGGCTCGAAACAAGGCCAGTGCTGGACCATCAGCTCCCGCAGCTGCGGCAGGGTCAGGAAGCTCAGCACGTTGTCGTCGGCCGGGTCGAGGAGGTAGCCCTTGCGCCGGCTGACCTCGCGCACCGCCACCGCCCGCTGCACCCACTCCTGCCCGGCGGGACCGGCGGCCGCGACCACCCAGTCGTCCCCGCCGTGCACGGGCTCGTAGACGGGCCGCAGCACGGCGCCGACCACCGACCGCAGCCGCTGCTCGATGAGGTTCAGCCAGATGTACGCCCGCCCCGCACGCTGGGCCCGGGTCCGGACCTCGCTCCACGCCTCGGCGCTCCAGTCCAGCTCCGCCCCGGCACGCCCCTCCCCGGCCGCCGGCTGGGCCAGCGACACCGCCGCCCCGGCCGCCGCGGCCCCCGGCACACCGCCTGGGGCGTCCGCCGGGCCGCCCTCGTGACCGCTGTCACCAGGGGGCAGCTCCAGACCTCCCGAGCTCACTCGTGCACCGCCTTCTGCGTCCGGACGCCCGTCTCCAGTGATCACGGAAGGGTACTCCGCGCGCGCGGCCCGATGCAGCCCGAAGCCGGCCGAGGTGATCACGCACACCCCGTCCGACTGTCCGTCAGACCATTATGTGATGCCCGGACGGTCAGCCGATCCGCATATCAGCTCTCCGGTTCACCCGTGAGGAGCATCCCAAGTCCACGCGTGCGGAGCCTCTTTCGGGGAAGATTCGGCAGAGACGTGATCCGCGCCGGACCGACCGGACCAGGATGGAAAGAAGTCGTTGCTGATGCAGGTCTGGCCGGGACAGGCGTATCCGCTGGGTGCCACGTACGACGGCGCCGGCACCAACTTCGCGGTCTACTCCGAGGCCGCGCGCCGCATCGAGCTGTGCCTGCTGCACGACGACGGCTCCGAGACCGCCGTGGAGCTGCGCGAGACGGACGCCTTCGTCCGGCACGCCTACCTCCCCGGGGTGATGCCCGGCCAGCGGTACGGGTTCCGGGTGCACGGCCCGTACGAGCCCGAGCGCGGGCTGCGCTGCAACGCGGCCAAGCTGCTGCTGGACCCGTACGCCCGGGCCATCAGCGGGCGGATCGACTGGGGCGAGGAGGTCTACGGCTACCACTTCGGCCGTCCCGACTCCCGCAACGACCTGGACTCGGCGCCGCACACGATGAGTTCGGTCGTGGTGAACCCGTACTTCGACTGGGCCAACGACCGCCCGCCGCGCCACGAATACCACCACACGGTGCTCTACGAGGCCCACGTCAAGGGCCTGACCATGCGTCATCCCGACCTTCCCGAGGAGCTGCGCGGCACCTACGGGGCGCTGGCCCACCCGGCGGTCATCGGACACCTGGTCAAGCTCGGGGTGACGGCGCTGGAGCTGATGCCCGTGCACCAGTACGTCAACGACCACCGCCTCGCCAACGACGGGCTCAGCAACTACTGGGGCTACAACACCATCGGCTTCTTCGCCCCGCACAACGGCTACGCCTCCGGCGACCGGGGCCAGCAGGTGCTGGAGTTCAAGTCGGCGGTGCGCGCCCTGCACGAGGCCGGGATCGAGGTGATCCTGGACGTGGTCTACAACCACACCGCCGAGGGCAACCACCTGGGCCCCACCCTGTCCTTCCGGGGCCTGGACAACGCCTCGTACTACCGGCTCGCGGACGACCCCCGGCACTACACGGACACCACCGGGACCGGTAACTCCCTGCTGATGCGCTCCCCGCACGTCCTCCAGCTGATCATGGACTCGCTGCGGTACTGGGTGACCGAGATGCACGTGGACGGCTTCCGCTTCGACCTGGCGGCCACCCTGGCCCGGCAGTTCCACGAGGTCGACCGGCTGTCCTCGTTCTTCGACCTGGTGCAGCAGGACCCGGTGGTCAGCCAGGTCAAGCTGATCGCGGAGCCCTGGGACCTGGGCGAAGGCGGCTACCAGGTGGGCAACTTCCCGCCGCTGTGGACCGAGTGGAACGGCAAGTACCGCGACACCGTACGGGACTTGTGGCGCGGCCAGCCGCGCACCCTCGCGGAGTTCGCGGGACGGCTGACGGGCTCCTCGGACCTCTACCAGGACGACGGGCGCCGCCCGCTGGCCTCCATCAACTTCGCCACCTGCCACGACGGTTTCACCCTGCACGATCTGGTCTCGTACAACGAGAAGCACAACGAGGCCAACAGGGAGGGGAACCGGGACGGCGAGACCCACAACCGGTCCTGGAACTGCGGGGTCGAGGGGCCGACCGAGGACCCCGCCGTCCTGGAGCTGCGCGAACGGCAGATGCGCAACTTCATCGCCACCCTGATGCTCTCGCAGGGCGTGCCCATGCTCAGCCACGGCGACGAGTTCGCCCGCTCCCAGGGCGGCAACAACAACGCCTACTGCCAGGACAACGAGCTGTCCTGGGTGACCTGGCCCGAACCGGGGAAACCACCGCCCTCACTCCTGGAGTTCACCCGCCGGATGGTGTGGCTGCGCCGCGACCACCCGGTGTTTCGGCGGCGCCGCTTCTTCCACGGCCGGCCGGTGGAGGGCACGCATGACGAACTCTCCGACATCGCCTGGTTCACCCCGCACGGCGAGGAGATGCGGGCCCGGGACTGGCAGGCGCAGCACGCCCGGGCCCTGACGGTGTTCCTCAACGGTGAGGCCATCTCCGAGCCCGGCTCGCGCGGGGAGCGGATCACCGACGACTCGTTCCTGCTGATGTTCAACGCGGGTGCAGACCCGCAGGAGTTCACCGTCCCGGCCGGGCACGGCGCGCACTGGCGGCTGGTCGTGGACACCTCCCGGGCGGAGGTGCTGCCCCCGGGCACCGGGCCGCAGTACGCGGCCGGGGACCGGGTGGCGCTGACGGGCCGGTGCCTGGCGGTGCTCCAGCGCCCGGCGTAGCGTGCAGCGGTCCTCCAGCGGCCGGAGTAGTCCGCGGCGGTGCTCCAGCGCCCGGCGTAGCCCGCGGCGCCGCTTCAGCGCCCGGCGTAGCCCGCGGCGCCGCCGGGCGCGCCCCGGCCCTCGACGGAACCGGTGCGCTGGGCCGGGATGAACGCCCTGGCGGGTTCCGCGGCCGGGGCCGGGGGCCGGGCCGACGGGACCCGGGTGACCAGGGCGGTGGCCAGGCACAGTGCGGCCGCGCCCACGGCCACCGCGAAGGCCCCGACGGGCCCGTGGGCCTCGGCGAGCCGCCCGGAGACGGCCAGGGCCGCGGCCTGCCCGGCCACCAGCGCACTCGCGGCGAAGGCCATCGACTCGGCCAGCCGGGACGGCGCGACCACCCGTTCCGTGAGCGCGAACGCGGTGATCAGGTGCGGGGCGTAGGCGGCCCCGAGGACGGTCACGACCGCGTACAGCGGCCACAGCGTCTGCGTGAACAGCAGCGGCACCGACAGCACCAGCGCCGCGCCCGTCGCCACCCGCCAGCGCAGCCGCAGCCCGAAGCGGGCGGGCAGCGCGCCGAGCGCGAGGCCCACGGCGGCGCTGACCACCCCCATCGCGGCGTACACGATGCCGGCCTGGCCGGGTACGCCCAACCTGGCGGTGAGGGAGGCGATTCCGGCCTGGCAGGCGCCGAACATGGCGCCCTGGAGGGCGAGGGAGGCGCGGACGGCGTGGACCACGCGGGGCTGGGCCACGCGGGGCCGGCGCGGCGCCCGTACGCCCTCGGCGCGGGCCCGTGCCGGGCTCGCGGCCGTGACGGCGGCGGTGGGGTGCAGGGCGTAGGCGGTGCCGAAGACGGCGACGAGGGCGGCCGCCCCGCCGAGGGCGACGGCCGGGTGCAGGGCGAGCGCGGCCAGGCCGACGAGCGCGGGGCCGAAGACGAAGGAGACCTCGTCGAGGGTGCCCTCCAGCGAGTGCACGGCCCCCACCACCCCCTCACCGGCCCGCGCCCGGTGGGCGAGCGCCACGGAGCGGGTCCGGGCGAGCGGCCCGATCAGCGGCACGGAGGCCCCGGCGACGGCGCCGACGGCGGCGAGCACGGCGGTCCCCAGGCCCGTGAGCGCCCCGGCGACGAGGGCGGCGGTGGCCACGGCGTTGACCGCCGCCGCGGCAAGGACCACGGGCCGCTGCCCGTGCCGGTCGGCGAGCCGCCCCAGAACGGGCCCGAAGACCACCTGGCCCGCCGAGAGACAGCCCCCGACGATGCCGGCGGTGGCCAGGGAGCCGCTGGTCTCGGACACCAGCAGGACACTCCCGAACTGGGACATCGCGACGGGCAGTCGGGCGAAGAAGGAGAGGACGGGGAGGAAGGGCCCGGTCAGGGCGATGACGCTCCGGTACGTACTGAGGGTTGAAGCCACTTGATCGACACTAACGCGGCGCAGTCACCCGGATGCATTGGGTCATGGCACGGAATCACGCGGGCTGGGTACGTACGTTCTCATGAGCCAGCGGTATTCAATCAGCCAATCGGAATCCGACGTTCAGAAGGACGTCATTCCGGCGTCGACGTACCGTCTCCAGCTGACGCCCGCATTCCCCTTCGCGGCGGCCGGGGCAGCCCTGCCGTACCTCTCCTCGCTCGGCGTGTCACACCTCCACCTCTCCCCCGTCCTGGAGGCCGTACCGGGCTCGGCCCACGGGTACGACGTCACCGACCACGGCCGGGTCCGGGAGGAACTCGGCGGGGAGCGGGGTCTGCGCGCCCTGGCCGCGGCCGCGCGGGAGCGGGGGCTCGCGCTGGTGCTCGACATCGTCCCCAACCACATGGCGCTGCCGTCGCCACTGCGGCTGAACCGGCCCCTGTGGGAGGTGGCGCGGGAGGGGCCGGCGTCGCCCTACGCCCGGTGGTTCGACATCGACTGGGAGGCGGGGGGCGGACAGCTCCTGCTGCCGGTGCTCGCACGGCCGGACGAGCCCTTCACCGTGGACGCCGGCGAGGACCTGCTGCGCTGCGGAGACCGGGAGTTCCCCCTGCGCGCCGGCACCGCGCACCTGCCGCTGCCGGAGCTGCTGGCCGCCCAGTGGTACCGGCCGGCCTGGTGGCGCGAGGCCCGTACCTCCCTCAACTACCGCCGTTTCTTCACCATTTCGGACCTGATCGGAGTGCGGGTGGAGGACCCCGCCGTCTTCGCCGCCACCCACGCCAAGGTGCTGGAGCTGGTACGGGACGGGGTGGTGGCGGGCCTGCGCATCGACCACGTGGACGGCCTGGCCGACCCCGAGGAGTACCTGCGGCGGCTGCGGGCGGCGGCCGGCCCGGGCTGCTGGGTGGTCGTGGAGAAGATCCTGGCCCGCGACGAACGCCTGCCGGCGTCCTGGCCCGTGGCGGGCACCACCGGCTACGACGCGCTGCACCGGGTGGACGGGGTGTTCACGGACGCGGCCGGAGCCGGTGAACTGACCCGGCAGCACGGCGAGTCGACGGGCACACCCTCGTGGGAGGAAACCGCTTCGACGGCCGCCCGGGAGGTCCTGACCGGCGACCTGGCCGCCGAACTGGCCACCCTGGAACGCTGGGCTGGGCCGGAACGGGCGTCGGCGGTCCGCGAGTTGCTGATCGCCTCGCCCGTGTACCGGACCTACCCCGGCGGGCCGGGCCCGGACCCGCAGACCCTGGAACGCGCCGCCGCGCGGGCCGGGACGGCCGCGGTGGACGGCGTACGGGCCCTCCTGGAGCAGAGCCCCGCCTTCGAGGCCCGCTTCGCCCAGACCTCGGCGGCCCTGCGCGCCAAGTCCCTGGAGGACCGGGCCTTCTACCGCTGGACCCCGCTGCTGTCGGCGACGGAGGTCGGCGGGGCGCCGGGGGCCCCGGCGGTGGCGGTGGCGGAGTTCCACGCGTACTGCGAGGAACGCGAACGGGACCGCCCCGCCGCGGGCACGGTCCTGTCCACCCACGACACGAAGCGCAGCGCGGACGTCCGCGCCCGGATCGCGGCGCTGTCGCAGGCGCCGGAGGCGATGGGGCCGGTGGGCGGCCCCGACCCGCAGCTGGCCTGGGTGGCCCGGCAGAGCGCGCTCGGACTGGGCGACGTCCCCGAACGGGGCCCCCGGCTGGCGGCAGCGCTCCTCAAGGCCGCACGGGAGGCCGCGCTGCGCACCTCCTGGACCGACCCCGACGAGGCCTACGAGGCCGCAATCGCGGACCTCGTCCCCCCGGACCCGGTGGAGCTGCCCCCGGCCCTGTCGGAGGCCGCCCGGGCCAACGTGCTGGGCATGACCCTGCTGCACCTGACCATGCCGGGGGTGCCGGAGGTGTACCAGGGCTCCGAGTCCGAGTTCCGCGCCCTGGTGGACCCGGACAACCGCCGCCCGGCCGAGTTCCCCGGGGAGGCCCTGGCCGCCCTGGACGCGGGCGCCGCCCCGGCGACCCTCGCGGAGGAGAAGCTGGCCCTGACGGCCGCCCTGCTGCGGCTGCGCCGCTCCCGCCCGGCCCTGTTCAGGGGCTACGCCCCCCTGACGGCCGACGGCCCGGCCTCCGACCACTGCCTGGCCTACACCCGCCCGGGCGGCCTGGTGGCGGTGGCCACCCGCCTCTCCCACCGCCTGGCGGAAGCAGGCGGCTGGCGCGACACCACCCTCCCCCTCCCCCGGGCCACTGGCTCCCCACCCACGGCCCGCGCCCGTCCACCCCGTACGAGGGAAAGGTCCGGCTATCGCACCTCCTGGCAACGCTCCCGGTGGCGGCCCTGACCCGGGCGGGGTAGGGGCCGTCACGGCGGGGACCGGCCATCGCCCCCTCGAGGGGCGTGGGCGGGGCGGTGTCTGCCCACCCGCCGCCCCGGGTGCGGGTGGGTGGGGCGGGGGCGGCGTCCCGCCGGGCGGTGACCGGACAGCCGGACGGGGGCGGGGGTGGTCGGGACCTGACTCGGCCTGGGGACCGGCACAGACGTTCGGGTGCAGTAGGGCGGGGGTGTGGCGGGCATGGCATGGGGGTGAGCCTCCTCCATGACATGCGTTATCCCGCCCCGCACGAACTCGCCTTGGCCGCACGTGCGATGGCGGACGAGTACCCCGCCCGGGTGCGGTTGCGGCAGGTCGGGGAGTCGCGGGGCGGGCAGCCCCTGTGGGTGCTCTCCGTCGAGGGGCGCGGCGGGGGTGAGGTGCTGGTCGTCGCCGGGGCGCACGCCAACGAGCCCGTCGGCGGGGCGACCGTGCTGGAGCTCGCGCGGCGGGTGAGCGAGGGTCCGGGTGAGGGGGCGGGGTGGCACTTCCTGCTCTGTGCCGACCCCGACGGCGCGGCGCTGCACCGTACCCCCCGCCCGGTCTCACTGCTCGACTACCACCGGCACTTCTACCGTCCCCCGGGACCCGAACAGCCGGAGTGGGCGCCTTCGTTGCTCCCCCCTGACCGGCTCCCGCCCGAGTCCCTCGCGCTGACGGGACTCATCGACGAGCTGCGTCCCGTGCTCCAGGTGTCCCTGCACGGTACGGATCTCGGCGGCTCCTGGGTGCAGCTCACGCGGGACCTGCCGGGGCTGGCCGAGCCGTTCGGGAAGTCGGCCGCCGAGCTGCGGATCCCGGTGGAGACCGGGGCCTCCGACGCCTCCGGCTGGGCCTCTCCCGGCCCGGGGATCTTCGTGATGCCGGACGCGGGGGTCATGGGGTCCCACTCCGAGGACACCCGGCTGAGCACCTGGTGCCACCGTGCGACCGCCACCGCGATCGTGGAGGTGCCCATGTGGGCCTCCGACCTTGTGGACGATCCCGCCCCGCACCCGGACCCCAGGGGCGCCCTGCGGGCGCTGGCCGGGCGGCTGGACGGGGAGGCGGCGCGGGTCGCGGAGCTGCGCGAGGGGGTCGGGGCGGCGGACCCGGACGCGGCCGCGCTGCTACGGGCGGTGGACTGGACGCTGCGACTGATCCCGCAGGTCACCGCCGCCTGGACGGGCCCGGTGGCGCCGGCCGGGACGACCATGGCCGCCCTGGCCAGTGTCGACGCCTTCGGGCGGCGCCTGACGCTGCGCGCCGCCGCGATGCTGCTGCGGGTGGTCCGGCCGCAGGGGCATCCGGCAGCGCCGGGCCTGGACCGGCTGGTGACGGGGTGGTGCGAGGAGTTCTCGGCGCGCTTCCGGGCCCGCCGGGTGCCGGTGGCCACGCAGGTGGAGCACCAGTCCCGGACGGTCCTCGCCGCCCACCGGTGTCTTCAGACGGGCCAGGCGTAGCGGCGCTTGGCCCGGCTGCCGGCGCCCAGGCGGTCGTAGAAGCGGATCGCGCCCTCGTTCCAGTCCGGGGTCTGCCATTCGACGTGGTCGAGGCCGCGCTCGCGGGCGAGGTCCGCCACGGCCTCCATCAGGGCGGCGCCCAGGCCGTGGCCGCGGGCGTCCTCCGCCAGGTAGAGGCAGTCCATGTGGAGGTAGAAGGAGGCGTCCCAGAAGGCGAACTCCTCCGAGCAGGCCGCGTATCCGGCGACCGTGCCGTCAGGGGGCTCGGCGAGCAGCACCCAGAGCCGGGCCCCTTCGGCGAACAGCCGGGGTGTGAGGCGTTCGGCGAGGCCGGGCGGGCGGGGGTCCGACTTCTCGTACGCGACGTGTTCGTGGATGAGCTCGGCGAGCCGGGGCATGTCCTGGGGCCGGGCGAAACGGACGCGGGAGCCGGAGGAAGAGGAAGAGGCGGAGGAAGAGGCGGAGGCAGAGGCAGAGGCAGAGGCGGAGGCAAAGCCCGAGCCGGAGGCAGGGGCAGCGGCAGCGGCAGCGGCAGCGGCAGCGGCGGAAGGGTCTTGGTTCATGGGAGGACATCCTGCCCTCGGCCCCGCCGGCCCACCGCGCCCCGTCCGGATGGCGGACCTCAGCCGGCGGACAGCCGGAAGGTCATCCTCCCGAATCCCACCTGGTCCCCCGCCCGCACCACGGCCACCCCCGTGACCCGGCGCCCGTTGACGGTGGTGCCGTTCGTGGAGCCGAGGTCCCTGAGCAGCCACACCCCGTCCCGCAGGCTCAGCTCCGCGTGCGCCCGCGAGACGGTGTCGTGGCTGAGGCGCAGCCCGTTGCCCGGGTCGCGGCCGATCCGCAGCGGGCCGGCGCCCGGATGCGGGAGCAGCAGCTTCGGGAGCCGTTCGGCCTGCCAGGCCCGCCGGACCCCCACCGACACCGCCGAGGCCCGCCCCACCCAGCCGAACAGCCGGTGGGTCCACGGGCTTTCGGCGCCGAGCGGGCCCCCGCGGGTCTGCAGGTCGGCCAGGAGCACGGCCAGGTCCTCGGAGCGGCGGGCGACCAGCGCGAGTTCCATCCGCCGCAGGAAGGTGTCGTGCGACAGCTTCCCGAGGGCCGCGCCCTCCCTGAGCTGGCCCAGCGCCCGGTCCCGTTCCGCGTCGGACAGGCGCGGGGCGGGGTAGGCGGGGAACTCGAAACTCGACGTCACAGGGTGATTGTCGGCCCGTCGGGTGCGGAGTGTCCAGAACTCCCCCGGCGGGCCCGGAATGATGGGCACGATACGCATGCCACGTCGGCCGAGGACAAGGGGACCGTCCGTGCAGTTCGAGGTGTGGGCACCGCTGACAGGTCGGGTCGCCCTGCGACTGAACGACACCGCCTACGAGATGACGCCCGACCCGGCCCCCGGCCGCCGGGGCTGGTGGACGGCCGAGGCCCCGGCGGCCGACGGCGACCGGTACGGGTTCCGGCTCGGCGACGATCCGGCGGTGCGCCCGGACCCGCGCGGGCGGCGGCTGCCGGACGGCACCGACGGCCTGTCCGCCGTGGTCGACTTCGAGCCCCTCACCCCCCGTACCGCGCCCCCGCACCTCCCGCTCCAGGACGCGGTGCTGTACGAGCTGCACATCGGCACGTTCACCCCCGAGGGCACCTTCGACGCCGCGGCCGCCCGCCTGGGGCACCTGACCTCGCTCGGCGTGACACACGTGGAGCTGATGCCGGTCTGCCCCTTCCCGGGCCGGCACGGCTGGGGTTACGACGGGGTGGCACCCTGGGCGGTGCACGAGCCGTACGGGGGTCCGGCGGGGCTGGCCCGGTTCGTGGAGGCGGCGCACGCGGCGGGGCTGGGGGTCGTGCTGGACGTGGTCCACAACCACCTCGGCCCGTCCGGGAACCACCTCCCCGCCTTCGGCCCGTACTTCACCGACACCCACCACACGCCCTGGGGCGCCGCGGTGAACCTGGACGCGCCGGGATCGGACGAGGTGCGGGCGTACCTGATCGGCAGCGCCCTGGCCTGGCTGCGGGACTACCGGATCGACGGGCTGCGGCTGGACGCCGTGCACGCGCTGGCCGACGGGCGGGCGCTGTCCTTCCTGGAGGAGCTTTCGGCGGCCGTGGACGCGCTGGCCGCCGAGTCGGCGCGGCCGCTGTTCCTGATCGCCGAGTCCGATCAGTGCGATCCGCGTCTGACCACGCCGCGGCCCTCCGGGGGTCTCGGCCTGCACGCGCAGTGGAACGACGACTTCCACCACGCCCTGCACGCCGCGCTGACCGGCGAATCCCAGGGCTACTACGCCGACTTCGCCGCCGCCCCGCTGGCCGCGGTGGCCAAGACCCTGACCCGGGGCTTCTTCCACGACGGCACCTGGTCCTCCTTCCGGGGCCGCACCCACGGCCGGCCCGTGGACCGCCGCCGCACCCCGGCGCACCGCTTCCTGGGCTACTCCCAGACCCACGACCAGGTCGGCAACCGGGCGGTGGGCGACCGGCTGTCTTCGTCCCTGTCCCCCGGGCTGCTGGCCTGCGCGGCGACGCTGGCGCTGACGGGGCCGTTCGTGCCGATGCTGTTCATGGGCGAGGAGTGGGGGGCGGGGACGCCCTGGCAGTACTTCACCGACCACCAGGACCCGCAGCTGGCCGAGGCGGTGCGCAGCGGCCGGCGCCGGGAGTTCGCGGCGCACGGCTGGAAGGCGGAAGAGGTGCCGGACCCGCAGGACCCGGCGACCAGGCAGCGGTCCTGCCTCGACTGGGCCGAGCCCGAGCGGGAGTCGCACGCCTGGCTGCTGGAGTGGTACCGGACGCTGATCCGGCTGCGCCGTTCGCAGCCGGACCTGCGCGACCCGGACCTGGCGGCGGTCCGGGTCGCCTTCGACGAGGAGCGGCGGTGGCTGACGTTCCGGCGGGGTGACGTACGGGTGGTGGTCAACCTGGGGACGGAGTCGGTGACGGTCGCGCTGGGACGCAACGGCGTGCGGGTGCTGGCCTCGTGGGAGCCGGTGGAGCATCCGGGTCCGGACGGGCGCCTGCACGTACCGGGCGAGTCGGCGGTGGTACTGGGGCCGTAGCCGCCCATGGGCTCCTGCTTCGGGCCGTAGTCTCCCGTTGCCTCCCGTTGCCGCCCGTAGTCTCCCGTTGCCTCCCGTAGTCTCCCGTTGCCAGCCCTCGCCTTCCGCCTCCGTCCGTGGTCCCCTGCGCGCCGGTCCGCGGCTATTGCACGATCGCCATCTCGCGAGGGGCGTTGTTGAGGCGGCGGCCGCCGTCCTGCGTGACCGTGACGATGTCCTCGATGCGGACGCCGAAGCGGCCGGGCAGGTAGACGCCCGGTTCGACGGAGAAGCACATGCCGGGGACGAGGGGCTGTTCCTCGCCCTCGACCATGTACGGCGGCTCGTGCGTGGTGACTCCGATGCCGTGCCCGGTGCGGTGGATGAAGCGGTCGCCGTAGCCGAACTCGGTGATGACGGCGCGGGCGGCGCGGTCGACGTCCTGGCAGGTGGCGCCGGGGCGGACGGCCGCGAAGCCGGCCTGCTGGGCTTCGCGGACGATGTCGTGGACGCGCTGTTCCTCGGCGGTGGGTTCGCCGACGTGCACGGTGCGGGAGATGTCGGAGCCGTAGCCGTGCTTGAGGCCGCCGAAGTCGAGGACGACCATGTCGCCGTGCCGGATGAGCCGGTCGCCGGCCTCGTGGTGCGGGTTGGCGCCGTTGGGGCCGGAGCCGACGACGGTGAAGTCCACCTGGGAGTGGCCGTGTGCGCGCAGCAGGCCGGCGAGGTCGGCGGCGACGTCGCTCTCGCGGCGGCCGGCGAAGGGGACGTGGAGGATCTGCGCGTAGGCGGCGTCGGCGGCGGCTCCGGCGGCGGCGAGGCGGGCGAGTTCGCGGTCGTCCTTGACGGCGCGGAGCATGGGCAGGGCTTCGGTGAGGGGGGTGTAGGAGGTGGTGGGCAACTCCTTCTGCAGGCCGAGGAGGTGGAGGGCCCAGGTGTTGTCGCTGACGCCGAACCGGCCGCTGACGTCGAGGAGTGGGGCGGTGAGCGCGTACGGGTCCTTGCCGTCGGCCCAGTCGCGCAGGGTGATGGCGCCGGCGCCGGGGGCCTTGGCGGCGTCGGGGGCCTCGAGGGCGGGGACGACGAGGACGGGGTCCTGGCCGGCGGCGAGGACGAGCAGGGTGAGCCGTTCGGTCTCGGCGGTGGGGCGGTATCCGGTGAGGTGGGCGAGGTCGGGGCCGGGTGCGATGAGCAGGCCGGCCAGGCCGGCGTCGGCCGCGGCCCGGGCTGCGGCGGCCATGCGGGCGGAGTAGTCGGCGGTGGTGAAGGGGGCCGGGTCGGGGTGGGCGGGGGCGGGGGCGGGCTGCGGTGTGGTGGTCATACGGGGATCCTGCCGTGAGGCGTGCGGCGAGCGCAGGGGCCGCGCCGGTCGGGATTCCGGGTGCGGGGAGCTCCGTACGGTGTACCGGGCGCGGGGTGTCGAGCGGTACGGCGGCCCCGGCGCCGGAGCCCGCCGCGGCGGGGCAGCAGGACGAGGCCGTGCCGGCGGTGGCGAGGGCGCACGGGGCGTGCAGGTCGGTGCCGTCGTGGCGCAGGGCGGTGCGCGCTGAGCCGTGGGCGGGGGTGAGGTCGTCCAGCCGGACGGCGGCGCGCCGGGCGAAGGGGCGGCCGGGAGGAGGGGGCCAGTGCCTCCTCCGCGACCCCGGTGACTGCACCGGGGCCACGTCGGGCAGCCGGAGGGGGTCACCGGGGGGCGGCGAGGCCGTCGACGGGCCCGAGGCCACAGTCCCCGGCGGCGAGGGCGGCGGCCACCTGGCGCGGCGGCATGACGTGCAGGGTGCCGCCGACGGCGGGGAGGGCGCCGAGCAGGCGGAGGCCGACGGCAAGGGCGCCCCGCCCGGGCGGGACGGCGGCCAGGCACAGCACGTCGGCCCGGCCGCGGGCCTGGCCGGTAGCCGGGACGCCGGATAAGGCGTCGCGGAACCACCCATCTGATCGGCTATGCTGTGCTTGCACGACGAACGGGTGGTCCGCCGCCCTTCGTGGTGGGTGTAGCTCAGTTGGTAGAGCACCTGGTTGTGGTCCAGGTGGCCGCGGGTTCGAGTCCCGTCACTCACCCTTTCTTCCCCGTAGGGGGTACGAGGTCCGCCTGGTACCCCCTACGGGCGTTTGTGGCGCCCGTCACCCGCGGAGGAAGGCCTCCACCTCCGTGACGAAAGCCACTGGGGTCTCGTGGGGCGGGTAGTGGCCGGCGCCGGGGATCGTGACGACCGTGCAGTCCGGGTACCAGGCCTGCCAGGTGGCGCGCATCACATCGGCGGTGAGGGCGAGGTCGTACTCCCCGACGAGGACGAGGACCGGGACGGTGTTGCCCTTGACGGCGGGGGTCAGGTCGCGGGGCTGCCAGTCGGCGAGGTAGCCGGCGAAGGCCTCGGGGCGGGAGACGGCCAGGGAGTGGGCCACCATCCGGTCCAGCCAGTGGCGGCTCGCGCGGTGGCCGGTGACGAGGTCGAGGATGGCGCGGCGCTTGCCGGGGTCCTCGGCGGCGCCGTGGAAGAGGGCGTGGGTGGCGTCGTCCATCTCGTAGGGCGCGGCCGGGACCGGGCACAGACCGATCAGCTTCTCGATCCGCTCGGGTGCGCGGACCAGGACCTGCTGGACGGCCTTGCCGCCCATGGAGTGGCCGAGGAGGGAGAAGGTGTCCCAGCCGAGCTGGTCTGCGAGTTCGAGGACGTCGTCGGCGATCTCGGGGAGGGTGTGGCGGCCGGGGACGTCGCGGCGTTCGCCGTAGCCGCGGTAGTCGAAGAAGGCGTACGAGAACCCTTCGGGGTCCAGGTAGTCGAGCACGGAGCCCCAGTTGGCGGAGGTCCCGAACCAGTCGTGCAGCACGATGACGCGGACGGGGCCGGTGCCGATCCTGCGGTGGGCGATGGCCATGCGTTCTCCCTCGGTGACGGGGATGTGGGAACCGACGCCGTTCGTTCTGCCCACCGCGCCTACGATCACACCGCCCGGCGTCACGCCACCGTGTACTCGGTGTCCCCGAAGTCCGCCACGACGCGCAGGTGTCCGCCGATCGCCTCCACGTAGGACCTCAGCGTGGCGACCTCGGTCCGGTCCATGTCACCGTTCTCGATCGCCGACACGCGCGGCGCGGAGACGCCCATGGTCTCGGCCACGTCCCTCTGGGTCAGGGCCTGTTCCTGCCGGATCTCGGCGAGCCGGTACGCCCGGACCTCGGCCAGGAGCCGGTCCATCGCCGCCCGCTTCTCGGCGGCCGACCGGACGGGCAGCCCCTCGGCGGCACGGCGCTCACGCACCTGCCGCTTCGCTTCCTCCCAGCCGATGCCGTTCATTCGTACTCCCTGGTGTCGAGCTCGGCGAGGTGAGCCTGGTACCGCTTCTCCGCGAGCGGGATAGCGAACAGGATCCGGATCTCGGTGGTGCCGGAGGAGCCCGGCCTCAGCTCCTTCATGTGGTGCTGCTCCGCGCCCTTGATGCGGTCGACGAGCGGCCGGCCGAGCGTGGGGCCGACCATCGCCAACGCATCGATGGCGTCCTCCACCTGCTCGGCGCTGTCCCAGTCCGTCCGCGCCAGTTCGTCGAACCATGCAGCCACCTCGCCCACGAGGGTCACTTCCCATTGCGCCACGCCCGCGAAGTTAACGCAAGCGTTAACCTCGCGGGCGGGATGCGGGCGGGTACACCCGGAAGGGTCAGACGGTCTTGATCGCCGGGTCCGAGACACCCGGGGCGCCCGTCTCGACGTGGCCCGCGAAGCGGCGCAGGAAGGTGCTGTCCGCGTCGGAGACCACCGTCACGTCGTACCAGCGGCCCGAGGCGCGCAGGTCGACGGTGTAGGGGACGCTGGCGCCCGGGTTGACCTTGAAGGTCTGGGCGGCGCCGCCGTAGGCGTTGGTGACCGTCAGGTTCACGGCGGTCGTGCCGCCGTTGGTCATGGTCAGGGCCAGGTTGCCGGTGGCGTCCGCGTGGCGGGCCGTGACCTCGGGGCCGGCCTTCTTCGCCGGGCCCTTCCAGGTGCGCAGGAAGCCGTTGGGGCCCCAGACCGTGAGGTCGATCTTGTTGCCGGTGGAGCTGCTGGTGCTCCAGGTGTCCGAGAGGGTCTTGCCCGCCTCGACGGTGTAGGGCCAGGGGCCGTCCGTGCGGTTGCCGGAGGTGCTGTGGAAGTGGGCGCCGAGGTTCGGGCCGGAGGAGAAGGTGAGCGTGAACTTGCCGGTGGAGACGGTGCGGGCGCCGTCCACGTACGGGCTGTAGCCCAGGGCGCGGGTCGGCTTGGAGCCGGCCTCCTGCTTGGGCAGGGTGCCCGTCGCCGGCGGGACCGGGTGGTAGGAGGGGTGCGTGTTGTGGTCCGGCGGGACGTAGCCGGCGGTGGAGGGCAGGGACGCGGGGGTGGCGTCGGCCTGGGTGAAGTCGAACGCCGAGGTCAGGTCGCCGCAGACGGCCCGGCGCCAGGGCGAGATGTTGGGCTCCTGCACCCCGAACCGCTTCTCCATGAACCGGATCACCGAGGTGTGGTCGAAGGTCTCGGAGCAGACGTAGCCGCCCTTGCTCCACGGGGAGACCACGATCATCGGGACGCGGGGGCCCAGGCCGTAGGGGCCGGCCGTGTAGCCGCCGCCACCGGCGTACAGGTCGCGGGTGACGTCCGCCGTGGACTGGCCCCAGGCGGAGGAGGCCGGCGGGTACGGGGGCACGACGTGGTCGAAGAAGCCGTCGTTCTCGTCGTAGGTGATGAAGAACGCCGTCTTCGCCCACACCGCCGGGTTGGCGGTCAGCGCGTCCAGGACCTGGGAGATGTACCAGGCGCCGAAGTTGACCGGCCAGTTCGGGTGCTCGCTGAACGCCTCGGGGGCGGCGATCCAGGAGACCTGCGGCAGGGTGCCGTTCACGACGTCCGCGCGCAGCTTGTCGAAGTAGCCCTCGCCCGCCTTGGCGTTCGTGCCGGTGCGCGCCTTCTCGTACAGGGCGTCGCCGGGCTGGGCGTTGCGGTAGTTGTTGAAGTACAGGAGGGAGTTGTCCCCGTAGTTGCCGCGGAAGGCGTCGCCGATCCAGCCCCACCCGCCGGCGGCGTTCAGGCCGTCGCCGATGTCCTGGTAGATCTTCCAGGAGACCCCCGCCGCCTCCAGGCGCTCCGGGTAGGTCTTCCAGCCGTAGCCCGCCTCCTGGTTGCCGAGGACGGGGCCGCCGCCGGTGCCGTCGTTGCCGGTGTGGCCCGTCCACATGTAGTAGCGGTTGGGGTCGGTGGCGCCGATGAAGGAGCAGTGGTAGGCGTCGCACACGGTGAAGGCGTCGGCGAGGGCGTAGTGGAACGGGATGTCGTTCCGCGTCATGTACGCCATCGTCGTGGTCGTCTTGGCGGGGACCCACTTGTCGTACTTGCCGTTGTTGTACGCCTGGTGGCCGCCGGCCCAGTCGTGGTTGAGGCCTTCGACGAACTGCATGCCGAGGTCGTTGACCTCCGGGTGGAAGGGGAGGATGTCCTTCGTCCCGTTGGACTGGTAGAAGACCGACTTTCCGTTGTCCTGGAGCACGGGCCGCGGGTCCCCGAAGCCGCGGACGCCCTTCATCGAGCCGAAGTACTGGTCGAAGGACCGGTTCTCCTGCATGAGGACGACGATGTGCTCGATGTCCTGGATGGTTCCGGTGCTGCCCTGCGCCGGTATGGAGGCGGCGCGGGCGATGCTCTCGTTCAGCATCGCGGCGGCGGCGGTGCCGCCGGCGATCTGGAGGAACCTGCGTCGGTTCAGTTCAGCCATGGTGTGACGACCTCTGGGGGTGGAGGGGGGAGTCGGGCGCCCCAAGGACAGCGGCTCCGGGGTACCGGACGGAAATCCCTGTCTGACGTCGGGCCGTACAACGGGCGAACGGAAGCCGCCGGTGGCGGAACTCCCGAACGGCCCGCGCATCTGGTGGAATGACCTCCCACAGACAGCACGGGGGGCGCGGGGCATGGCGGGGAACGGGGCCGGTCATACCGTGCGCTCCGGGGGCGGAACGGTTCGGGGAACGACGGTAAGGGGAAGCGGGCGTCCCGCAACAGACCCTGACGACACGTCAGTCGCCGGTGACGGCGGGTGGGAGGGGGGGAGCGTGAGCCTTCCACAGCTGCACTACGACGGCGTGACCGGCTTCGCCGCCGTGACGCCCGGGGTGCCGGAGGCGCTGCTGCGCGAGGCGGAGCCGATCCTGGCGTACGAGCCGCCGCCGGGCCCCGGGCGTCCCGAGGCGCTGAGCCTGAGCCTGCTGTCGGACGGCAGCCGGCTGCTGGCCCGGGCGGTGCGCACCGCCTCCGGGTTCCACGCGCACGCCGTGCACCTCCCCGGGGAGGCCGGGGGCGCCCTGCCGGTCACCGCCTGGGGTTCGGCGGGGTGGCGGGAGCGGGCCCCGGCGGACGGGCCGTTGCCGGTGCCGTTGCCGGCGCTCGACCGGATACCGCCGCCGGGGCCCTACGACCCGGCCGCCATGGCGGAGTTCGTCGCGGCCCGGGGGGCGTGGCTCGCCGCGTTCTTCGACGACGTGCGCCGGGTCGCGGAGGAGCCGGGCGCGCCGCGGATCGTGCTGGTGGAGGCGGACCCCGCGGACGTGGCCCGGTGGGTCATGCTGGCGTGCGGGGTGCTGCCGCATGCGCGCGGCCGGCGGCTGAGCTTCACCACGTACACGCGGCGCCCGCTGTCCGCCCCGCAGCAGCTGGTCGGGGTCCTGCCCGAGGACGCCGGTGTGCCGGCCGGCGGAGGACGGCGCCACCGGGTGTACGACGCCGGCCGCGGGGCGGCTCCCGAGGCGCCGCGGGGTCCGGCGGCGCTGTGGGCGCGGACGGCCGCCGCGGTCTGGCGGGCCGGCCGGCCGGAGCTGTTCGCCGAGGTGCGCCGGCTGCCCGGGGAGCCGTACGGGGCGGGCCCGCTGGCCGCGCTCGCGCTGGCGGCCGGTGTCCCGCTGGGGTCGGCGGCCCGGGCGGCGGCCGCCGACTGGGCGGCCGGGCGGCCGGAAGCGCTGGACGGCGTACGGCTGCACGCGCTGGCGGGGGTGCTGGTGCGGCCGGGCGGGGAGCCGCGCGGGGCGGCGGAGGCGGCCGCGTCGCAGCGGCTGCTGGCGGCGCTGGACGCGGGGGCGCGGGGCGCGCTCGCGGCGGAGCTGGAGGCGGAGCTGCGGGCCGCGCCGGCCGACCCGGAGGGCGGGCCGGCCGGCCCGGCCACGCTGCTGGTGTCGGCCGCGGCCCTCGGCGCCGATACCGCCGGGCTGCTGCCGCAGGTGGCACGGAAACTGGCACGGGGCCTGCTCGCGGACCCGCAGGGGGCGTACGGGGAGGAGATACGGGCCGCGCTGGCGCAGCTGCCGGCGCTGCGGGCCCTCGTGCTCGACCGGCTGGACGCCCTCGCGGCGGGCGATCCGCCCGCCGGGGCACGGCTGTTCGCCCACACCGGGCTCCGCCTGGGCACGGCGGAGCCTCTGCCGCACCTGCGCATGTGCGCCCGGGGCCGCCCGCCGGGGGACCGGGTCGTGGCGCTGGACACCCTGTTGCGGGAGGCCGGCGTCTCCCCGTACGCGGAGCCGCTGGTCCTGCGGACCGGAATGCGCCTGGTGTGGGGGGACGTGCCCCCGACGCCGGTGGAGGCCCGCCTCCTCCTGGCCACGACGGGCGCCCCGGTGCACGGCCGCGCGGGCACCTGGGACCTCCTGGCCCACGCGGCGGCCGATGCCCCGGCCGGCGACCCGGACGCCCCGGCGCTGGCGGCGGACCTGCTGCGGCACTTCGGCGAGGACCTCCCGGCGGAGCTCGGGGAGCGGC
Organism: Streptomyces katrae; assembly: GCF_002028425.1. Lineage (GTDB taxonomy): Bacteria > Actinomycetota > Actinomycetes > Streptomycetales > Streptomycetaceae > Streptomyces > Streptomyces katrae_A. The sequence continues at coordinate 6,019,199 of NZ_CP020042.1, read as the reverse complement.
TGGGGGAGCGGGCGAAGGCCTCCGTCGCCCTCCCCGACCTGCCCGCCCCCTGGCGCCCCGCCCCGCCCCGCGCCACCGCCGGCCGTCCGAAACCGGGCGTCTTCGCCCGGCTCCGCGCCCGTCTCGGCGGCTCCGGGACCCCGCCCGGGGCGGCGGGCTGAGCCGCGGCCGTCTCCCCCTCCCCCGGCCGCGGCCTCGGCTCCCGCGCCCGCCTGCGGATCAGCCGTCGCTGCTGATGCTGCAGTTGGCGTCCGGAGCATGCCCGGCCGGCCAGGCGGTCCGGTCGAACACCGCGGTCCTGGTCGTCGGGTCGAGATGGACGATGGGCACGGCCTTGTTGCGGGGGTTGCCGTACTGGTCGAGGCAGATCCAGCCGCTGGCGCCGTCGACCCGGTTGGTGCCGTGCAGACGGAGCCAGCTGTCGCGGACCTCGGTGAGGCCGGGCATCTTCACGGCGCCGACCGTGTCGTTGCGGATGCCCGCGACGGCGGTGGTGACCGCGTCGTACGTGATGATGATGCGGCCGTCGGACAGCGACGCGGGTCCGATCGAGGGCCCGGACGACGGCTGGGCGTCGTGCAGGAGGGAGGCGAGTTCCCGGAGGGCGTCCTTGGAGCCGCCGGTCGCCTCGGTGCTGCCCTCGCCCCACGCGTCGGGGTGGGCGAGCGCCGCGTAGCGCACGGTGATCCCGGCGCCCTTGGTGAGGGCGTTCCACTGGTCCGCGAACTTCTCGTCGACGGTCAGGGTGGAGGCGTGCGAGCCGGTGACGACCGTGTAGTGCTTGTCGCAGTTGCGGCCGCCCAGCTCGATGAGGAACTGGCGCAGCTGGACGGGCCGGCCGGCGAAGTAGATGGTCTTGGCGTTGGACGAGCAGATGTCCGGGACCATCTGGTGGAAGTCGTTGGCGAGGTTGCCCTCTTCGGTGAAGTCCTGCGGTGAGCGGAAGGTCTCCGGGGCGTTGGGCGCGCCCGTGGCGAGCTTCTCGAAGGTCCCGCGCAGGGTGGTGAGGTAGTTGTCGCCCTCGCGGATGTCCTCGACGACCATGGTCTCGGCGGGTTTGATGTCCGCCCCGTACGACCCGAGGGCTTGCGCCTGGTCGGTGTTGCTGGGGGCGATGCGGGCCAGGCCGGGGTAGGCGTTGTCGGCGCCGTTCTTGATGTCGTCGGCGGTCATGGGTCCGGCGACGACCGGGATGCCCTTGTCGTGGGTGAGGTAGCGGACGGTCTCCGCGGTTTCCCTGAGGCTGATGTTGATGCCCGCGACGGCCCTCAGGTTCTCCTTGTCGGACGCCGCGGCCTTGACGAGGGCGTCGGCGACGGGCCGCCAGTACGCGTAGTTCCGGCCGGGGTTGGCGAGCACCAGCCGGATCGGCGGCTGCTTGCCGTTGGCCCGGTGGTTGGCGCGGTACTGCGCGAGGTAGGCGCCCTGGACCTGCTCGACGAACTCGCGCTGTTCGGCGGCGTTGTCGGAGGTCATCGGGATCATCAGGGCGATGGTGGCGGGGTTCTTGCCCGCGACGCTGTCGTTCTCGGCCTTGATGCGGCCGAAGACCGGGGCGAGGGGCTTGGCGAAGGAGTAGCCGCCGTCGGTGACGCCGGTGCACTCGTGGCGGGGTCCGCGCCGCTCGACTCCGGTGGCGCAGGACGGGTCGTTCCTGATGACGCCGGTGTAGAGGAAGTAGCCGCCGGCGCCCACGGCGACGGCGAGGACGGCGATCACCACGGCCCGGTAGAGAGGGCCGTCGGGAAGCAGCTTCATGGGGCGGACTCTCCGTAGGTGGGCAGGTGCGGCGCCTGGCGCCAGTGGCCGAGGAGCGTCGGCCATTCCTCGTGCGCCCGGTAGAGGACCTTCTGGGCGGCGGGGGCGCTGCTCTGGGCCATGGCCAGGGTGAGCAGTTGGAGCCTGATGGTGCTGATCAGGTCCTGCTGGGGTGCCACGAGGGGCGGGGACTGCGCCCACAGGGCGGACACGAGAAGCCGTACGGCCCGGTGCACGGGGTCGTTGTCGGCCGCGCAGGCCCGGCAGACCGCGGTGAACTCCGGCGGCGGGGGCAGGACCTGCGGGGGGCGGGGCGCGGCGCAGACCAGGTTGAGGGCGGCGAGCCAGTCGGGGGCGTCCTGCTCGGCGAAGCGGCGGTGCAGGGCGTGGACGACGAACTCCTCCTCGCCGAGGGCGAGCGAGTGGTGCAGGAACCGGACGTCGGGCCGGTCGGCCGCGGTGCCGCGTCCCTGCGGGTCGTAGAAGGACCGCAGCCGCAGGTGGACGTGTTTCCACTGCTCGCCGAGGGGCGTCGCCTGGGTGAGGGCGGTGAGCCGGTGCAGGAGCAGCGCGCGCAGGGTGGGGTCGCCGACGAACGGACCGCCGGTGCCGGGCCAGGGGTGGCGCCCCCAGTACCCGTCCCGCAGCTCGGCCTCGGCCTCCAGCACGGGTACCCCGCCGGGGTCGTCCGGGGGGTAGCCGGCGGCGAGGCGGTGCACCGCCTCGTTGTCGAGGGCGGGTGAGTAGTACGTCAGGCGCCGCCGGGCGACCTGCCCGGGGAGCAGCGTCGCGAGGATCCGCTCGTTCACGGTCGTACCGGGCTCGGGGTCGGCCGGCAGGTCGAGCAGGTCGACCGGGTCGAAGGTGCCGGCCGCGTCGTGGAGGAGGCGCATGCGCAGCCGGGCGGCCTGGACGAGGGCGTGGGCGGTGCCGGCCCGCCCGGCGCTGAGCCGGTGGATCACCTGGGCGGTCCGGGGAGCCGGCCTGTCCTCCCCGAACATCTGCTTGACCTCGTCGAGGGTCAGCGGCGCGAGCGGCAGGTGCGCCAGCCATCCGGCCGGTGCCGCGGGTCTGTCCGCCCGCCAGAAGGCGCCGGGCGCGCTGCGGGTCGAGGGGGCGGTGTCCTCGGGGTCCGGAACGGGCGGGTCCTGGCTGAGTACGGTGGCGACGACGGCCGGGCGCAGGGCCCGCTTGCCCGCGGCCTCCTCGTGCCAGACGCGTGCCAGCTCGTCCAGGAAGGCCGCACCCGTCGGGGTGTGGGCGTTGTCGAGGAGCAGCAGGGGGCGTGGCACCCGGTTCATCGTGTTCAGCCGGCCGTAGTGGTCCGCGACGTCCGCGAGGAGGGCGGCCAGCAGGTGCCGCTCGGCGTGTTCGCGGTCCTCCGCGTCGCCGCGGAAGGTCATGGCCAGCTCGGTCAGCTGGGCGAGCCCGTCGCCGGGGCGGCCCACGCGCCGGGCCTCCCACCATTTGAGGCCGTCCTTGTTGGCGCGGGGTCCGAGCAGTTCGGTGGCGACGATGCGCAGCAGGGGCCGCACCAGCTCCTCGACGCCCGGAGGTATGCCGCCCACCGCCGGCAGCGCTCCGGCCACCTCGTCGATCCAGCCCAGGACCCTCTCGTTGCGCGCCTGCTGGTCCGGCTGGCTGGCCCGCTGGAGTTCTCCGAGGCGCTGGCGTGCGGCGGGTATCTCGGAGGGGCGCACCGGCTCCCAGCTGGTGATCGCGAGCAGCCCCTGGACCAGCCGGGGGAAGGACAGCTTCCCCCCGAATTCGCTCGGCTTCTGGCTCAGCCCGTCCATCAGGTAGAAGAGCAGGTCCGAGGTGCGCGAGGCGTTCCTGGGGGCTTCGCCGTCGGCCGGTGCGGCGAGCCCCGGCTGGCCGAAGTGGTCCGCGTCGAGATCCGCGTACGCCTGCGGGACGCGGTGCGCGTACTGGTCGGACAGTGCCTTCAGCAGGGCGCTCTTCCCCGATCCCCGGCCGCCGCCGCACACGAGCAGGAGCGGCGTCCCGTCCGGGATGCGTAATCGCTTCGGCCCGTTCGGCTCCAGGCCGACCAGGGACGGAACCACGGCGTTCAGTACCGCAGAGCGTCCGTACAGCGTCACCGCGACCCCCCAGTCCTCCGGCTTCGCGGTGCACGCAGCGCCGCGCTGGAAGGAGACTAAGGGAGGCCGTCAACTCACCGGTGGCATATGGGCGCTGACAATGCCTCAGTTATGCATTCGTGACGCCGGGCGGCACCGGGGACGGCGCGGGCGCCGCCTCCGGCCCCCGGCCGGCCCCCGGTCAGCCCTCGGTCGGGGTGAGGCGGAGGGAGATCGAGTTGATGCAGTAGCGCTGGTCCGTGGGGGTCGGGTAGCCCTCGCCCTCGAAGACGTGGCCGAGGTGGGAGCCGCACTTCGCGCAGAGGACCTCTGTGCGGACCATGCCGTGGGAGGTGTCCGCCCGCAGTTCCACCGCCTCGGTGTCCTTCGGGTCGTAGAAGGACGGCCAGCCGCAGTGGGAGTCGAACTTTTCCGAGGAGCGGAAGAGCTCCGCGCCGCAGGCGCGGCAGGAGTAGACGCCTTCCGTCTTGGTGTCCGTGTACTCGCCGCGGAAGGCCGGCTCGGTGCCCGCCAGGCGCAGTACCTGGTACTCGGACGGGGTCAGCTCCGCCTGCCACTGCTCGTCCGTCTTCTGGACCTCGTACGCCATGACGCTCCCGCTCCCTCAGTCGGCGAGGCGGGCGAGGATCCGGGGTCCCAGATCCGTGACGTCGCCCGCGCCCATGGTGAGAACGAGATCGCCGGGCTTGGCCATTCCCGCGATCACGTCGGCGACGGCGCCCTTGTCGTGCTCGGGGGTGACGTCGGCGCCGGCGGTGCGGGCGGCGGCGATGATGATCTCGCTGGTCACGCCGGGTACCGGGTCCTCGCGGGCCGGGTAGATGTCGAGGACGACGGAGGCGTCGGCGAGGGCGAGGGACTGGCCCATCTCCTTGCCGAGCTCCTGGGTGCGGGAGAAGAGGTGCGGCTGGAAGACGACCAGGATGCGGGAGTCCCCGGCGGCGCCGCGGATGGCCTCCAGGTCGGCGGTCATCTCCGTGGGGTGGTGGGCGTAGGAGTCGATGACCTGGACGCCGGCCGCCTCGCCCTTGAGCTGGAGGCGGCGCTTGACGCCGGTGTACTTGCCGAGGGCGGAGGCCAGGTTGTGGGCGGGGATGCCGAGGGCGACGCCGGCGGCGAGGGCGGCGACGGCGTTGTGCGCGTAGTGGCGGCCCGGCACGGAGACGGTGAAGGTGAGCGGGCGGCCGTCGAGGAGGACGGTGACCTCGCTGGTCAGGCCGCGCGGGGTGATCTTGGTGATGCGGACGTCGGCGTCCTCGGCCTCGCCGTACGTGACGACGTTCAGGCCCTCGCGGCCGGCGACGCGGCGGGCGATCTCGGCGGCGCCGGCCTGGCCGTGGGCCACGACGAGGGTGCCGCCGGGGACGACCTTGCCGACGAAGGTCTCGAAGGACTCGTAGATCTCGTCCATCGAGGCGTAGTTCGCGTGGTGGTCGAGCTCCGCGTTGAGGATGATCGCGACCTGCGGGGCGTACTTGTGGAAGCTGCGGTCGCTCTCGTCCGCCTCGGCCACGAAGATGTCGCCCTCGCCGTGGTGGGCGTTGGAGCCGGGGGCGTCCAGGTCGCCGCCGATGGCGTACGAGGGGTCCAGGCCCAGGGCGGAGAGGGAGACCGCCAGCATGGACGTGGTGGTGGTCTTGCCGTGGGTGCCGGCGACCGCGATCGGGCGCAGGCCGTCCATCAGGGCGGCGAGGGCGTCGGAGCGGTGCACGACGGGGATGCCGAGCTCGGCAGCGCGGGCCAGCTCCGGGTTGTCGGCGCGGATGGCGCTGGAGACGACCACGCAGGTGGATCCGGGGGCGAGGTGCCCGGCGGCGTGCCCGATGTGGACCGTGGCGCCGTGGGCGCGCAGCGCCTCGGCGGTCTCGGAGTCACGGGCGTCGCTGCCGGCCACCTGCGCGCCGCGCTGGGCGAGGATCTTCGCGATGCCGGACATGCCGGCGCCGCCGATGCCGATGAAGTGGGGCCGTTCCATCGCGGTCGGCAGGCCGGGCTTCATTCAGGTCGCTCCAGGATCGAGTGCGGGGCCCGCGGGGGCGGGCCCGCGGGGTGTGTCCGCCCCAGCCTATTCGTTGTGGGCGAAGAGCTTGAGCACCGGAACCCCGACCTTGTGCCGGGCGCGGGAGGCCCAGTCCCGGTGGAAGAACTCCTCGACGAAGTGGGGGGCGGTCAGGACGATCACCTCGTCGGCGTCCGTCTCGTCCACGACGCTCTTGAGGTGGTCGAGGGGGTGGTTCTCGATGATCTGGCCGACGGCCGTGGCGCCCTTCCTGCGCAGGGCCGCCAGGGAGTGTTCGAGTGCTTGTGCGGCGGGGCCCCGGGCGGCCTCGCCCTCGGGTACGTCGGCCTCGCGAAGGGCTTCCGGGAGCTCACCGAGCGCCACGTCGTCGATGGCCCGGAGCAGTCGGTCCTGGTCGCCCCTGGGTTGCATGAGGACGACGAAGGAGACCGGGTCGTCTCCGTGCAGGGTGGTGACGAAGTCCACGTCCACCGTGGTCAGCGGCTGCTCGATCATCAATACGCTCGTGAACACGGACGCCCTCTCCTTCATGCGCCGAGGCCGGTCGGCCGGCCCCTGCGGAAACCATCCTGCCCCGCTGTGGCGCGGGGCGTGCGCAGGTATATGTGCCCAGCTACGTACCCGTCGGAAGCTAAGCGGAACGCGAAATTCCGCTCCCTTGTCAGATCCGACGGTAGCTCGTGAAGAGGAACCCGGCCTCTTCCAGGACGGAGGCCGGCGCGAGCCGGTGCGGAACCGTGACGGAGGGCCCGCCGGCGATCCGCTGGGCGTCGCCCGCGGTGAGCATCGGGGAGACCGTCAGGCACAGCTCGTCCAGCACGTCGGCGGCCACGAACTGCCCCAGCAGCCGGGGCCCGCCCTCGGTCAGCTGACGGCCCAGCCCCCGCGCGGCCAGCTCCCGTACGGCCCGGGCCGGGTCCACGGCGGCCCCCTCGCCCGCCACCACGACCTGGGCCCCGGCCGCGGTGGCCTCGGCGACCCGGTCGGAGGGGGCGCCGGCGCCGGTCAGCAGCAGGGTGGGCACCAGGGGGGAGGTGAACAGCGGCAGGGTGAAGTCCAGGTCCAGGCTCGCGCTGACCACGGCGATGGCCGGGGCGGGGCCCTGTCCGGCGGCCTCGCGGCGGGCCGCGAAGGCCTCACGGGCCCGGGCCGGGCGGTAGCCCTCCTGGCGAACCGTTTCCGCGCCGGCGATCACCACGTCGGCCAGGGCCCGCAGGGTACCGAAGATCCGCATGTCGGTCTCGCCGGAGATGGGCTGCGAGCGCCCGTCGTGCTGGGCGGCCCCGTCCAGGGTCGACACCATGTTCGCCCGCAGCCAGTGCGCGCCGGGGGCCAGCTCGGGGTAGGCGTAGGCCTCGGCCAGCTCGTCCAGAGACCACTCGCGGTCGGCCGTGGCCCCGGAGGGGCCGGGTGTCTGATCGGTCACAGGGAACAGGCGTCGCATCGGTGCAGTGTGACACGCCCCGTAGAGTTAAGAGCTGTGTCAACATCACTCTCCACCTCCGGTCCTGCCTCCGGGCAGCCCCCGATAGCCGACGCGGGCCCGCTGGCCCTGTGCGCCCGCGAGCCGCGGGTGCCCGCCGAACGGCTGGTGGCCGAGATGGTCCCGCCGCCGCGCTTCGACTCGGTGCGCTTCGACACCTACAACCCGGACCCGGCCCAGCCCAGCCAGGCCGAGGCCGTCACCGTGCTGAGCGGCTTCGCCGCAGGGCTCGGCGGAGCCCACGCCAGCGGCGCCGGCAAGCGCAAGTGGTTCCAGAAGAAGGCGCCCGCCCCGGCCGCCGGCCCGCGCGGGGTCTACCTCGACGGCGGCTACGGCGTCGGCAAGACCCACCTGCTGGCCTCCCTCTGGCACGCCACCCCGGCCGAGCCCGCACTCAAGGCCTTCGGCACCTTCGTGGAGCTGACCAACCTGGTCGGCGCGCTCGGCTTCCAGCAGACCGTGCAGACCCTGGGGGGACACCGGCTGCTGTGCATCGACGAGTTCGAGCTGGACGACCCGGGCGACACCGTGCTCGTGTCCTCCCTGCTCAGCCGCCTGGTCGAGCAGGGCGTGGCGCTGGCGGCCACCTCCAACACGCTGCCCGGCAAGCTCGGCGAGGGCCGCTTCGCCGCCGCCGACTTCCTGCGGGAGATCCAGGGGCTGTCCGCGCACTTCCGGCCGCTGCGCATCGACGGCCAGGACTACCGCCACCGCGGCCTGCCCGAAGCCCCCGCGCCCTTCTCGGACGAGCAGGTCGCCAAGGCCGCGTACGCGACCCCCGGCGCGAGCCTCGACGACTTCCCGGGCCTGCTGGAGCACCTGGCCAAGGTGCATCCGAGCCGGTACGGCGCGCTCACCGACGGGATCGCCGCGGTCTGCCTGACCGACGTCGTCCCGGTGCCGGACCAGTCGACGGCGCTGCGCCTGGTGGTGCTGGCCGACCGGCTCTACGACCGGGAGGTGCCGGTCCTGGCCTCCGGCGTGCCCTTCGACAAGCTGTTCAGTGAAGAAATGCTGGCCGGCGGTTACCGGAAGAAGTACTTCCGAGCCATATCGCGGCTCACCGCGCTCGCCCGCGACGCAAAACCCCTGGTGTCCCAGTAGGTTGGGCACGGCCGGGACGCTTTCGCGACCCGGCCGTATCCACTTCCATGAAGGGACCCGCCATGGCCACCACGCGTACCGCGCACACCGAATGGGAAGGCAACCTGCTCAAGGGCGCCGGTGTCGTCACCCTCGACTCCTCGGGCCGGGGCTCGTTCGAGGTCTCCTGGCCCTCGCGCGCCGAGGCCGCCAACGGCAAGACCAGCCCCGAAGAGCTGATCGCCGCCGCGCACTCCAGCTGCTACTCGATGGCGCTCTCCCACGGCCTCGACGGCGCGGGCACCCCGCCCACCCGGGTGGAGACCAAGGCCGACGTCACCTTCCAGCCCGGTGAGGGCATCACCGGCATCCACCTGACCGTGCGCGCCGAGGTCCCCGGCCTGGACGCGGAGGGCTTCGCCGCCGCGGCCGAGGACGCGAAGAAGAACTGCCCGGTCAGCCAGGCCCTGACCGGTACGACGATCACCCTGAGCGCCGAGCTCGTCTGATCCCCTCCCCCTTCGCCGCCGGGCCCCGCGCGTACGCCGCGCCGGGGCCCGGTGGGGTGAGGGGGACGGTGGCGCGCACGCGTCGCGGGGGTGGCGGGGGTCCGGCGTGGTACGACGGGCCGGTCACATCTCCACCCACGCACCGGGGAGTCGCCGATGTCCGTCTCCCGACGCAGCCTGCTCGCGGCCGGCGCGGTCGCCTTCAGCGGCGCTCTCGGCCCGCTGTTCGCCTCCGGCGGCGCCCGGGCTTCCGCCCGGGGGTACGGACCGCTCCTGCCTGATCCCGGCGGCCTGCTCGACCTGCCGGCCGGCTTCTCGTACCGGGTGCTCTCGCGCGCCGGGGACCTGCTGCGCTCCGGGGAGGGCACGGTGCCGTCCCACTGCGACGGCATGGCCGCCTTCGGCGCGGGCGGCGGCCGGGTGCGCCTGGTGCGCAACCACGAGAACCGGGCCGACGCCGCCCTGCGCGTCCCCGCCGTGGACGGGCTGACGTACGACCCCGGGGCCCTGGGCGGCTGCACCGCCCTGGAACTGGACCCCGGCGGCCGGGTCACCGCCGAGCGGGTCGCCCTGGCCGGGACGGCCGTCAACTGCGCTGGGGGCCGCACCCCCTGGAACACCTGGCTGAGCTGCGAGGAGACCGAGGACCGGGCCGGTGCCAACGGGTACGCCCGCGACCACGGGTACGTCTTCGAGGTCGACCCCGCCGACCCGCACCGGCTGGGCGCCGTCCCGCTGACCGCGCTGGGCCGCTTCGCCCACGAGGCCGTGGCCGTGGACCCGTACCGGGGCGTGGTCTACGAGACCGAGGACGCCTTCGTCAGGCCCTTCGGCCTCTTCTACCGCTTCCTGCCCGCGCGCCCGCTCGGCGGCCCCGGCTCCCTGCGGGCCGGCGGCACGCTGGAGGCCCTGCGCGTGCCCGGGGTGCCCGACCTGTCGGTGGTGGACCGGCCGGGGGCGGAGTTCCCGGTGGAGTGGGTGCCCGTCCCGGACCCCTCGGCGGCCGGGACCCCGATCCGCTTCCAGGACTTCGGCCCGGGCGGGATCACGCACGCCCAGAAGCTGGAGGGCTGCTACTGGGGCGGGACGGGGGTCTGCTTCGTCTCCAGCTACGCCCGGGGCTCCGAGGGCGCCTCGGCCGACCACCACGGGCAGGTGTGGCACTACGATCCGCTGCGCGCCCGGCTCCGGCTGGAGGTGCGCTTCGGGCCGGCCGCCGACACCGGCCTTCCGGGGGACTCCCCCGACAACATCTGCCTGGCCCCGGACGGGGGGCTCATGGTGTGCGAGGACGGCGGCGGGGACCAGTACGTCTTCGGGGTGACCCCGGCCGGGGAGGTCTACCCGGTGGCGCGCAACGCCCAGGACGTCGGGAAGCCGGGAGCCCCCGCGTGGGGGGAGTTCGCCGGGGTCACCTTCTCCCCCGACCGGCGGACGATGTACGTCAACGCGTACACGCCCGGCACCACGTTCGCGGTGACCGGACCGTGGCGCTGACGCCGTGACCCGGGGGAAGGGGAAGGGGGCCGAGGGCGGGAAGGCCGGCGGGACCCCGCTGCGGGAGCTGCTGCGCGTCGGGGGCGGCGCCCGGGTCGACCTCGGGGCGTACGACAGCTCCGCGATCCCGGCCGGCCCGACGGACAAGGACGCCGGGCGGGCCGCCACGGACGCGCTGGCCGGGCCGCTGGCCGGCCTCCAGGAACGGCTGTACGCCGCCGGCACCGCCGGGGACCGCCGGCGGCTGCTGCTCGTGCTCCAGGGGATGGACACCTCCGGCAAGGGCGGCACGGTGAAACACGTCACCGGCCCGCTCAACCCCGCCGGCTGCCGCGTCACCGCCTTCAAGGCACCCACCGCCGAGGAGCGGGAACATCCCTTCCTGTGGCGCGTCGAGAAGGCCCTGCCCCGTCAGGGCGAGATCGGCGTCTTCGACCGCTCGCACTACGAGGACGTGCTGATCGCCCGGGTCCGCGCGCTCGTGGCCCCCGAGGTCGTGGAGCGCCGGTACGAGGAGATCAACGCGTTCGAGCGCTCCCTCGCCGAGGACGGGGTGACCGTGGTGAAGGTCTTCCTCCACATCGGTTTCGGGGAGCAGCTCCAGCGGCTGCTGCGACGGCTGGACCGCCCCGACAAGCGCTGGAAGTTCGATCCGGGCGACATCGAGGAGCGCCGGATGTGGCCGGCGTACCAGGAGGCGTACGAGCGGGTCCTGGAGCGCTGCTCCCCTGCGCAGGCGCCCTGGTACGTGGTGCCCGCGGACCGCAAGTGGTACCGGAACTGGGCGGTCGCCAGACTGCTGCTGGAGCATCTGGAGGAGATGGACCCGCGGTACCCCGCGGCCACCTTCGATGTCGAGGCGTGCCGCGCCCGGCTGATTGCCGGATAGTCATATATTTTGCATGGGTGACCCTTTCTGCACGCAAAGTTACCGTCATGGGCGCCGTGGCCGCGCTCGGCGCCTTCCTGACGGGATGCGGGGCCGGCGCCGGCGCCCCCCAGGGCGCGGGCCAGGCCCGTATGGGCACCCCCGCGGCCTCCGGCCCCGCCGCCACCGCGGCCTCCCCCTCCGCATCCGCCCCTCCCTCCGCCTCCCCGCAGGCCGGCGGGCCCGCCCGGGTCCCGACCCTGGCTCCCGGGCCGGGCGGCCTGACGCCGGTCTTCGAGCGGGCCCGGCAGCGGACCGAGAAGACCGTCGCCCTGACCTTCGACGCCGACATGACCTCCGACCAGGGTCCGCGCGCCGCCTCGGGCGAGCGCTTCGACAACCCCGAGCTGATCGCGAGCCTGCGCCGGCTGAAGGTGCCGGCCACGGTGTTCATGACGGGCCGCTGGGCGGAGGAGTACCCGGACCAGGCGAAGGCCATCGGCACGGACCCGAACTTCGAGGTCGCCAACCACTCCTACAGCCACCACGCCTTCAAGTCCCCCTGCTACGGGCTGCCCGCGCTCGACGCGCCCGCCGCCAGGGCCGACGTGGACCGGGCCTTCGCCGCCTTCAAGAAGGCCGGGGCGGTCAACACCGTGCCGTACTTCCGCTTCCCCGGCGGCTGCTACGACGAGCAGGCCCTGCGGGCCCTCGCGCCCGCCAAGGTGACCGCCGTGCAGTGGGACGTGGTCAGCGGGGACGCGTTCGCCAAGGACCCCGACGCCGTGGCCGAGCAGGTGCTGGCTGGGGTGAAACCGGGCTCGGTGGTGGTCATGCACTGCACGCACAGCGCGGCGCCGGTCACCGAGCAGGCCGTCGAGAAGATCGTGCCGGAGCTGCGCAAGCGGGGGTACCGCTTCGTGAAGGTGTCGGAGCTGATGGGGAAGTAACGTTCCATCACCCCCGGCGTGCGACGGCCGCGCACGCCACCGCCCCGGCCGCCCCGGCCAGCAGGAGGGCCCCGACCGGCAGGCCCGGCGGGAGGGCCGGCTCGGGGGCGCCCGCCCGCGCGGCGCCGATCAGCACGGACACCGCGACGCGGGCCGGGGAGAAGGGCGCCACCCAGGCCAGCAGGGAGCCGAGGCCCGCCCCGAGGACGGCAAGGCCGCGCCCCGGCAGCAGGGGCGGGCCGCACACCGCGCCCACGGCCGCCCCCGTCAGCGCGCAGACGCCGACGGCCACCGCCCCGGTGAGGGCCGCCCGGACGGGGGCGTGCCCGGCGGGGTCGCAGACCAGCAGGGTGTAGGCGGCGGCGAGCAACCCGGTGAGCAGGGCCCCGCCCAGGCCGGTCAGCAGGGCCGCGGCGTGCGCCCGGGCGGGGCCGGCCGCGGCGGCGGTGCAGGCGCGGGCGGCGGGGGGCTCGACGGTGGCGCAGACGCGGACCAGCCAGGCCGTCAGCGGGACCAGCCCGGCGGCGGCGTAGCCGAGGGAGTCCAGCGTCCGGTCGCCGGGCTGGATACCGATGGCCATGAAGACGGTACACCGCGAAGGGGGCGAGCCAGCCCTGGGAGCGGATCAGCAGCGCCCCCTGGTAGCGGAGCAGGGCGGTCACGGGAGTTCCTCCACGGAGCGGATGTGCCAGGGCGGCCGGGCGGTGAGCAGCGCGCGCAGCACGGCGTCCGAGCGGTCGGCGCCAACGGTCAGCAGGATCCCGCCCCCCGCGTCGGGGACCGCACCCGGCGGCGGGACGCTGCCGGGCGGCCCGGCGGCGCGGATCCGCACGACCGCCACCCCCGGCCCTCGGGCGGGCACGCCGGCCGGGACGCCGGGCGCGCCGGTCTGTACGCCGGGGACGTCGGCCCGGACCACGGCCTCGTCGGCCCGGCCGCCGAGGGCGCTGGCCGGTGCCACGGGCGGCTCGACCGGGACCACGGGCAGATCGGCCCGGACAACGGGCGCGCCGGCCCGTCCCGCGCGCTCCTCGCCCGATACCCCCGCGGCCCGGGACCCGGTACGCGCAGTGCCCCCGGCTGCCGGGCGGGCGGCCGCGGCACCGGGCCGGAGCTCCGGGGGCTCGGTGGCCTCCTCCAGCGTTCCGCCGCGCAGCCGGTAGCGGGCGCCGGGGAGGTCCGCGAGGCGGGTGGCGTCGTGGTCGACGAAGACCACCGTGGCCCCGGCGGCGGTGCGTTCGGCGACGGCGCGGTCCAGTTCGGCGCGGGCGGCCACGTCGAGACCGGTCCAGGCTTCGTCGAGGACGAGCAGGCCGGGCTCGGCGAGCAGCGCCTGGACGACGGCCACCTTCTGGCTGCTCCCCTTGGACAGTTCGGCCAGCGGGGTGCGGGCGTGGGCCCCGGCGCCGAACCGCTCCAGCCCCTCGGCCCCCCGCCGGGCGGCCTCGGCGCCGGTCAGACCGTGCACCCGTCCGAGGTGGGTCAGGTAGCCCAGGGCCGTCAGCGGCAGGACGGCGGGAAAGCGCTCGGGGACGTAGGCGGTGCGGCGCGGGCGGCCGGTGATCCGGCCCTCGGTCGGGGCGTCGATACCCGCGAGGAGCCGCAGCAGGGTGGACTTGCCGCCGCCGTTGCCGCCCTCGATCCGGACCAGGGCGCCGGGCGGCAGATCCAACCCGACCCCGCGCAGCACCCAGGGCCGCCGCCTCCCGTAGCGGCGGCCCACTCCGGTCAGCCTCAGTGCGCCGCCGCCGTCTCGGTGAGCTCGCTGGGCCGGACGATGACGAAGCCCTCGCCGCGCAGCATCAGCTGGACGGCCTCACCGGAGCCGCCGCGGAGCATCGAGCCCAGCGACTGGGAGCGGTGCAGCCCGGTCTCCAGGTGGGCGCTCCAGCCGACGACGGCGTCCGTGTCCACGTACACCGGGGACTGCGCGGTGACCGGGATGATGATCGGGTTGCCGTCGCAGACGACGGCGAGCTTGCCCGTGCCGGTGAAGAGGCTGTTGAAGAGGCCGCCGCCGGTCATCCCGGCGCCCTTGACCATCTTGATCTCGTACGACAGCGTCGCGTCGAAGCACAGCACGTTGCGCCCGTTGATGGTGAGGGCGTCGCCGGGTTCGAAGTCGATGATGAAGCAGTTGCCGGCCTGGTGCGCGAACCAGGCCTCGCCCTGGCCTCGTACGGCCATCAGCGCAAGGCCCTCGCCCGTGACGGCCCGCTTGAGCATGCCGCCGATGCCCTGGCCCTTGCGCTCGAACTGGAGGTTGCCGCGGAAGGCGACCATGGAGCCCTGGCGGGCGAGCATCTCGCCGTTGACGGCGTACTTGACGGACTTGGCGTTCTGCAGGGACATCCCGGGCGCGGCGGCGGACTGGGCCAGGTTCTCGCTCGCGAAAAGGTCGCTCTTCATGGACATGATCCTCGCTCGGGCGGGCCACCCGGGACATCCTCCTGAAGACGGACCCTGGCATGCTTGACGGGATGAGCAGCCAGCACACGAACCAGACCTCAGAGGTACCCCCGGTGGGGTCGGACAGCCCCTTCCGCAAGGACCACGTACGGCGCGACGAGGCGCCGCAGTTCGTCCTGCCGCTGGTCGTACGGATCGAGAAGACCGAGCCGCCGGCCCGGACGGACGCCCTGGAGACGGCGGCCCGGGCGGTGCTGGTCCTCCTCACGGACGAGCGCGCGCACGGCGAGGGCGAATGGGCACAGGCGGTCCGCGACTGGCAGGACGCCCGGATCCGCAAGGTGGTCCGCCGGGCGCGCGGCGCTGAGTGGCGCAAGGCGGCCACCCTGCCGGGCGTCACGGTCCACGGCGCCGCGTCCGAGGTACGGGTCTTCCCGCCGGTGCCCCTGGACGGCTGGCCCAAGGAGCTGGCCAAGCTCCAGGTGTCGGGTACCGACCTGGACGACCCGGAGCCGGCGCCCGCGCCGGAACCGGGCGTGCCGGTGCTGTGGCTGAACCCGGAGCTCGGCATGTCGGCCGGCAAGGCCATGGCCCAGGCCGGCCACGCGGCGCAGCTGGCCTGGTGGGAACTGACGGCGGCGGAACGCGGCCTGTGGCAGGCCTCGGGCTTCCACCTGGCCGTCCGCAGCGCCCCGCGAGAGCGCTGGGCGGAACTGAGCGGCAGCGGACTCCCGGTGGTCCGGGACGCGGGCTTCACCGAGATCGCTCCGGGCAGCTGCACGGTCGTCGCGGACCACCCGGCCCTGCGCGCCCGGCTGTAGCGCGCGCGACTCCGGCGGTCGGAGGGTCCGGGCATCACCGAGACCGTCCGGCCCCGCGGGTGAGCCCTGAGGAGTCCACCCGGGTCGCGGTCTAGCTTGCGGAGATGAGGGGCGAGATTCGTACGGGCTTCGCCGAGCTGCGCGGCGACCTGAGCCCCGCACTCCAGCGCACCGACCAGGCCGAGGCGGACATCGACGCCTTGGAGCAGCGGGTCGAGGCTCTGGAGCGGGCCCGCTGGCCACTCCCCTCCATCGCCGCGGTGACCGCTGTTGCTGGGCTCGGACTCACCCTGTACCAACTCGTGGCGAAGTAGGCCGCGTGCGCCCCCTCTCGGCCTTCGGGCTGGGAGGGGGTGCCCTCGTGCGTTCGGGGGACGTCAGCGACTTGCGCCCTCAGGCCAGAGAATCCGCACCGGAACGCCCGTGCGCTCGGCGTACGCCACCACGTCGGCTGTGCCCCCGTACCCCCAGGCCGGCTTCCCGTCCCAGACGGCCAGCAGCTCATCAACCAGGCCGACGAGGATCTCGCTACCGGCCATGTGCGCGGCGGAGTCGGAGGCGGCCATGCCGGTGCGGTGGACGTCGGCTGCGCGGTTCATCAGCTCGTCGTACGTGGGCCAGTGCTCGGCGGGCAGCCCTTCGCGGTACTGCTCCGCGGGGAGGACGACTTCGAGACGGCCGCCGTGGGCGAGGACATACTCGGCGAACCACGCGTCGGGGCCGTCCGCAATGCAGGAGACGCCCACCAGGTCGGCGCCGTGCTCCCTCACCGCGGCTTTGAGGAGGTCGCGTACCTTCTGCTCGACCTCGGCGCTCAGCCCTCGATGACCAGTGATCCCGACTCGCATTGCATGTCCTCCCCTACAGGCAGACGTCGTGCAGCCGCTCGTCGAACTCCCGAACCACCTTGGGTGCCGAGGCCGTTCGGTACGAACGGCGGACCGCGCGGGCACGGTCCACGATCCTCCCGGAACGGTACTGGAGCCCCGTGTCGAGCGCGCGGCCAGCGAACGCGAATGCGGCCTCGACCCGCCCGGCCGCCAGGTGGCCGGCGGCAATGTCGAGGATGAGGAGAGCCCGCTGTTTGGCGTGGCCGATGGCGAGGGTGTCCGTGTCGGCTTCCAGCACCCAGGTGGGCAGGCCGAGCCGGGCCCCGCAAGTGACTCGGGCGGCCGCCACCTTGATCTCGTTGAATGTGAAGACCCACGGCCATGGTGGCGGCTCTTCCGATCCCAACCGCGCGGCCAGGGCTCGGCTGTTTGTCAGCGCCCGGTCCGCAGCTCGCTCGTCACCCGCTGCGGCGTGGGCCAAGGCCTCGACCGACGACAGCCACGCGTCGGCGACTGCCGGCCTGCGCGCATCCAGGTGCTTGCGGGCGGTCCGCGTCCAGGACAGTGCCTGCGCTCCGTTGCCCGCGTCCGCTTCAAACTGTGCCATTGTGCCGGCCTGGTAGGCGGCGAGGAGGGGGTCCCCGGCCGCTCGCGCAGCCTTGATCGCCGAGCCGTACCACATACGTGTGGAACCGTGATCGCCCATGTCCCACGACAGCCAGCCCACCAGGCTTGCGGCTTCGCTGCCGACGCCGGCGAGCCGGGCCCGCTCCTGGTCGCTGCTGGCGGTCTGGGCCACCTTCTGTACGAGCCGGAGGTGGGACTGAACGGCGTCGGCAAGATCGCGAGATGGTGTTGCCCCGTCCATCCGCCGGTACGAGGCGGTGCCGAGCCGCAGGGGCGCGGCCTGTCCTGGGCCCTCGCCTGGGTCTGGGAGGGCTGCCAGTATCGGGGTGGCGGCGGCTGCTCCTAGGCCGCTCATGAAGTTTCGTCGTTCCACGTGCTCGAACCCATCTCGTGTTGCCGCGTCGGCGAGGCCCACGAGGGAGCCGGGAATCCCCAGGCCTACGGCGGCCGCTGCCAGGACGTCTGTCGCGTATGCCCCAGGTCCTCGTTTCTCCAGCCGGGAGATGGCTCACTGGGACAGTCCGCACGCCTGGCCTAACTGTGCCTGCGTCATGCGAGCGTCCTTTCGGACCAGCTCGATGACCTTGCCGTAGTCCTTCGCCCGCGACGCTTCTCGGACCGTCGGCGAAATCCTCAACGCGCCTGCCCCCAGTCTCGGGTTTCATCCGCTCCGGGCCCCTGCCCGTACCCGCTGCGCGCATATCCGTATGCGCATGCCGCATCGGAGATGGTCCCACGCCATCGTCTCGCCGTTGACTGGTCTCACCACCCGCTGACGACGGTAGGGAGCCACTGTGACAAGACCGCATCCCGTGGCGTGATGAGCCTGGACAATCCAGACGCCCAGGCCTCCACCACTGCCCCGCTCGCCTTGCCCAGCGCGGACCTACTCGACCGGGCCCGCATCGGCTGGGAGCGGTTTCTCAGCACCTTGTCGGCGGTGGCGGATGAGTGAGCGGTACGAGTACCAGCCGCACCGGCTGCTCCGGAAGCGCGTCCGCGACATCCCGTCCGGAGCCGAGGGCGTGCTGATGGCCGTCGTCACCGAGAACGTCTCGAACACAGGCATCGAGCACTGGGTGGACCTCGCCTACATCCGGAACGCGTCCGGACGCGAGTTCACCACCGCCGTCGAGAACGTCGAGCCGGCGTAACCCCGTTGGACTCGCCCAGCAAGTAGACCCCCGGCCGGCCGCGTGGAGTCGGCGCCACTCGGCCGACCGGGCCTCCCCTGCTGGCCGGCGCGCAGCCCCCAGCCGACCCCACTCCATGGGGGCTGCGCCCCGGCCCGCAGGGCCGACCAGCACCACTCACACTCATCGAGAGGAGCGCCACAATGCGCACCGCAACACTCACACTCCTGCCGCCATGGGCGATGCGGCTGGTCACCGACAGGCTCCCGATCGGCGCCCCGGCCTACGCGGCCGTGACGCTGGAGCCGTCCTCGCAGACCGCCGTCTACACCGACACCACCGGCCAGCGGGTCGAGATGGGTCAGCACGGCACCAACCAGACCAGCCCGACCACGTCCCAGTCCGGGGGCAGTGACGGGTCCAGCCCGCAGCCGCAGACCGCGGATGACTCCAACCCCGACTACAGCTCGGACTGACCCATGACCTCCACCGTCCTGGTCCTCACCGCGCTGGAGGACGTCACCGCGGACCTCGTCATCGGCGCGCTCAACGAGCGTGACGTACGGGTGGTGCGCGCCGACCCGGCCGACATCTGTGCCGGGTTGTCCTTCGGTGCGCGCATCGGAGGCGGGGACCCGTCCTGGAGCGGGCGCCTTGCCACGGCGAGCCGGGAGGTGGAGCTAGGGGAGGTGGCGGCGGTGTACTACCGCCGCCCCACCCCGTACACCGCCCGCTACGGGCACCTGCCCGCCCAGCAACGGGACTTCTGCACTGCCGAAGCCCGCCACGGCCTCAACGGTGTCCTCCACAGCCTGACCGGCGCCCTCTACGTCAACCATCCGCTTGCCGTCGCCCGCGCCGAGTTCAAGCCCACCCAGCTTCAGCGGTTCACGGAGCTCGGTTTCACCATCCCGGCGACACTGGTCACCAACGACGCCGCGCAAGCCCGAGGGTTCGCCGCCGAGCACGGGCCGGTCATCTACAAGCCTTTCCGGGGCCTGCCCGTCGGCGAGGACGGGAACGCCGGGGCGATCTGGGCCCAGCGCGTTGACCCTGACACCTTCGACGACTCCCTGTCGGTGATGCCCCACCTGTTTCAGGCCGAGGTACGCAAGACTGGCGACGTGCGGATGACCGTGATCGACCGGCAGGTGTTCGCCAGCCGTGTCGAAGCATCCGATGGCGCGCTGGACTGGCGGCGCGGCGACTGGAGCAAGCTGATCCACACCCCCATCGATGTTCCCTCGCCGATCGCTGCCGCAGCGCGCGCCTACCTGGACTCCTTCGGTCTGCTCTTCGGGTGCTTCGACTTCGCCCTGACCGGCGACGGCGACCAGGCGAAGCACTGGACGGCCATCGAGTGCAATCCGAACGGTCAGTGGGGCTGGCTCCCCGACGCGCCCGCCATCACCGAAGCGTTCGCCGACATCCTCGCTCAGGAAGGAGGCGGCAGGCCGTGACCTCGCCCGCCGACCCGAACACCGACGCCGCCCAGCTGCGTCACACGATGGCCGAAGCACTCGCGGAGGACGGCGTACTGACCGATCCCTCGTGGAGGGCGGCCGTGGACCAGGTGCCACGGCACCAGTTCATCCCCGGCTTCTACCTTCCCGCCGACGACCGCGACTCACTCGGGCTGCCGGTGTGGGAGCCGGTCACCGCCGAGATCGACTACGGCCGGTGGCTGTCAACCACCTACACCGACACCACGCTCATCACCCAGTTCGACGGCGACGAACCCGACTGGACCCAGCCCACCGCCCGGCACGGCGGAGCACCCACCTCCTCCTCCACCCTGCCCTCCCTCGTCCTACGGATGTGGGCCGACGCCGACATCCGAGAGGAACACCGGGTGCTGGAGATCGGGGCCGGCACCGGCTACTCGACCGCGCTGGCCTGCGAACGCCTCGGCTCGGAGTTGGTCACCTCCGTCGAGGTCGACCCCCACCGGCTCGCCCAAGCCGCCAACGCGCTGCACGAGTGCGGCTACAGTCCCACCCTCGCGGTCGCGGACGGGGTGTACGGCTACTGGCCCCAAGCGCCCTTCGATCGGATTGTGGCCGCTTGCTCCTTCCGCGCCGTTCCGCCGGCTCTGCTCGCCCAGACCCGGCCGGGCGGCAAGATCCTGCTCACCCTGTCGGGCTGGCTCTACGGATACGCCCGCGTCCTGCTCACCGTCGACGAGGACGGCACGGCAGAGGGCCGGCTGCTGCCGGGAACCGTGTCCTTCATGTCGGCCCGCACCCACGCGGCCCCCGCGTTCGGCAACCCGGACCACTGGGCCGACCGCGCCAACGTCC